>JAUSGG010000034.1 GCA_030649165.1 Armatimonadota bacterium
CGCCAGCGAAGGATCTCGTATCACGAAAATACCACGTGAGGTTTGAACAGGCCCCACCTGGCGCAGTAGCAAAACAAGATTCTTCTCTTCGTTCAGAATGACAATCTCCGCGGCGTTGTTCGTGAATAATACAGGCTAGGCGCAACACTGTTCACTTAACGTGGCGCATCCGCCAAGTCCCCCTCTCCCCCTGGGCGGGAGAGGGTTGGGGTGAGGGGGGATCCGCTTAAGTGAACCGTATTGAGGCTAGGCGGGCGACGGCTTGGCTTTTCCGCATTCGGTCTCGATGACAACGTCCCGAACGCCGGGTCTCTGCATAAGTATCCGGTGGATGACTTCGAGCTCCTCTTTGAGGTCCACGTCCTGATGATGACCTCTCAGTTTGTCCACCCAGCCACGGAGGTACACGACACCGTGCATAACTCTGACATCCAGATTGGACGAGTCGATGTATCTCCGGCTGATCTCGCGGCGCACCATACGCGTCATTTCAGCGTCTTCAACGGGCACGGCGATTTACTCCCTTCGATTCCTGCTCGAATGATAAACCGAAAGTCTACAATATCATACCACTATTTTGCGTGATTTGCTCCAAAGAAATGCGCAGGGGGACGGAGTGGAAGGAGTGGAGTGTAGAGAGGGGAGCCTCGGTTCACTGTTCGCCGGTTACTGGTCACTTCCGACTTGAGTTGACTTGAGCCCCCGCGGAACCGTATAATCTCGTTGAATTTGGCGCCGAAAGGATAGTTGCAAATGCCGGATCGCGATGCTCAGACGATATGGCTCGAGGTAGTGGAGAAAGTCAAGAACCGGACGATCAGTCCCGCCCTGTGGCGCGCCCTCGAAAAGGCGGCAGGGGTTACCATCGAGGGCAATTCCTTCATCGTGGGTTTCCATCCCGCCGATTTCCCGATGAGGGGCCATCTGGCGAGCGGCGAACACAAGAACGCCATCGACCAGGCAATCCGCGAATCCTCGGGCAAACCTCTGACCATGCGGCTGATCGAGGGCACGTCCGTCGCCGATTGGGAAAGCGCAAAGAAACGAGAAGTCATGGCGGAGGCCACCAGGCAGGCCGCGATCCAGCGCAAGCAGGAAGAAGGGACGGCCAGCAGAACCTGGGAGATTCTGATGGAGAAGCTCTCTCGAAAATATGCGATGCTGCCGCTGCGCCAGTTCCCGCAAACGCGCGCCAGGTTTCTGGCGGAAGCCGCTGTGGTCGTTGCGGATGCAATGGACCAGTACTGTCCACGGGACGGACAGGTCGATGAGATCACCGAACGCGGTCTCGCGCGCTTGATTGAGAAAATCGCAACGCTTATGGAGATGCCCTCCACAGAGGTGGCGATGCATGTTCTTCGATGCCGCGGCGAGCTTAAGTAGGCTTCGCGGCGCCCACAATAAGGAGGACAGAGTTGGTTCAGGTTACGCTCAGAAGGTCGGAGGTCAACGCAATACTCCGGAACGCATCCGATTTCTTCAGCAGTTTCGGCGATTTTCTGCCGCCCCAATCAAAGTGGTCGGTGGAGGAGTGGCGCGCTCGCAAAGCGGAAATGGGGCCGGCAATAAAGGGAGGAGTCGGTTGGGATGTGTTCAAGCCCTCTCCCGATTTCGCCAAAGAAGGGCTTACGCTCTACACGCTCACGAATGGATACCCCGGAAGCTATCAGGTCTACGCGGAGAAGCTCCTTATGGCCACCCCCGGCCAGGTGACGCCGATGCATTACCACGCGATAAAGCAGGAAGACATTATCTGCGCCGGCGGAGCCAACATGCACATCGAGCTTTACTGGGCGGCCGGTGAGAGGCAGCTCGGCGACAAGCCGGTCGAGGTAGTTATCAGCGGCGCCGTTAAGACGGTGAAGCCCGGCGAGGAACTGGCGCTCAGACCGGGCGAGCGCATCACGCTTGCCCCAAAGATGTTCCATCGCTTCTGGGCTGACCCCGACGCCGACGGACCGGCCTTTATCCGCGAAGTTTCGATGGTCAACGACGACGCCACGGACAATTACTTCCTGGACGAGCTTGGCAGATTTGCGGAGGTCATCGAAGACGAGCCGATTTTGTGGCCGTTGTGCAGTGACTATAAGCGATCGGGAATCGGATAGGCGGTAGCCGTTAGTCATTGGTCGTTAGCTGCCCATAACCGTCAACCGGCAAACTCACGCAGTGTTCAATGCGTAAGCCCTGCCGTAACAGTTCAGTCTTCCGGGCATCGTCATTTCAAGCAACCGACCCCGCAGGCGGGGTTATCTCGGAAAGGAACCACCCCGTTGTTTCGGGATTTGAGGGTTGGGCGGCATACGCATGCGATAGCGGACAACTTCGGATCCCAACCCGGAAATCCCGAAACGGGGCGCTTCCTTAGGAGCGGAGCGCTAGCGGAGTCGAGAAATCTGCTTTTGAGCGTGACGCAACCGGAAAAAGCAGATTCCTCCACTTCGGTTGGAATGACATTCCCGCGAAACTGAACAACTCGCCCTGCCACTCTCCCTCGACTCCCCGGACTCCTTCTGCTATGATGTCCCAAGAATCTTCGCCCAACGGAGAAACTGATGACCGTCAAAAGGTGCGCGCTCGGAGCGTGGGATTTCGTCCGCAAGCTATACGCCGAGTTCAATAAGGACCTCGGTCCTATGGTATCGGCTTCCATGTCGTTTTACGCGCTCTTGTCGCTCGTGCCGCTGCTTCTGGTTGCCGTCGCTGTCGTGGCGCAGGTTCTCCATTCGACCGAGACGGCGGCGTATTCGAAAGTGTTCGAATACGTTGGTCGCTTTTCCCCCTCACTGGCGGGAGATCCACTCAAGAGTGTCGTGCGCGGCAGGGGAATAGCGGGAGGACTGGGTCTGCTCGCTCTTCTGTGGTCGGGGACTCAGTTTTTTGTGAGCCTGGAAACGGCGGTCAACATCGCCTGGAACGTGCGGGAGCGGAGAAGTTTCGTCAAACAACGCTTGGTTGCCCTCGGCATGGCGCTCGGGGCCGGCGCGCTTTTGCTGGTCAATCTTGGCGTAACGACTCTGACGGAGGTCGTGCGCGGTTTTCATCGCATTCGGATACTCAATGTCATTCTGCAGGCGCAGTGGACGTGGACGGCGGCAGGTTTTCTCATCACTCTTGCGCTGACGACCGCCATGTTCACGATGGTCTATAAGTTTCTCCCAAATCGCCACGTAAAATGGCGCGACGCGCTTGTAGGCGCGGGTGTGGCGGCCGTGCTGTGGGAACTCGCCAAAGACGCCTTCAGTTGGTACGTGCCGAGATTTGCCGGATATAACCGCGTCTATGGCTCGCTCGGAGGGGTGATCATCCTTATGGTGTGGATATACTACTCTTCTATGGTGACCGTCATCGGAGCGGAAGTCTCCGCGCTGCGGGCTCAGATCAGACAGCGGAGCTGAGCTCCTTTCGCCCGGTGATTTCGACCTGCTGGCGGAGCTTGATGATCTGGTCCGGCGGGTAGTATCCCTTCTTCAGGGAAACGCAGGGGTAGACCAGCGTGCGTTTGCCTAACATACAGCCGGGATTGGTCACGACGTTGCAGCCGACCTGCGCATCGTCTCCCACTATCGCCCCGAACTTGACCAGACCGGTGTCGTAATCCCTTCCCTCTACGTTGACAACAATGGTCGGCCGGCGCCCCGAGTCGTCCTTATTGCTGTTGAGGGGCAGATTCGAGAGTTTTGTGCCCGCGCCCACACTTACGTTGTTTCCGAGTATGCTGTCACCGATATAGGCGAAATGAGGCGCCTGACTGTAGTTCAGCATGATGGAATTCTTGATCTCGGTGTCGTGGCCGATTACGCTGCTGTTGCCGATCACCACATTGCCCCGGATGTAGGCGCCGTGCCGGATCTGACAATCGTATCCGATGATCGTCGGTCCCTCTATGTACGCTCCCGGCTCGACGACCGTGCCCTCTCCAATCACCACGGTCTGCGTGTCCGCGACGTGGGCTCCGGTCATCACTCGTCCCGCTATCGCGTTGTCGTCGCGAGTCGCGATAAAAGCGAGCGCGTACTTGCCGATCCGCGAGATCGCTTCCCACACGTATTCGCAGCCGTCGAATACCTCGTCGAATTCGAAACCGTCAAGGTCGAAAAAATCTTCTGGTCGCAGCAATTGTTAGGTCTCCTCACTCACATGGCTTGCCGGTCCACCGGCTTGCGCGATGGCAAACTCGTGCTCATTATATGGTGTCTGGAGACATGATGTCAAACGATGGGGAGTCGAGGCCGTTGCGATAGACGGTATACCGGGATCAGCGCTGCCATATGTAGTAGGGAATCAGGCTGGACCATACTACATATCGTATACCTGGCTGCTATCTGAGGTAGATTTGCTTCTATCGCAACAACCTCGAGTCGAGGCAAGAATTCGGTTCTGCGCACATCGTCATTTCGAGCAACCGACCCCGACGGATCGGGGTTATTTCGGAAAGGAACCACCCCGTTGTTTCGGGATTTGAGGGTTGGGCGCCATACGCGTGCTATAGCGGACAACTTCGGGTCCCAACCCGGAAATCCCGAAATGGGGCGCTTTCTTAGGAGCGGAGCGCCGGCGGAGTCGAGAAATCTGCTTTTTAGCGTGACGCAACCGGAAAAAGCAGATTCCTCCACTTCGGTCGGAATGACATTTCCTTGAAACTGAACTCAATCGAGTCGAGGGAGTCGATGGCGGAAAACCCCCTCTCCCTGGAAGGGAGAGGGTTGGGGTGAGGGTTGAACCCAACTCCAACTTCCAACCTCTGACTTCTAATCTCTAAACTGGGGTCGGGGTGGGGTCATTCCGTATACTTGACATGTCCCCGCTCCGGCCCGGTTTTATCGAACGTATTGTTGGGGATGAATATCCCGTGGCCGGTATCGCAGCCTTCATTGACAACAGAATGCGTCCTTGCTATTATTCCGTAGAATGGAGCAGAAGGTTATGGATAAACCAAAGGTCTTTGTCACTCGACCGTTTCCCATCGAAGCGATAACGCTTTTGGAGAACACCGCCGAAGTCAGCGTCTGGATGGAGGAAACGCCCCCGCCCCCGGACGTTCTCCTGCGCGAAGCAGTGAGGGCTGAGGGGATTTTGTCTATGCTCACGGACAAGATCGACGCGGATCTGATGGAAGCAGCGGCGAATCTGCGGGTCATCAGCAACAATGCGGTGGGTGTAGACAACATCGACGTCGCCGCGGCCACCGCCCGCGGCATTGCCGTCGGCAATACTCCGGGAGTCTTGACGGAAACGACGGCCGACCTGGCCTTTGCGCTGCTCCTCGCCGTCGCCAGGCGCATCGTCCAGGCGGATGGTTTTCTGCGCGCGTGCGGCTGGCGGGCCTGGTCTCCGACGCTGTTTCTAGGTCAGGACGTATCAGGGGCCACGATAGGTATTGTCGGAATGGGCAGGATAGGCCGCGCAATGGCAAGACGGGCGTGCGGCTTTTCGATGCCTATCCTTTACACAAATCCGCGGCCTGTGCCTGAGGTGGAGGACGAGTTCGGCGCGCGGCGCGTAAAGCTTGGCGAGCTGCTTCGCAAGTCGGACTTCGTGACGATCCACGCTCCGTTGACTTCGGAGACGCGGCGCCTCATCGGAAGGGCCGAGTTCGAGCTGATGAAGCCGACAGGCATACTGATCAATACGGCAAGAGGACCCATCGTCGATCAGGACGCCCTTTATGTTGCTCTCAAGACCCGAAGAATAGCGGGGGCGGGCTTGGACGTATTCGAGAATGAGCCTGTGGACTGCGATGACCCGCTTCTGGCGCTGGACAACGTGGTCGTCGTCCCCCACATCGGGTCCGCCACCGTAGCGACCCGCACCAAAATGGCATACATGGCCGTCGAGAACGTGATCGCCGGCCTCAACGACGAGCCCCTGCCGTATCCCGTGAATGCCGTTCAAGCGCCCGAGCCCACGGCATGAAGGTCATCGTCGCCCCCGACTCGTTCAAAGGGACTCTTACAGCGGCTGAGGCGGCCGCTGCTATCGCCGCCGGAGTGCGCGAGGCTATTCCCGACGCCGACATCGTCGAGCTTCCACTTGCGGACGGCGGCGAAGGGACGGTTGATGCGCTGGTAAGCGCAACACGGGGCCGGAAACTGACCCGGCGCGTGCACGGACCGCTGATGGAGCCTGTAGACGCGACCTACGGGCTGCTTGGCGCTAACGAGACCGCGGTGATCGAGATGAGCGCGGCCGCGGGGTTGGGTCTTGTTCCCCCGGACCGCCGCAATCCGCTGATTACGACCACTTATGGCGTCGGCGAACTGATAGAGGCAGCGTTAACACACAATGTCAGGAAGATCATCATCGGGGTCGGCGGCAGCGCCACCAATGACGGCGGCGCGGGGGCTCTGTGGGCGCTTGGCGTGCGGTTCGTGGATTCCGGAGGCGTCGAACTTGGGCCGGGCGGGGCTGCGCTCGCGGATTTGGCGCGTATCGATGCGAGCGGCCTGCGTTTCCCCCGTGGCGCTGTCGATGTCGTCGTTGCCTGCGACGTGCGAAACGCGCTAATCGGTCCTGAGGGCGCCTCCGCTGTTTACGGACCCCAGAAAGGCGCGACGCCGGAAATGGTCCGGATATTGGATGGCGCCCTATCAAACTATGCTAAGGTAATTCCCAAATACCTGAATAAGAACGTAGGCGATTTGCCCGGCGGGGGCGCCGCCGGAGGTCTCGCCGCCGGGCTGGCCGCATTCCTGGACGCTCGTATCGAGCCGGGCGCTGACCTGGTCCTGGATGCCGTGGGTTTCGATGACCGCCTCCGTGACGCCGATCTGATCGTGACGGGCGAGGGGAGGATAGACCGGCAGACGCTATACGGTAAGACCATCGCCGGGGTCCTTCGCCGCGCCCAGGCGCATCGGATACCGGTGATTGCGCTTGCCGGCTGCATCGGTGAAGGCGCTGAAGACCTCAAATCCGCGGGCCTGGCAGGCATATTCGCGCTCACGGAGTTCGCGTCGAAAGAGGAGTCCATAAGGAACGCAGCGGACCTCTTGAAACGCCTCGCGTATCAAACCATACTAACCTTCTAACTTCTAACTCCTGACTTCTATTCGGAACCCGCCCTCTCGATCAAAACGTTTGCGCCGTCGGGCACGGACTTGAACTCTTCCGGGCTTCCCAGCAGTTTGCCGAAGACGTTCACCGCGCTGGCGGGCCTGATCTCGTCGCCGTGGCTGGCCGGGGTGCGTCCGAAGAATATGCAGAAAGCGTTTCCGGGCGGCCAATACGCCAGGTCGCCCAGATCGACAATCTCCCGTGGATTCTCATAGTCGCAATGGACCGGGATGCCAAAGTAAATCTCATCGCCCCACGTGTTGCCGTGCGCCTCGATCGGCAGCGCGTCCCAGACCTTTGAGGCTGTAACCGTCTCGTTCAACTCCGCGAGCATTGTCACCCTGTCCGTCGTTATCCTTACGATCTTCGCCATAGCTCCTCCCGCAAACCAAGATAGCAGGCAAACTGCGTCCCGAGACAGCTTCGCCCCCGGGGGCGGTAATTCCTCCGAAGGAGTGAAGCGAGTCGAGAGGAACCCCCTCCCCCCGAAGCACACCATCATACACGAACTTATGTTCGCCGCAAAGAATTCCCGAAAATATACCCCTAAGGTACTGATGCGAAAATGGCCTTCTGCTGGGCATGTACATGGGAGACAAAAAACCCCCATTTTTGGGCGATCACGCGCGTGGATGGCCCGCGGTTTTGTTGGCGGCCCAAAAATGGGCGAATTTCGGCGATCGCGACCATTGCGCAAATCGTGACGTAGCGACGACCAGAACCGGGGTATTTGAAAATGTAGGTAAAACCACCGGAAAACGTACCGAAATTCGCGGAAACATGCGCGTAACTGCCCTGTCTTTGCCCGTAACCACCGCGGAACAGGGCCAAATCGCGTGGAAACAGCGCTACCGGTCACTAAACACGAATCACGAATCGCTCTGTCCGTACAGTGAACGGTAAACAGTGTCAGATGCCGGCGCAGGGGATTCAGCGAGACCATGCGCGTCAGCGTTTCAGCGGTTCAAAACAAGCAATATCCGGCAACCAACAACCAACAACAAAACGTCAACTGACAACCGCGCCGTTTTCTGCTAATATTGTAATGCCACTGATCGTCAAACGCGGTCGGCTGGCATTTTTTGCATTCTCAGCTCAAGTAAGGAGTGCGTATGCGGCACGGACATGTTCTGCTTTTGGCGCTGGCGGTTGCGGTTGCAATCGGCGCCGTAATGACCGGCTGCGGAAAGCAGTCGGCTTCCAATGAGATACTGATCGGAGAGTACGGCTCCCTCACCGGCACGACCGCC
Source organism: Armatimonadota bacterium (assembly GCA_030649165.1). Taxonomy (GTDB): domain Bacteria; phylum Armatimonadota; class UBA5829; order UBA5829; family JAUSEB01; genus JAUSGG01. The sequence continues at coordinate 8,307 of JAUSGG010000034.1, forward strand.
GATTTCGGGATCACGACGAAGAACGGGATCGACCTGGCCGTTGAGGAGATCAACAACGCCGGCGGCGTGCTCGGCAAGAAGATCCGCCTGATCATCCAGGACGACCGCAGCGATCCGGCGGAGGCCAAGACCGCCGTGACCAAGTTGGTCATGCAGGACCGCGTAGCGGCCGTTCTCGGCGAGGTGGCCAGCACCCGATCCATGGCCGCGGCCCCGGTATGCCAGCAGGCGGGGGTTCCTATGATCACTCCGTCTTCGACCAACCCGGCGGTAACCAAGCGGGGCGACTACATATTCCGGGTCTGCTTCATCGACGATTTCCAGGGGACCATTTGCGCCAAGTTCGCCGCCGAAACCCTCGGTCTCAAGAGGGCCGCCATCATAAAGGACGTGAAGAACGACTACAGCGTGGGCCTGGCGAAGTCGTTCACCGACAGTTTCAGCAAACTCGGCGGACAGATCGTCGGAGAGGTTTCCTACAGCGAAGGCGATACCGATTTCAGCTCGCAGATAACGGCTATCAGAGGCACGAAGCCGCAGATCATCTTCGTCCCAGGCTATTATCAGGAAGTGGACCTCATCGCCCGAAAAGCGAGGCAGCTTGGGATCAAGGTCCCTCTGCTGGGCGGAGACGGCTGGGATTCGTCAACGCTGATCCCGAACTCCGGCGGCGCGCTGGAAGGTTCTTATTTCAGCAACCATTACGACGCCGCAATGGGCGGCCCCGAAGTGAAGAAGTTCATCGCCGCCTACCGCAAGAAGTTCGGCAGCGATCCCAACGCCCTGGCCGCGCTCGGTTATGACGCTATGCACATCATGGCCCGGGCGATCGAGCGCGCGGGATCGACTGATGGAGCTAAAATACGCGACGCCATCGCCGCGACGAAGAACTTCCCCGGAATCACCGGCTCGATAACGATAGACAAGGACCGCAACGCCGTGAAACCGGGCGTTATATTGCAGATCAAGGGCAATAAGTTCCAATACGTCACTACAGTGCGTCCGTAAGATTTTGAATCGCTCGCTTTCAGCGCGGTGTCGGCGTTGCACCGGCCCGAAAGGGTCGGTGGGGATTGAAACAAGACCATTGGGTGAGTTACCTCAACAGCTAATAAACGGCCTGACACTGGGAAGCATATATGCCCTGATCGCCCTGGGCTACACGATGGTGTACGGCGTGCTCAGGCTGATCAACTTCGCGCACGGCGACATCTACATGCTCGGCGCCTTCGCCGGGTATTACGTCGCTCGTTGGCTCGGCTTCGGCGCCGAACTCTCCATTTTCGAGGTCCTCGTCCTGCTGCTGTCCGCGATGGTCTTCAGCGCCCTCGCGGGAGCGGTCATCGAGCGGATCGCTTACAGGCCCTTGAGGCGCGCCCCCAGGCTGACCGCCCTCATCACCGCAATCGGCGTCTCTCTGTTTCTGGAGTACGGGGGCCAACTCGTTTTCAAGACCGACCCCAAGGCGTTTCCGCAATTGGCAAACACCGATACGGCCTTGCTGAGACTCGGCGAGACTGTCGTCGGCAGGCAGGAGGTCCTCACCTTCGCCGTCGCGATCATACTCCTTTTTGTACTGTGGATGATAGTCTACCGGACCCGCGTCGGGAAGGCGATGCGCGCAGTGTCGTTCGACCGCGAGACCGCAAGCCTGATGGGCATCAACACCGATGCGATCATCCTCCTCACCTTCGTGATCGGCTCTGCGTTCGCGGGCGCGGCCGGTGTGCTGGTCGCTATGCAGGAGCCGAGCATTACGCCGATGATGGGACTGCTGCGCGGGATAAAGGCGTTCACCGCGGCAGTCTTGGGAGGAATCGGCAGCATTCCCGGGGCCATGGTAGGCGGTTTGGCGATCGGAATGACGGAGACGATGGTCTCCGGTTACTGGACCTCGTCGTACCGTGACGCTGTCGTATTCGGCGTGCTCATATTCATGCTGCTGATAAGGCCGTCGGGACTTCTGGGGAGGGGGACTGTTGAAAAAGTCTAGCGGCGTCTCCAGCCCCCGGTCGAACCGAATGGCGATCTTTCTCATAGCTGTCGGCGCGCTTGTAGCGCTGCAACTTCTCGGCACGGTCCTGATGCTATATGCTCCGCCGTACTACGTTCGGATGATCATGTTGAGCGGAATAGCCATCGTCCTCGCAGTCAGCCTCAACCTCGTCAACGGCTTCGCCGGGCAATTCTCCCTTGGCCACGCCGGATTCTACGCAATCGGAGCGTATGCTTCAGGCGTCCTGACCTTCTATTGGGGTAACGGACTGGTCGCCTGGCTGACAGGATTCGCGCACTTGCCTCTTGCTTTGGCGGCGGTTCTGCTGATGCTGTTGGCAATCCTCATCGCCGCGGTCGCGGCCGGAACCGCGGGGTATCTGGTCGGGCTGCCGTCGCTGCGGCTTCGCGGCGACTATCTGGCTATAGCGACGCTGGGCTTCGGCGAGGCCATCCGGGTGATCATCGAGAACAGCGACGCCGTCGGAGGGGCGCGCGGCTTCGACATAACACGGGACGCAACCGGAACCCTGCTGAACGCGCTCGGGGCCATAGATAAGGCGACCTTTACGTGGATTTTCGGCGCGGCAATACTCGTGGTTCTCTTTTCGCGCAACCTGGCAATGTCGTCTCACGGGCGGGCGTTGTTCGCAATTCGCGATGACGAGGTCGCCGCCGAATCGGCGGGCGTGGCGGTGTTCCGGTATAAGGTCATGGTCTTCGCAATGGGCGCCGCCTGGGCCGGCGTAGCCGGAGCGCTGTTTGCCCAATACGACGATTATCTGACCGCGAAGTCCTTCGACTTCATGAAGTCGATAGACATTGTGGTTATGGTGGTGTTAGGCGGAGGAGGAAGCATCACGGGCTCTTGCGTCGCGGCCATAGTCCTGACAGCGCTGCCGATGCTTCTGCAAAACTACCTGCCCGGCAGTATTCAGAACGTGCGCATGGTCGTGTATGCCGTGCTCCTCATCGTGCTTATGCTCACGCGCCCCCAGGGTCTGTTCGGCCGTTCCGAGTTCAGCGTTCGCAATCTGTTTCGCCGCAGGTCCGTTCAACCGCCGCGGCCGGCGAATCCTGACGGCGGTAACTCCGGAGGGGGCGGCAAATGAGTGACGCCCTGCTGACCCTCGATAATTGTTTCATTGCGTTCGGCGGTCTGGTTGCCGTGGATTCGGTCAATATCGCGTTGAAACCAGGCGAACTCATCGGCCTGATCGGCCCAAATGGCGCCGGCAAGACTACGGTATTCAACCTCATAACCGGCGTGTATCGACCCACAATGGGCGGCATATATCTCGGGGGCAGGCCGATCCACGGCCACAAACCACACGAGATAGCCGCGGTGGGGATTGCGCGCACGTTCCAGAACATCCGCCTGTTCGGCAGTCTGACCGCGTTGGACAACGTCCGGGTGGGCGCGCATACCCACGTGCGCTATTCACCGGGGGACGCGATATGGCGAACGCGCGCATTTGCGGTCCAAGACCACGAGCAGACAACGCGGGCTATTCACCTTCTGCACGTTTTGGGGCTGGGCGGTTTTCAGAACACCGATGCGCGAAGCCTGCCGTACGGCGAGCAGCGCAGGCTGGAAATCGCCCGGGCGCTTGCGTCGGAGCCGAAGGTTTTGCTGCTGGACGAGCCTACAGCCGGCATGAACCCGCACGAAACGCGCGAGTTGATGGAGGTTATCAAGTCGATTCGTGACGATTTCGGGCTGACTATACTGCTTATCGAGCACGATATGAAGGTGGTTATGGGCATCTGCGAGAGGATTTACGTCCTCGACTACGGCAAGGTCATCGCCGAGGGAAAGCCGGAGGAAATCCGGAACAACCCGGCGGTGATCGAAGCGTACCTGGGGGAGGCGTAGGCTGCACGTGGGGTTCAGGGGAGAACGCAGATGAACACAGATAAACACGGATGAACGCGGATAGGGAGGGCAGCAGGATCCGGTCAATCACGAAAACACGAAAGGACGAAAAGTCGAAAGAGGGAGTGGAGATAGTCGGACGAAAACGGAGACCTTCGGTCGGCCATAGTGCGGGGTCTGAGACCCGCGCACAGCGTGGAGTCAGTTGAATCGAAGGGAAGGGGATTTGCGATTGGTGGGGTTCAGGGGAGAACGCGGATGAGCACAGATAAGCGCAGATGAACGCGGATGGATCGGAAAAAGAGTTAGTATGCTGCTTGAGCTGGACAATATAGACGTTTATTATGGCGCGATACACGCGCTGCACGGGGTCAGTCTGCGGGTGGATGAGGGCGAGGTGGTGACGCTGATCGGCAGCAACGGCGCCGGTAAGAGCACCACGCTGCGGGCGATCTCCGGTCTGCTCCGGCCCGCGAAGGGAGAGATTCGCTTTGCGGGAAGAACGCTCTCGAACCTCCGTCCACACGAGATCGTGAAGATGGGTGTGTGTCAGGCGCCGGAAGGGCGGCGGGTATTCGCCAATATGAGCGTGAGGGAAAACCTGGAGCTTGGCGCCTACTCCCGGAAGGACGCGGGGAGGATACGCAGGGATTTCGACACGGTATTCGCGCTGTTTCCAAGACTGAAGGAACGAAGCTCCCAGGCTGCCGGCACGCTCAGCGGCGGTGAGCAGCAGATGCTTGCGATGGGCCGCGCGCTGATGTCCCGGCCAAGGCTTCTGCTCCTCGACGAACCCTCCCTCGGCCTCGCGCCGGCGCTGGTGAAGGAGATATTCCGCACGATCGGGGATATCAGCAGGAGCGGGACGACGATCCTGCTCGTAGAACAGAACGCGCACCAGGCGCTTGCGCTTGCCTCCCGCGGATACGTCCTGGAGAGCGGGCAGGTTGTGCTGGAGGACTCCGCGGAGGCGCTGCTCTCGAACGAGTTGGTGAGGAAGGCTTACCTGGGAGAGTAGGGGGCCGCTCTTGTCGGTAGATGAGGTTCAGGGAAGAACGCGGATAAAGACCGGAACCGGGATTAACCACGAAAGCACGAAGATGCGAAAATACGAAAGAATTATTTGGTCCCTCCAGGTAGGATACCTGGAGGGATAGAAAACTGGCACAAAATCACAGGTGTAGACCGGCAGTCCCAACGGCATGACATAGACGATAATCACAGAATCGCAGGAATCATCGCTGGAGATGGTTCAGGAGTCTTTGCCTTCTGACCGGGTGGGTAGTTTTGCTTGTTCACCGACCACCATGCGCGCCACTCCGTCTGCGCGGTCTGAACGTTCTCAGGTCGGAACAAGGACATTTCCGGCTGTTTGCGGCCGGTCAAGCCATTAAGCAGCTTTGCCGCGAAGTAACGTACCCCCCCATCGCTGTCGGACAGCGTGTCAACAAGAACCGGTATGGCAGCACACAACTGCGTGTCCACTATCGCCTGCAGCACAAGCCTCCGGCGCAGGCAGTCCGGCGAAGACAGGTGCGACGCCAACAACTCGACACTGCGTGTACTTTTCCGTTTGCTCAGAAGCCAAATGGCCATTCCCTGAACGTTGTTGGACTTATCAACTAAGCCCGCCTGTAAGGCGGCGTAAGCCACGTTATCGTCGGGACAAAGGCCAACAGCAGTCAGCGAGCAAACCCTTATAAGCGTGGACTCGTCCGCGAGGTGCGATTTGGCAATCTCGACGCCGGCATAGTCACCATTCCTGGCCAAAGCGGCAGCGGCGAGGGTCGCTTGCGTAGCCGAGGAGGACGCTAGAGCGTCCTTGAGCGCTGGAACACCGGTTGTATCGCCCAGTTTGAGAAGCGCATCACCAGCCGCAACGCGGACGTCGAGCGAACTGTCTATTAGCACGTCGCGGAGCGACGCTATAGCGGACTTGTCGTTCCGCGTACCGAGTTCGATGCAGACGATCACTCGCTGATAAGAGGGATCCCGGAGCGCAGCCACAAGTCCCGAAACTGTCATGCTCTGAATGACACCAAATTTCGATTCGGAAACCACTACGCTCTCACATCTTTGGACCCCGCACGACAACAGGACCGAAAAAGCTATAAGCCCGAAAACGCTTGACAACCGTTTCATTATTTCTCCTCCTGGGATCGAATGTGCCACTAAAATGGCTCCAGCAAAAACCGCACTATCAGCCGTCCCGCCAATTGGCGGTAAAAGAGTATAAACAACAGACGGCTTGGTATGGAGAAGGCTCCGTCCCCTTATTCCCCCTTATTCTGTCGTCTTCGACCGTACGACCCTTGACCGCGCCAACGTATCCTTGGCATAGTCAACGAGACCCGAGGATGCTCCAACGGCCTGCTTCGCGTCAATATAACGCTGAATTGCGTCTTCGGCCTCAGGACAAGCGAGGTTCCCCATCATCATCAACGCCCTGAACGGAGGCTCACTCGTACAGAACAATTGTTCCAGCCGGGGAACGAGGTACCGTGCGTCAACAATCTCCGCTCCGACGGGCACGATCTCCCCCATGCTTCTCAGGGCTTCGGCGGCTGCGAGGCGGACTGGTGAATACACCATTTCTCTGGGAGTAAGGTTCCGTATGCTGGACCCAAGACGTACCCGGGCAAAAGTGTCCGTTTCGAGACATCGTTTGAGAGCCGGTATGGATGAACGATCCCCTATTCCGCCAAGCGCACGCGCCGCTGCGTAACGCATGAAGCCATCTTCATGGTTTTCCATTACGTTGATCAACGCCGGCACGACGCTACGGTCTCCGACATTCCCCAGCATTACGGTGAGTCTGTCCGCCATGGGCTTATCCGAGGAGGCGAGTGAGGCTAGTTTGGATGCCACGCAATTCCTAAGGGACTCCCGATTGGCGCCTTGCTGGACATACGTGCGGACTGATCCCAGTATGACCTCCTGAACGTAACCGGAATCGATAGGCCCTCCGCCAATACCCAAGACGGGCGCCGAAGGTTCTGTTATTTCACGCCGAAGCAACGCGACAAGGCGATCGACACGATCGGTGGAAGACAGGGAACCATGGTTGACGACCCTGAGTTCGCCGAGGGCAGCGTCACCTGTTCGCTTCTCGACCGAAGGCTCCGCAGCCCGGCAGTACGGGACACAAAGCACAAGCAAGCAGCAAACCGCGGCGAACATCCGCACCTTACACTGTTTCATATTCTCCTCCATTATCATTGTGGGTATTCCCACACCTGTCCATAATAGGCCCGGTCATCTCCCGCATTCCGTATTCTGCCAGAGTTGGATGGCGTCCCAAGGATAGCTGTCGCTGCGCATGCAGATATCCTCAGTGTCCTCAATGGGATCTTCCCCGTAACCGATCTCATCGTCGTACGTATATCTCGATAGAGGGTTGTAGCCGCCGCGCCCGAAAGTGGGCTCATCCAAATCAGGAATGTAGTCTCCATCCCAGTCCAGATCATGGTCATGGTCTTGATTGGCCCAGAACGCAGTGAAGTGGGCTACGTGCCTCAATTCGTGGCGGCCGATCCATGCAAACGCATCAATCCACCTCGGGCTGCCCGAAGCCGTCCTTGTCAACGGGATATTGCCGCCGGTATCATAAAAGGCTATGTACGCGCCAGCTGGGAGCTCCCGTCTCGTGCCTACTGCCCATATTCTATCACACGAGCAGCGCGTTTGGCTTTCGCAGCCGAGGGCTGTGGCTGTCCGGGAGGAGATCCTTCGTTCCTCAGGATGACGTCTTTCCGGCGTGGTGGTGTTGGGATGGGGGGCGTGTTTTCAGGCCGGGTAAAGCAGATTCCTCGTTCCTATCCCTCCAGGTATCCTACCTGGAGGGGCCTTCAACCTGGAGGGATAGAGTACGTAGGCGTGAATCAAAACTCCGTGCTTCTCTCTGTAGAAGTCGAGGGCGGACAGCAGCAGCCGGGCGTTTTCCGGCTCTGCAAGTAGGGGCACGAACCGTTCAATCGTGGTAGTGATGAAGCAGAGATCGAAGCCCTCCGCTATGTTTTTCCAGTGTTTATACTGCGGCGTAGTGACTCGCCTCCCGACCGCCGATTGCTCGGCAAGTGGTTCCATAGGGGGTGTTCTATGTGCATACGGTTGGTCCCTCCAGGTAGGATACCTGGAGGGATAGAACCGATTCCACATTCCACACACCCCCTATATAGATGATGTGTATGTGGAATCAACCCATCGCGTCTGTTTGGCCGGGCGAAAGGAGACGGAAAGGCGTGTCCCGAAGCCTAGCAGATTCCTCCTCGTTCCTCGTCGGAATGACAACATACGGGCCTTTTTCAACAGGTCCTCGGTCCCCTTTTTCGCCCTTTTCCTTCACATTGGTGTTGCCGCCGACGCCGATTAGGCGAACATGTCCTGGGAACGTTCGACCATGCAGCAGATAGCCGATCAGGTGGCGTGGGATGCGGAGTTCGTGCGAGTCTTGTACAAATCGCACGCGATCTTGCAAATCGCGCCCGATCTCGGGTGGTTCAGGGAGGAACGCAGATGAACACAGATAGACACAGATGAACGCGGATGACTGGGATAGCTGACAGCTTTCAGCTATCGGCTTTCAGCAGTTCGCGGTAGTGCTTGCTTTGTTTGAGAATGCCGCCGCTTTGGGCGTAGAAGTCATCGCCGAGGTGGAAGATGGCGCGCTCGGAGTCGATCCAGCGGGCGTCGCGGCAGGGGTGGTATGACTTCATCGTCTCCCAGTTGCGGTAGTTCTGAGGGCCGTTGACCTCGACCATGCCGATCTTTACCCCTGGAAGCGGCGCGAGGCGGGCGGCGACGTTCTTGTTCCAGTCCGCCAGGACCGGGTTGACGGTCAAATCCGCGCAGAATACGGGAACGTCGTTTTCGCGCGCAACCTTGGCGATTTTGAGGCTCATACTCATCGTTTTAGCAATCGGTTTGAGCGCAATTGCCCGATAACCCGTCTGAATCCGCTCCAAAGCGTCTTCATCCGAATGGGCGCTCTCGTCGGCGGCCATTCGGACGGGGATATCCTTCACGTCCAGCTCCAAATCCTCCGGGAACGGCTCCTCGAAGATGGCGATGCGATCGAGCGCGCCGATCTCCGCCGCGTGATCCAGCAGGCGCATAAGGCGATCTTTGCCGTCATAGCGGCCGTTCGCGTCGAGATAGTAGGCAATCCGGCCGTTCTCGGTGTACGGCGTTTCCAGATCCTTCACTTTGTCGTGGATAGAGGAGAGCCGCTGTTTGTCCCACTCCAGCATTTTTTCGCGGTCGCCGTCCTTGTCCGGGTCGGCCCCGAGCTTGACCTTGATGAGGAAGCATCCATCTTTGACCGTTCGCACAACCTCATCAAGAGGCGTGCCGTATGTCATCAGCGCGCTGTTCACCAGCTTGTCGTGCCGCAGGGGAAGGGCGGGGCGGAACTCGGCGGGGACCATATCGTCGAAACTGGTTATGCCATTCTCCGCGCAGTAGAGCTGCCAGACCGCGTTGTCCACGGCGACGAGCGCGTTGAGGGCAAAGGTGAGGCGCAGGTCGTCGACGCCGGAGATATGCCTGGCGAAGTCGTAGGTTTCCTCGACGAGAGGATCGATGAGGTCGATTGGATTGTCGAACTTGAAGCCGATGAGCGCCCAGAGCGCGTGGGCGGTTGTGTCGTACATGAGCCGGTTGCCGTCGGTTTCCGAGCGGCTGGTGAAGACGTTGGCGTCGGACCAGAGCACGCTCTGGGTTCCGAGACCCAGGCCGGTATTGCCGTTTGCGCTCTCCAGATGCCCGATAGTCTGCCAGAGTTCGGTAAGACTGCCGCCTTTGAAGCCGAAGGGGGCGAGAAGCGGTTCGCGTTCGTAAGCAGAGTTTGTTTTTGCTATTGTGATCGGCATTTTGTCTTTTCTCCGGAATAGGACTTATGGGACGGATGGGACGTATGCGCCGTTGCTGGATCAATCGAAGAACTCTGCCGCGGCGCTGTAGTCCAGCGGCAGAGGGATTTGCTTGCCCGTGGCGGCGGACATCCGCGCGGCCCAGCCGATCTCGGAAAGGATGGCGGAGTTTGTGAAGCTGAGCGGCGATTTGGTCCCCGACTTCACGCACTCGATGAAATGCCCGACGCACTCGGACGTTTGATGATTCACCACGTCGCCGCTGTCCGGTGTCGTGGTGTCGGGAGGCCAGGCGAAATCCCGCCGGCCCTCGCGCGCGCAGCGGTCGGGGTCGAGCGGATAGACCCATTTGCCGGCGGTTTCGCGCGCGGACCAATATCGGACCTTATGGGTCCGCTCAAGCTGGGAGTCGAAGACGAAGCCGCCTTCGGAGCCGAGAACGTTATGGTAGGCGTCGTAGCCGTTGCTGTTCTCGATGTTGCCGAAGCAAAAGCCGGCGCCGCCGTTGTCGAACTTGACCAGAATGTTCCAGATCGGGTCCTCTTCGAACTGTCTGATCTGGGCGGGCCGGCTCGTCGCCAGGACGCCGACGGGGCCGGTCTGGGAGCGCATCAGGTAGATCATCACCGAAAGCGCGTGGTTGATGCCCATCGCTATAGCGTCGCCCATTGTTTCTTTGCTCAGCTTCCAGACCTTGTCGCCGGCGATGTTGATGGGGTGACGGTAGTTGACCTGGACCTGGGCGACGGTCCCGAAGACCCCGTCCGAGACCATTTGCCTCAGGCGGCTTTCCATCGAGTCGAAGTACAGGATGAAGTCCACGTAGGTGATCAGATCGGGATTGGCGCGCTCGGCTTCGATAAGCGCGCGGAAGTCACTGAATTTCGTGGCGCAGGGTTTCTCGCAGAAGACGTGTTTGCCCGCCCGCATTGCCTGCAGCGCCTGGGGGGCGTGCGCGCTGTTCGGGCTGGCGATCCAGACGGCGTCGATGTCGGGGTTGCTGATGATATCGTCGTAATTGCCGGTTAGCAGGGATACGGGGAGTCCCGCGCAGCCCAATGCTTCTCCGCCCCGGTCCCCATTGGGTTCGCACAGGGCCAGCACATCCACGTCGCTTCTCTCTGCGAGACGTTTCAGCAACGTTCCGCCCATCCAGCCGGCGCCGACGAGTCCGGCTTGTAAGTTTTGCACTCGATGTACCTCCAAGGGCTATCAGCTATCAGCGACCAGCAATCGGACGGATCAGTCGGATCAGACGGATCGGTCAAAGTCCCTGGACTCGCAGGCGTCAGCGAGCCAGGTACAACTGCGCTCCTATTGCGTTTTTGGCGTATCCCCGCTCGAACTCGTCGCCGTCGAAGCCGGGGTCGTCAATGGGGATATCGGCCAGTTTGACTTCCGCGCCGCCTGTGTTCCGGGAAATCCGTCCCGCCAGCATGATCTTGATCGACTCAGTCAATGCGCTGACCGGCGCCATTTTGTTGACGCCAGTCTCCATGTAGTCGCAAATCCGATCGAGGAGCGCGGCGTATATTTTGGTCGCATCTACTCGGATCTGGTAAGCGGCTGTCGTGGTCATAATGGACAAGTCGAACGGCTGCCAGTTGCCCAGACATATCGTGCAGGTGGCTGTCGCGCCGTTTGCAAAGCGAACGAAAAACGTCTCAGCAGCCTTGCCGTCCACTGTGCCTCTACCCACGAACTGGGTCGAGACAGCCCCCGTGATGAGGCCGCCCATTGACTCAACGGCGTGGATAGCATAGTTAAACTCATCGACTCCCACAGAGGCATATATGTGGACAATCTTTCCCACTTCTTCCTCGGACTTGGAAGCGAAATCCGCGACTTCTTCCGCGTAACGAACCGAAGACGATCCCAGTATCACAGCGCCTTTTGCCGCGAATTCCTCAAGCGCGAGGCAGTCGGCCAGCGAGCCAACTATCGGCTTGTCGATGAAGACAGGCTTCCCTCGCTCGATGAACGGCGTCGCTTGTTTCAGATGGTTGTCCCAGTTGCAGCTCTGAACGAAGCCCACGTCCACCATGTCCGCCAGTTCTTCGATGCTCCGGCAGCGTTTTTCGAGGCCGAACATGTTGATGAAGCCATCGACTTCCTCATCGGTGCGGAACGCGTTGTTGTAGACCGCCACGTAACGCGCCCGGTCCGACTTCTCAAGGTACATCGAGAATGCCTTGGGGTGGGAAACGTCGATGTTTACTACTCCGATTCTGATCATTGGCTGCTCCGTTGATGGTTGATGGTTGAAGGTTGATGGTTGAACCTCCCCCTAACCCCCTCCCAGAGGGAGGGGGGATTACGTCATCCTAGAAAACATAGTCCTTTTCGGTGATTGGCACGGCCTGGCCGGTTGCTATGGATTCGCTGACCATGAAGCTGATGACGGCGGCCTTGGCGGCGTTGATCGGGCCGTTGGGCGGGTCAGTGTCGTTGAGTATTGCGTCCGCGAACAGGTCGATCTCCACCTTGTGGCCCTTATCGATGGCGCCGAGATCGATCTTCTCGCACTCCTTACCGTCAAATCCGCAGCAGGTCATCTCCTTGAAGTCGTTGATGTGGATAGCCTTCAGGTCGACGTAGATCTCGGTCGATTCCTTCGGGAAAAACCCGCAGCCGGCGCTTGCAATCAGCGTCGTGCCGACGGAGCCGTCCGCGAACGTGATGGTCACGATCCCGCTGTCGGGAATCTTCACGATATTCGGATCGAGAAATGTGCCGCCCGACGCGTAGACCGAAACCGGCGGACACTGAATCAGCTCACAGATCAGGTCGAAGATGTGGCAGCCTTCTCCCACAAATCGCCCCCCGCCGCGGGCCGGATCGTGGGTCCAATGGTCAACCGGGAACAGGGCCTGAATGCAATGGTAAATCAGCTTCTTGTGGGGGATGTTCGCTATCATATCCCGCGCCTGGGTTACCAGAGGGGCCATTCCTCTATTGTAGCCGACGGTGTATTTGACTCCGTTCTTCTTTACAGCCTCGGCGACGGCTTTGCACTCTTCGCGGTTCAGGCCCATGGGCTTCTCGCAGAGGACGTGCTTGCCGGCATTCGCGGCCGCAACGCTCAGCTCAGCGTGCGAGTCGTGCACCGTCGAGATGACCGCGACATCGATGGAATCATCGGACAGCAGGCGGTTCAGATCGGTGGTCCAATATTGCATTCCGAATTCTTCCGCGGTCGTTTTCGCTGCGGCTTCGTTTATGTCCATCGCGGCCCGAAGATGGTATTTCGGGTTGGCCTTCATATTGGTGATATGCACCGCGCGCCCAAATCCGCCGCAGCCAATGAACCCGACGTTGAGTTTCCTCATCAAACAACTCCCTTCGATGTGCTCGTTGCGGTTTTCCTAGTGCTCCTTCGACCAAAGGGGGGCGGAACCCTGCGTGTTTGCACGTATGAAACCGCCGATGAACGCAGATAAACGCGGATGAATGCGGATGTTTGAACCACAGATGGACACAGATGGACGAGATGGAGGGATGTTGACTCCACCCCGACTCCACCCCAGCCCTCCCCCTGAATGGGGAGGGGGCAGGTTGGCTATTCCTCGGAGGCGTAGAGAGTTGGGTCGTCGATTTTCCAGGAGTTCTCATCGTCGGGGCGCGTGAGGATATCGTAAGTTTCGGGCCTGCGCATACCGAGGAAGCAGTCTTTGAGGGTGGGGAATTCCCGCTTCAGGTCGCCGGTGACCCAGTATTCGTAAGCCTGATCGAGGTCCACTTGCGCCACGGCTATTCCGGGGGAATGGCTGGTAGAGGCCCTAGTGCGGCCGTAAGGATCGACGATGCGGGCGTGTCCCATCGCTCCGCCGGTGAGAAACGGCATCGTAATGTAGTGGCTGGTGACGACGTAGACCTGGTTGTCGATGGCCCTGGCGTTTACCACGGATTCGCAGAGATCGCCGGTGTAGTCGCGCCACATGGTGGGATGGACGATGACGTCGGCGCCCTGAAGCGCAAGGATACGCCAGGGCTCCGGATAGTGGACGTCCATGCAGATCATGACGCCGACGACGCCGAAATCGAGCTGAAATACGGGGTATGAGTCGCCGGGCCGGACCTCTGCGGCTTCGCCGGGAGCAAGGTGGGTCTTGCGATACTTGCCGACGAATTGGCCCAGCCTGTCGATGACTACTCCTACGTTGTATAACTCGTCTCCGTCGCGCTCGCGGATGCCGAGGACGACGTTGGCGTTGTGTTTGCGGGCCCGCGCGGCAAAGGCTTCCTGGATGGGGCCGCCGGGGACAGGCTCGCCTGCTTTTTTTGCTTCCTCGGGGGCGACGCCGGCGTAGTCGATCTCTTCGGGGAAGACGACGAGGTCCGGCTTCCAACTTGCGGCTTCGTCAAAGGCCGCGAGGGCGCGTTCGATGTTGACTCCGGGACGTTTGGAGTGTTCGTCCAGGATGATGGATGTGGTGGCGAGGGTGGCGTTACGGTTCATTGGGGGGCCTTCCGAGGGAGTCGAAGGAGGGGAGAGCCGCGGTCGGTGATTGTGCGGGGTCGGAGACCCGCGCACAGCGACTGGACGGATAGGACGGATAGGACAAGTGGGACCTATGGGACGACATGGGCCGAATTGTTGCAAAGCTGTCCATTATTTTGGCATTCCCTGTTTTACCGTGATTTTCATTCCGTCGTGGACTGGGAGGGTGAAGGATTGGACGCCCGCGCGAGATGGGATGGTTGGGACGGGAGAGCCGTCGACCAACGCCTGTGTCACTGACACAGTGGCCGGAGTCTGCAAGAGGAAGGTCAGATCGCGGGATTTGACTTCTTGCGGGAGGGATTCGAGGCGCAGGATGAACACGCCGAGCCCGTCGGGCTCGACGCGAGTGTGGCGGCGCATATAGCGGTAGTCGATTACATCGTCCGGGTTGGCGTACCAGCAGGCGGCGCCGCCCTCTCTTGCGATAGTCTCAAGCCTTTCGCGGTGATGGGCTGCCGTGACGTCCTTGCACTCGTGGACGGCCTCTTCGAGTGGACAGTGGCAGTAGTCGACGATCCATCCGCGGCGCTCTTGGGCCTGGCGAATGCGTTTGTAAGGCTCAAATGCGCTCTCGAAGTATCCGCCGTAGCTTTCGTGGATCGGGACCCTGTTGGTCCATACCAGGTCGTCGGCGTCGGAATAGTTGAGATCGTCGGTGATACCGAGTCCGGCCAGATAGCCGTACTCGACTATCTTCTCCAGTACCGGCGGCATCAGATTGGCGTTCGAGCCGGGCGCGGTGAACAGGGTCACGGGCACGCCGGTCGCCTCTCCCAACACCTCTTTAGCCCGGCGCAGCTCCAGATCGGGGTCGTCCATAACCATTCCGTGACTCCACGAATGGCAGCCGACGCCCCAGCCGATGGCGATCATCTCTCTCATCTCGGCGGGGCCCATGTGATGCAGTCCGTTGTACGAACTCTCGCCGAGGGCGCGGACCTTGCCGATGTGGCCGGCGACGGCTTCCAGATGCCCCGGTATGCCAAGCTCCAGGTGGACCGGGATTACAAAGCGGTGGAGCTCGGAAAGGGCCTCGTCGTAAGTGATGGAGTAGACCCAGTCTTTGTCGTATTTCCAGGTTGCGGTCGAGATTGTCAGGTTCATGTCGGTTGATGGTTGACGGTTGTCGGTTGTCGGTTGTTTGGCGCAGCCTCCTGCATTGCGAGTCCGATTCCGCCCATGATTCCTACATCGTCGCCAAGCCGCGAAGGAACGATGCCGCACACTTCCAGGTACTGCACGAGCGTGTTCGCCGAAATCGTTCGCATCATCGGCTGCCACAGCGCATCGCCCGCGCCGGACACTCCGCCGCCGATCACGACCATAGCGACGCTCAAGCCGGTTATCACGTTCGCCACGCCCAGTCCGATGTAGTAACCTGTCTCGGCCAGTGTTTCGACCGAGACGGCGTCGCCTTTGCCGGCGGCCTCGGCGATGAGGGCGGGGGTGATAGCCGGGAACTCGTTATTCACCATGCCGAGCAGAAGGCTGTCGCGACCCTGGTGGAGTTTCCTCTGCGCTCGGTTGATTATCGCCGTCCGGCCGGCAAGGGCTTCCAGACAGCCGTAGCGGCCGCAGCCGCAGCGCGGGCCGTCCGCCAGTATCACCTGATGACCGAATTCCGTCGCTCCCTCGCTTTCGCCGACCCACAGCTTGCCGTCCATGACAAGTCCCGTGCCGATGCCGGTGCCCAGGGTGAACATCATCAGAGAGTTTACGCCCTGCCCGGCGCCGAACCAGTATTCTCCCAGGGCGGCAACGTTGGCGTCGTTGCCGATGAAGACCGGCGCGCCGAAGTCTCCGCGTATCGGATCGACAACGTTGGCGTTCGCCCAATCCTCGTGGAAGTTCGGGGTCCAGACCACGATTCCCTGCTTCGGCTTGATCGTGCCGGGCACGCCCATACCGATGCCGGCCAACTGGGAATCAGAAACGCCCGCCGCGGCCATCGCCCCGCGTATCGACTTGATGATCTGCCCGGCGGTGATGTCGAACCCGCTCATAGCGTAAGAGGGTTCCCGCGCATCGCCGAGCAGCCTGCCGGTCTTATCCGAAACGGCCGCTCGGACGTTGGTCCCTCCGAGATCGACACCGATGAGGTACTTGCCGTTCGTCTGTTGTGTCACTGCTCCGGTCCCACCTGTTTGTGTTGTTGAGCCGCCCAAGTATAACCTGGTTTGCGGGGGATTTGCAAACGTCTTTAACGAGGAAAACAGGAAAGGTAGGAAAACGGGAAAGGGGATCGGATTGAGGTGAGGGGGCTGCCGCGGGAACTGACTTTGGTGAGATTCGACTGCTTGGCAGTACTAGGCCGTTCCCGCACGATAGTGGTTGGGGCGGTGGGCGGTGCGGGAACTGACTTTGGTGAGATTCGATGACTTGGTTGTGCAAGACCGTTCCCAGGATAGAAGGAAGAAATAACGTCACATTGGTGGCTCTCTGTCCTCTGCAGCATAATACCATTTGCCGAGTTCTCTCCAAAATTCGTCCATACCGGCCAAGATGGGTTGTTCTTCGCCCAGGCGTCGAACGTCAAGCGCCAGCGTCTCGCCTTGACGGCCGGCATCCCATTTGCATTCACTGTTCGAGATCACGGCGCGGGGCGGCGTCGTAAGGTCCGAGACCGACGTCGGACGGCGCGAGGTTGACCGGCCAATCGGCGGGATCGCCCTTGCCGAAGACCTTGCGCACGCGCTCGTACATGTCGAAGTCGTACTCTATGCAAGGCTCGATGTAGCTGCCTTCGCCCCACTCGTTCGCAGGTCCGAGAAGCACGAACGGGGGCTTGTTTGTTTCGCTGTATTTCTTTGCTTTTCTGAGCAATTCCTCGAAAAGCTCCGGAGTGCGGTTCCGGATGATCATGGTCTGCGGACCCTCGCCCTGCCAGGGGCGCGGGTCCCATCCGGTTTCGACCAAGGGAATGTAGGTCAGACGAGTTGAGGGTTGAGAGTTGAGGGTTGAGTGACCGGAGTCCTTGAGACCCTCCCCGGCCAAGCGTTTTGCCTCCCACGCGGCTGGGGCGGCGCTGACCACATCGGCATAGTCGATCCGATCGGACGAAGGAGCCAGTCCGTATGCGAGGAGATTGTCGTGGTACGTCATGTATGCGCTGTAGCCTTCAGCGGACAGGCTTTGGCTGAGTTCGGGCGCAGGCAGCATTCGCATTCCGGACTCGATGAAGGTGATGCCGGGATAGCCTGCCTCCTTCGCAACGGCCTCGCAGGCGTCGAGAGCTTGCTTTACCGCTTCCGATCCGCCGAGTTGATCGCGAAGCCTGTCAGCGTCATAGATCACCATGACCGGTTTCCCGTTGAGGCGGTAGTACGACTTCCAGCCGAAGTAGTTGTCGGCGCAGTACTTCGTCATCTTTCGAAGGTCGTCGACGGTGTGCGTCCCGACGTGATCGCACCACATCACGAGAATCTTCAGGTAGTCCCGGTATTTCGTCTTACCGTAAGCGTTAATCCAATGCGTGATCTCGGGCTTGCCGTCCCACCAGTACCAGTCCACCACGAACCCGGTGATGCCGTTTTCCACCGCCGCCTTGATTTGCCAATCCACGACTTCCGGATTCGTCTCGTCATAGTATCCCAGCCAGGGCTTGCGAGAGGGAGTGTCGCGCCGAATGCAGTTCCACCATTCGCTGTTGTCCCAGCCGGGGAAGTAGTACATGAACAGATCGGTGTCCGTACCAATGGGTCGAGGCTTGGGAACATATCTTGCTTTGGTCGTGGTTACGGGCGCAAGGAAACGAAGCGCGGTCTTCACCGGACGAGCGTCCCGGTCCTCGAACCGGAGTTCCACCGGGTACGTGCCGGGAGACTTGGCGACCACGGGCCAGACGACTCTGACCGGGTCCGACATCGGGGCAACGGATAACGACTGAACGGCTTTACCTTCCGGGAATCGCAATCCCTTGGGCAAAACAAGACGGACGGTCGCGTTTGCCGCCGCGACGCCTCCCGTGTTCGTTATCTCCGCCACGACCGAGCAAGCTTTGCCGGAGCGGTTGACCGCGTTTTCGAATCCCAGATAATGCGCCTGAAGATCGGGCGGTCCCGAGGGCTTGTCGGCCAGCGAGACGGACTGTACGGTGACCCGGCTCTGGGCTTTTTGGGGTATCTCCAGCCCGAATGCTACTATTGGGTCGGGCCAGGTCGTCCCGACGCCTCTGTTGGCGGGGAATCCCATGAGCGCGATGTTGTACGTCCGTTCGCCGCCGTCGCCGCGGACGCGGAAGCTGTGTCTGCGCAGCCCCGGGGTGTCCTGGTGGCTGTAAAGGACCGCGCACTCGCAGTCAACGGTGGATCGAAGTTTGACGGATGCGATGCGCTTGTTTTCCAGCTTTGCTGCGATCGGTGGGGCGAAGAAGCGGTCGCTGTCCGGGTTGACGCGCCATTCTTCGACCCCGTTCCGGAGTTCCCACGAGTATACTTCGACCGGAGCCTTGTCGTCGCCCCAGGAGACAACGTGGATATAGTCGATCTCAAAACTGGCCGGGCCGTAAAGATCGAGCCGCAATTGCCGGATGGTTCTCTCCGACTGCCAAAACGGAAAAAGCACAACCGTCTGCCAGCCGGACTTGCGAACCTGAAACGGCGTCCGTCGATCCCAACTGCAGTACGGCAGCCGGTCACCTGACCAGAGCAGGTTCCCTTCGCCAGGGCGGCTGGCCTTCAGACGGATGACCACGCACTGATAGGATTTCGCGGCTATTTCGGGCGTATCGCAGGCGAAGTAGCCGATGGCGTCAGGCACGCTGAAACGCAGGCGGCCGTTCGCAACGCCCGCCCTGGTTATGTTGGCGACGGGCTTCCACTGACTGGGGTCAGCGGTGGGTCCGAACTCCCACGTAGGCAGTTGTGAGACCATACCTGCCAGAAGCAGACAGCAGTTGAGCAGTACCAATGGGACCTCCGAAACGCAATAATGCGGATAGCATCAAGTTTGAGGTTTGCCGGACGCGGGGCCGATTCCTTCACGGGCCTGCTCCGATTGATCACGAAAGCGCGAAAGGGAACAGGAATCGGAGATCGAAAAGCGGCCCTTTTGCTCTATTGCGAAGGAGGCGCTCGGTTTCGGGATTTCCGGGTTGGAATGCGAGGTTGTGCTATGACCGCGGAAGTGTGAAGCCCAACCCTCAAATCCCGAAACAACGGCAAGGAGAGAGCTTTCACCCTCACCCTAACCCTCTCCCTCAAGGGAGAGGGGATTACGCTCGTCGTCTCCCGAAAGTGAGCGGCGAAGAGATACGTACTCACCAAGCCTGAACTCTTACGTTGATTGACTTGTGCGCGCCTGTTCCTCTAGGATAGTGTGGTAAACGGCTCAGGCCGAATATCGCTGTATCGGAGGTATGTTAATGTTTACGAACTCCCTCAAACTGAATCTGCTGACCGCAACGCTCGCTCTCGGCCTGGTCACGGCTGCTTCGGCAAGCATTTTAACCGATCTGCCGGGCGCGAAATCCTACCGCTCCGCCAGAATCTCCAGTTACGACAAGCGGGGCGGGAACGCAGACGGCTCTCAGGGCAATCCGCTTAAACCAGGACAAATCCGCACTATGGCGGAGATCAAAGGCCCTGGCCAGATTGCTCACATCTGGATTACCAAAGGCGGCGTGGATATCCGAGATATCATCATACGGATGTACTGGGACGGCGAGAATACCCCAAGCGTGGAGTGTCCTCTTGGCGAGTTCTTTGGCTTGGGTCACGGCAAGTATTACACCTTTGAGAGCCTGCCATTTGCCATTGGGAACGACGCCGGTCTCAACTGCTTCTTTCCCATGCCTTTCAAGAAAAGCGCGAAGGTGACGGTTCAGAATGTCGGCTCCAGTAACCTCGACATGTTCTACTACTATATCGACTACCAGGTCTTCGACGCTCCCCGCAACGATCTTCTTTACTTCCACGCGCAGTATCGCCAGGAGAAGCCCGTCCTCTCGTCCGGGAACTACGTCATACTCGACGCCGCCGGACGCGGGCACTTCGTCGGGTGTTTCCTTTTCTGCCGGCAGAACGAGCCCGGGTGGTTCGGCGAAGGCGACGACATGATCTACATCGACGGCGCGAAACAGCCTACCCTGAACGGGACCGGCACCGAAGACTATTTCTGCCACGCCTGGGGTTTCGCCAAAGGCGCCTCGACTGCCCGTTTCGGCGTTTGGAGCGAGAAGCCGTTCGAGGATATGGGGGATTACTCGGTCTACCGGTTCCATTTGGAGGACGCGATAGCTTTCAAGAAGTCGATCCGCGTGACCATCGAGCACGGGCACGCTAATAACCGTTCGGATGACTTCTCATCCATCGCGTACTGGTACCAGACCGAGCCGCACAGCGCGTTCCCGAAACTCGCCGCCCCGTTCGACAGACGCTCCTCCGAGGAGCGCGGGAAAACGCTGCTCAAGGAGAAAAAGTTCGCGGAATACCGCGAAGCGCAGACACAGGTCGCTCGGCGCACACACTCGGATTACGTGAGGCAGACCGCCGAGTTCAATATCGCGGACAGCCGGGCCGCCGAGGTGGGCGGGCAGGCGGGGGTAGACGCACTCCTTGATCTCCTCGGCCCGTTCCCGAATCCCGATATTGCCAAAAGGGTGGCCGAGCGAGTGAAGGAGCTTGGCGGTGACGCGGCTGCAATTCCTCAATCCGGCGTCTATCACATTTTGGGCGTCTCCGACGGCGAGGGCGGCGTGGTAACGATGGACGGCAAGCGCTGCGTCAGGACGAACACGGCGAAAGGCAGCCGGTATATCTACTTCGACGTGGATAAGTCGATCCTGTCGCGGGGCGACAAGCCCATCATGCTGGAGATAGAGTACTACGATGAGGGCAAGGCGGGAGATACTTTCCTCGTTGAGTATGATTCGGCGTTCACGAACGATGATGCGGACAAATATCGCCCCACACCTGCGTTCATCAAACCGGGGAAGAAGGGTTGGAACTCCGCCGTGCTTTATCTGGAAAGAGCGAGGTTCGGCGGAAGGCAGAACGGCGGCGCGGATTTCCGCGTCTACTCCGGCGGCGACACCGACGAATACGTCAGCAGTATCAAGGTGATCTCGAAGCAGTAGGTTTGTAGGTTTGTAGGGTTGAGAGGTTCCAAGGTCTAGAGGGTTCCGGAGTTTTGAGATGCGTATAGCTGTGACCGGCGGGAGCGGGTTGATTGGGCGCTACGTCGTGAGGGAATTGGCTGGATCGCACGAGGTGACGAACCTCGATTTGCGGCGCCCGGAACAGGATGAACCGGGAGTCCGCTTCGTGCAAGGCGACGTTCTGTCGTGCGACCAACTCACTGAGAAACTTGCCGGGCACGACGCTGTCGTCCACCTCGCCGGTATTCCGAATCCCTTGAGGGACCCTCCGGAACGGGTCTTTCAGGTGAACGCGCAGGGGACTTTCAATGCGCTGCAGGCGTGCGCGCGCAACTCCATCCGGAATTTCGTGTACGCGTCGAGCGACTCCACTTTCGGCTTCGTCTTCCGGCGAAACGATTTCTCTCCCGACTTTTGTCCACTTGACGAGAACCACCCGCTGCGACCACAGGACCCGTATGGCTTGAGCAAGCTGGTAGGCGAGGAGATATGCGGGTCGTTCGCCCGCGGATACGGTATGCGGACCACGGCCCTGCGCCCCTGCTGGGTATGGGCCCCTGAGGAGCGCGAAATGCAGCGCGAGCTGGTCGCAAAACCCGAGGGGTGGTGGAAGATGATGTGGGCCTACGTGGACGTTCGGGATTGTGCGAGAGCGTTCCGGCTCGCGGTCGAATCGACGCGGAAATGGGAGCACGAGGCCTTTCTTATAACAGCGGATGACAACGGGACGCACATGGAGTCGCGCGACCTGGTCTCGCGCTACTATCCGTCCGTGCAGCGAATCTCGCCTGAGTTCGGCGGCCGCGATTCGCTTCTGAGATGTGAAAAGGCGAAACGGATTCTTGGGTATGAAAGTCTACACAGTTGGAGAGATTTTCTGTGAAACAACGGTTGGTCCCTCCAGGTAGGGTGCCTGGAGGGATAGAATATGAGAGTCTGCACAGTTGGAGAGATTTTCCGTGAAACACGTTCTGATAGACACGGACGCCGGGGTAGACGACGCCCTGGCGATTCTATTGGCCCTTTCCTCCCGTGAACTCGCCATCGAGGGCATAGCCACGGTGGCCGGCAACATCGATGTCGAACACGCTACCGCGAATGTCCTGACCATCCTGGACGCGGTGTTTCCTCCGATCCGCCCTTCCGTTGCCCGGGGCGCCGAGAGGCCGTTAAACCGGCCACTGGTCACGGCGGCCCACGTTCACGGGGAGGACGGGCTGGGCAATATTACGACGTTGCGCAGGCCGGACGGCTCGCCCAAGTACCCGTCTTCGCGGCACGGGCTTGTCAGTCTTGGGGCCGCGGAGTTCATTATTGATGAGGTACGGAAGCATGGTCCCGGTCTCACTCTCATCACGCTGGGGCCGCTGACGAATGTGGCGGAGGCGATCCGTCTTAACCCGGAGACGATGCGCCGGGTCGGCGAGATCATAATAATGGGCGGCGCGTTCAGGACATACGGGAACACGTCTCCAGTCGCCGAGTTCAACATCTTCGTTGACCCGGATGCCGCGGCAAGGATCGTCGAGTTCGACGTTCCGAAGACCGTAGTCCCGTTGGACGTTACCGAGCAGGTGATACTGACCCGCACCGAGCTGGAATGCCGCTATGCGTCAAATCCATCCCCAATTCTGGACTTCACCCGCGACGTCTCGTCATTCTACATGGATTTCCACAGGGACAATGACGGCTTCGACGGCTGCTACATGCACGATCCGACTACGGTTGCGTTCGCAATAGACCGGTCGGTCCTTATGACTGTTCCGGCCGAGGTGCACGTGGAGTGTAAGGGAGAGTATACGGCGGGGATGACGGTGGCGGATTTGCGGCCCGAACGGGCCGGACGGTACCGGACGAATACCGAGGTTGCGGTTGGTGTTGATGCGGGGAGGGTCATCGATCTGTTCTTCTCCAGGCTTCTCGCGTGCTGAGGCTCGGTTCAGGGAAGAACACAGAACACGGATAAACACGGATGAACGCGGATGGGATCGAACGGAGGGCCGGAATGGGGAGTCGAAGGAGACCTTGCGGTCGCGGACGTGCGGGGGTCGGGAGACCCGCGCACAGCGGGTTGTGTAACGGGAACCTCCATTCGCGTCTCGCTCAGATAGCCCTCATGGTCTTTCTCCTGATTGGAATTGCCGCGGGCTATTGATCCACGCAGGTTCCTCCAAGCAAGCCGAGTCAGGTTTCCGCGGCCAAACTCACGCCTGAGGAACTGGGGCTTATTAAAGCGCAGACAGAGAACAACAAAGCACAAGCTCAGTAAAATAAGTTACTAGTCCAAGAGTTAGAGGAAAAGCCCAAGCCTAAGCCCCCCAAGCCGACCATCACGCGGAAAGTATTGGCGCTTTTAGCGTAAGAGTTCAGAAATGGAGAGAACTTTCACCCTCACCCTAACCCTCTCCCTCAAGGGAGAGGGGATTACGCTCGTCGTCTCCCGAAAGTGAGCAGCGAAGAGATACGTACTCACCAAGCCTGAACTCTTACCTTTTAGCAGGTATTCCGGGATGGGGCATGTTTATTGCTGCTATCGTTGCTATTGTCACTTTTGGCTTGAACTATAGGGTCACGCTAAGAAGCCAAAAGGACACACAGTTTTATGAAGCCCTCAAGCGTTTTGGTGATGAGGACAGTCCCTGCGTTCGTTGCAGCGCCGCGGGTCTCTTGGCGCAACTGGGTTCCACTCCGGTGTGGGAACCCAAGTTATGGCGGCGACCAATCGTTGGGTGGTTTCGGACATCTCGCTCACACTATCAAACTGCTTTTGATCAGCTCTTTGCGGGCTCAGCGTGAGCACGAAATTGTTCGGGAAAAAACGAGAATTCTCCTCGTGCGCAACCGTACGAGCGAACTGTGCTTTGATATCGGAAGGGCCAGGGGGATGCAGCTTCAGCGGCAACCAACAACCAACAACTAACCACTCCGCCCAACGACTCTGCCAATCACCCATTCCATCGCCCTGACCGTGTCCTCGTAGCTGGCGCGGTGGCCGGCCGCGGGGTCGTGGAGCATCAGGACGCCGCGGCCCAGTTGCTTGAGCTTCTCGGCGAGGCGGAGGACGCTTTGCGGGGGGACGGATTGGTCCAAACCGCCGCAGGTGAAGGAGATGGGCATCGTGAGCCTTTCGGGGAAGAACTCCGCACTGCGCTTCTCGTATTCGCGCGGAACTTGCCCTTTGGTCCCGCCGAAGGACTCCGCGATGTCGTCCTGGTAGTTGGCGAACTCGACGTGGTTGGCTGTGGCTTTCTGGCTGCAGACGCCGTCGATCATCTCAGGGTGAAGGACGGCAAAGGTCAGCGCGGATGAGCCGCCCATGGACGAGCCGACGAGGATGAGTTTTCCGATTCGGTAATTGCGGCGCAGCTCTTCGATGATCTGGACAAGGTCCGCCTCGGCCTTCGGCCCCATCCAGGAGGTCGCCGCGCGGTAGTCCGGCGAGACGAAAAGCAGCCCGTGCCTCGCGGCGGTGTCCCGTGCGCCCCGGCACTCGTTGATGTCACTTTGAACGTACTGCCAGCGATCCCCGCCGTGACCGTGCAGCGCGATCAAGAGGTGGATTTGTTTTGCGGGGTCAAAGCCGCGCGGGCGCATCTCGACGTATCGCTGCGAAGAGCCGTCTACTTTCGCCGTGAAGGTCATATCGACGGGATCTGAGAATTCGTGTGTCACAGCTCAAGTTTACCAGATGCGGTCTTATCACGAAAGGACGAAAATGCGAAGGGGAGTTCGCGGGGAAGCTGTCAGCCGTCAACGGTCAGCCGACGCCTGGGTGTGCTTCGGCAGCGTCGCTGCCGCTCTGCTACCGAAGGATCGGAAGGGGGAGGAATTGGGCGGATCGGTCGGATCGGACTGATCGGACTGATCAACCGCCAACCAATAACCAACAACTAACAACCACCCATCACCCTCCGATGTTTTGGCTTGCGTAATGGCTGGGTAATCAGAGAGCAAGCCAGTTTAGCCGAATTTGGAGGAAGGTGACGGTTATGGCCTCGCGAATGAGCACGGCGCTCAGGCAGGAGGAGCCGGAAGTCGAGCAGCTCGAACTGATATCCATCGTGATCCCGGCGTACAACGAGGAGGAGAGTATCGAGCCGCTGTACAGGGAGCTCGTAAGCTCGTTGTCGGCGACGGGCAGGCCGTTCGAGATCATCTTCATCAACGATGGCAGCACGGACGGTTCCCACGGCGTCCTGCGAAGGATTTGCCAGAGCGATCCACGGGCGCGGAGTGTGCGGCTCAGACGCAATTTCGGCAAAGCCGCCGCGCTGGCGGAAGGTTTCAGTGAGGCGAGGGGTTCGATAATCATTACTATGGACGCCGACCTGCAGGACGATCCGGCGGAGATACCCAATTTTCTTGCAAAGCTGGACGAGGGGTTCGATCTGGTCTCCGGCTGGAAGTTCCGCCGGCTCGACCCGATAGGGAAGACGCTGCCGTCGAAGTTGTTCAACAAGGTCGCGGCTATGACGACCGGGGTGCGTCTCCACGACTTCAACTGCGGGTTCAAGGCGTATCGCCGGGAGGTCTTGGATCACGTCAAGGTCTATGGCGAATTGCACCGTTACATCCCCGCTCTGGCCTACGGCAATGGGTTCGTGGTCGGTGAACTCAAGGTCAACCACCGGCCCCGGAAGTTCGGGAAATCCAAGTATGGCATTTCGCGATTCACGCGGGGCCTTCTCGACCTGCTTACAGTGCTTTTCATAACGCGATATACCAAGAAGCCGCTTCACCTGTTCGGGTCTATGGGGCTGTTCCTTTTGGCGATTGGGTTTGCCGTCAATGGGTACCTGGCCGTGTTGTGGACGATGGGATACGGCATCGGACACCGGCCTCTCCTGACCCTGGGCGTTCTCCTTATGATCCTCGGCATTCAGTTTATTTCAACTGGCCTGATGGGGGAGATGATGGTCCACATGCAGCGCAAGGACGACACGCGCGCCGAGGGCAGAGCGGTGAGGGACTGAGCGCTGAGTGACCCCACCCTCCCTGAAGGTGAAGGGAGTCCGGAGGAGCAATGCGTGAAGATATGTGTGTTTGGGCCGTCGTATCCTCTGAGGGGCGGGATCGCTCATTACACGTCGCTGTTCTGCAACGCGCTGCGGGAGCGGTCTCATGACGTTAAGCTGATAACGTTCAAACGGCTTTATCCGAGATTCCTTTTCCCCGGCAAGACGGAGAAGGACACCAGCGGAACGCCGATACGGTCGGACGCGGAGCCTGTGATCGACTCCATGAACCCGCTGACGTGGCTCGCGGCCGGAAAACGAATGCGGGCATTTCGCCCCGATCTGGTTGTCATCCAGTGGTGGCATCCGATGTTCGCGCCTCAGTACGCGACGGTCGCCCGGTTCCGTCCCAGAGGCTCCAGGCTGGTTTTCCTTTGCCACAACGTCATCCCGCACGAATCGGCCGGGCCGATGCAGCGTCTGGCGAGAATGGCGTTGAGGCACGGCGATCACTTTATCGTTCACTCCGAAGAGGACCGACGCAATCTGATCGGACTTGTGCCGGGGGCTGATGTAACCAGGTCACGCCATCCGACGTACGAGGTGTTCAATACCGGGGTCTGGGACCGTGACGCGTGCAGGCGGGAGTTGGGGTTGGACGGCAACGTCATCCTGTTCTTCGGCCTCGTCCGGCGGTACAAGGGTCTTATACACCTGATCCAGGCGATGCCTAAGGTCCTTTCCAGAATCGACGCGACGCTTTTGATCGTAGGCGAGTTCTACGACAAGAAGGAGCCCTATCTGGAAGAGATACGGAAGCTCGGCGTGAGCGACAGGGCGCTGATCGTGGACGAGTACGTGCCCAATGAGGAGGTTGGCAGGTATTTCACCGCGGCGGATGTAGCCGCTCTGCCGTATGTCTCGGCGACGCAGAGTGGGATTGTCCAAATCGCCTTCGGTTTCAACAAGCCGGTGATCGCGACATCGGTCGGCGGACTGCCGGACGTGATCGAGCACGGCGAGACGGGGCTTCTCACGCCGCCGGAAGACCCCGACGCTCTTGCGGACGCGATAATCGACTTCTTCGCGGAGTCGCGCGGTGAGCAGTTCTCCCGGAATATTGCGGCGAGACAGGACGAGTTTTCGTGGGGCAGGATGGTTGACGTGGTAGAGGGACTTGGGACTGAGGGATGAGTCCTTCATGGCGCTCCGGGCCAGCCAGGCGGATGAAAACGGCTGCAGCCTCCCGCGGGAACTGACTTCAACGATATTCGATGAGTTGGTTGTACGAGGCCGTTCCCGCGGGATAGGGTGTCGGTTTGGCGTAGGGAAGGGCTATTTTCGAGGTACGTATGAGGACTGAGTGATGAGGTTGAGGCGATGTGTCGGAGTGGCGGCGCTGTCAATGTGAAGCGCTAGCCGGGACATGCGGGGCGTCCTGGAGTCGTCACTCGATGATGTGCGGGTCGCCGATGCTGCAGAGTGGCGTCTTGTCCGTTGACTGCAATGTGTATTCCCCGCCTTCAGGGCACTCGGGCCAATGTTTCACGTAAACAGGCACGAGGTCACTTTGGGTGGGAACGTCTTCGTCCGTCTTCCGGTTCTCAAATGCCCACCGCTGCTGCGCGCCTTGAATCTCCCAAAGATTAGCGATGCAGCCCTTGGTGCGGGCGTTTTCCCTCGCGCGCATGACCTGGGGAATGGCGATCGCCAACAGTATCGTCAGGACCAGGACGACGATGACCATTTCCACCAGCGTAAATCCTGCTGTCTTCCTCTTATCCATCATAGGTTGTCTCATCGGTCCGCGAGCCGTGCATCCGGCGGACAATATCGCTCCGCCACGGGAAGCTCTTCGGAAGCCGATACCGTCAGAGATCGATCGAACTCAATTGTGTGTATTACCGGCGCTTGTCTCAGGTTGAAAACGCAAAAAAACTGGTGGCAAAGCACGGGCTCTGCCACCAGAAACGGTCCGCCCTACTGAAGGACGTGATCGTCATAGGTTCCGGACCCGTTCGTTCCTATGCTACAGGACGGGCGGGTGGACAAGTTCGCGATCGTGTAGGTTCCACTGGACGGACATCCGGGCAGCACGTCTTCGGTGCCCCTCATGTACTCCGTGACCAGATCGGCGGCTACCGGCGTGTCTGTCGCAGCCTTCTTGTTGTCCATAGCCCACTGTTCCTTGGCCGTCTCGATCTGCCGCATGTTAGCCTGGCAGCTCTTGGCCCGGGACGTCTCTCTCGCCCTCAGGAAGTTCGGGATGGCAATTGCCAGCAGGATCGCTATGATCAAAACCACGATCATGATTTCAATCAGAGTGAAACCTGCGCTCCTCTTCTTCCGAATCCTCTTCATCCTTTGGTCACCTCCTCAATGTGTATGTGAAGTGTTGAGACTTTTGCCTGGCGGCGTGACGGCGACCGCCGTTATAATGGCCTGCCCGGCAGAAGACGGTGAAGCCCGGCAAACCGCATCGCGGAAGGCCCGTCATTCCCGCCTCTCTACTGGGCTTCTTCCACACAGTTCAGCCGTGTTTAACCATATTTTGCTGACGGGTGTTGTCATAAAAGCTCAGCATGGCGGCCGAAAACGGGGAGAGTCCGACGCTTCGCTTGTGAGGGTCTCCGTCTTCGGAATGGGTTCAGTTTCGCGGGAATGTCATTCCGACCGAAGTGGAGGAATCTGCTTTTTCCGGTTGCGCCAGGCTCAAAAGCAGATTTCTCGACTCCGCTGACGCTCCGCTCCTAAGGAAGCGCCCCGTTTCGGGATTTCCGGGTTGGGACCCGAAGTTGTCCGCTATAGTATGCGTATGACGCCCAACCCTCAAATCCCGAAACACCGGGGTGGTTTCTTTCCGAAATAACCCCGCCTGCGGGGTCGGTTGCTCGAAATGACGATGTCCGGAAGACTGAACTGTTACCGTCTTCGCTGACTAAGGCCGGGGGCGTTTCAGACCGATACATGTACCAGCAGAATCCGCTCCTGGAGGTGTCCGTATTGCGGTCAGCGATTATATCTTCCATAAGATCAAAACGGCTTTGCGCCTTGTGCGTGTTCACCGTATCGTTCGCTATGTACTTGAAAACTCTGTGCCCGACGGTTTATACCATGGACAACGCCGAACTGTCGGTGGCGGCCTATACTCTCAGCTTGGCGCACCCGACGGGGTATCCGCTCTTCTGCCTTTTGGGCAAGCTGTTCACCTTGATCATTCCATTTGGCGAGGTGGTTTACAGAATAGGCATTATGAATGCGTTTTTCGGCGCGCTGACCGCCGTGTTTCTGTTCCTGTTGGTATTGGAGATCACGGGAAGACACTCCGCCGCGGTTATTGTCTCACTGACGTTCGCTTTGTCGCGGGTTTTCTGGGACGTTTGCACGAGCGGCGAAGTATACGCGCTGAACGCGATGTTCGTTACGCTGAACCTGCTTTTGCTGGCCGGCTGGGTCAGGGCGGCACGGCGAGGGGATCCGACCAGAGACACCGACAGGAGGCTGCACTGGCTGGCGTTCTTCCTCGGCCTCGGACTGACAAACCACATGACGTCCGCATTTGTGCTGCCGGGAGCGCTGGCGGCGGTAATCCTCTGCGACAGGAGCGTGTTCCGGCGGTGGAAGGCTTTGGCGGGAATGGTTCTCTTGTTTGCAGCGCCGCTTTCCTTGTACTTGTATCTGCCGCTCCGCGCCCGTCCGGACGAAACGCAGATCTGGGGGAACGTATATCTGACAGAAGGCTTCCTCCCGTATGTAACCGGCAAGATGTTCCGCAAGCTGATGTTTCACATGACAGCGCATCAGGTCTGGCAGAACCTTCTTCGCTTCCTTCGGTCTGTGCTGGTCGAGTTCCCGATCCACGTGGCGTGGCTGCTCCCAATTGGGGGAGTGGTTCTGAGGCGTAAGAACGCGCCTATCCTGGCAGCAGTCGGACTGGTTGCGGCGTTGGACGCGATATATGTGATTAATTACGACATTCACGACATCGACAGTTACTATTTGCCCGGCATGCTGGCGCTGGCGGTTCTGCTGGGCAGCGGGTTCAGTCTTATGCTTGATAAGCTGGTTGAGCGAAGGACCGCGGGATTCGCCGTCGTCGGCATCATCGGTCTGGCGCTAGTTGCGATCGCCGCCGGGAACTACCGATTTGTGGACAAGAGCCACAACTATATCGTAGAAGATTTTGGCCAGAACTTGCTCAAATCTATGCCGGCTGATTCCCTTGTGATTGCGTGCGGGGATTCGACCTTCAACGCGTTGTTGTACGATCGGGTGGTACACAAGAAGCGGCAGGACATAATCCTGCTTGAGCGCAATGTGATCAGGACCTGGCGTCCGTACTGCAAGCGTTATAACGCCGAGCCTTATCTATTGAGTGTTGCGGAGCGGGCGCCGGAAGTGGAGCGCGTGTACAAGACCGGGCGCTACAGTCGGGAAGCTGTCAAGGAAGAGTATCTCTTGCGCGATATCATCGCCGAGAGCATGAGGCGGCGTCCGGTATATCTGATGTGCAGGGGCGACAACGATCTGGCTACTCACCCGATACTCAAGCGCATGGAGTCGGATTATCAGCTCGTGATCGAGGGCCTGGCCTATCGAGTGCTGCCTAAGAAAGCCTATGTCGACAAGCAGCAGCTCGCCTTATGCAACGAGCGGCTGTGGTCTACATACAGGCTGGACCATATATACGACCACTCGATACGCGGCGGAGAATTCGATTTGGAGATACCATACCGCTACTCCGGTCTGCACGTGCGCCTGGGCGACTTGGAGACTGACGCCGGGATGTACTCCGCCGCGGCGGGCAATTACCGAAAGGCGCTAAAGATCGACAGCGGGCTCACGCCAGCGCGCAACGGACTAGCCCTGTCTCTCGTCGGGCTTGGGGACCTTCCGGGCGCAATGAGAGAATGGCAGACCGTGCTGCAGCTTTCGCCGGACAATGCGGCGGCCGCGCATAATCTTCAGGTGGCGCAGAGGCAGTTGGCGATGGGGAGTCAGGACTGAGCGCTGAGTTCTGAGTTTGACCTCCCCCTAACCCCCTCCTGAAAGGAGGGGGGATTACGCTCGACTTGGGTTTCCAGCAGCCGGGGTATGCGAGCAGTTCAACCCTCACCCCAGCCCTCTTCCTTCCAGGGAGAGGGAGTTTGCGTTCGACGCCCTCGACTCCTTCGTTTCGATTCTGCCGACCTGTTCGACTCCGGCTTTACACGCAAGCCCATCCGGGATATACTGGGAGTGCGGCCATGAAGGTCGCGATTTGCCGGATGAACCGGAAAACACTTTCAACCAGATAGGACGAGGCCATGAAGGCGCTGCTCCGAGATGTCGGGGCGAGACGTTTCATGGCTTTGTTTTGTACCGGGGAGACCAATGGGCAAATACGAGAGACTTCAGGAATTGTTGAAAGAGATGGGCAGCGTGGTCGTCGCCTATTCCGGTGGGGTGGACAGCACATTGCTCGCTAAGGTCGCGAGCGATACGCTTGGGGACAAGGCGGTATGCGTAATCGCATCGTCGGAGACGTATCCTTCTTCGGAAGTGGAGGCCGCCGTTGCTCTGGCGCGGCAGCTCGATTTCAACCTGGCGCAGATTCATACCCACGAGCTTGCAAACGAGCAGTTTGCGCAGAATACGCCGGACCGGTGCTTCTATTGCAAGACGGAACTGTTCAGCAAGTTGAAAGAGATCGCCGAAGAGCGAGGCGCCGCGTGGGTAGCCGACGGCGCGAACTTCGACGACCTCGACGATTACAGACCCGGCTCCAAAGCGGCGCAGTGTCTTGGCGTGCGCAGCCCGCTGAGGGAAGTTGAACTGACGAAGGCGGAAATCCGCGAGCTGTCGAAACAGCTTGGCCTGCCGACATGGGACAAGCCCTCGCTCGCGTGCCTGTCTTCGCGTTTTCCTTATGGGTCTCGAATAACCTCGGATGCGCTGACGAGGCTGGACAAGGCGGAATCGGCGCTGCGCGGGCTGGGTTTCCGGCAATTGCGGGTCCGGCATCACGACGACATCGCGCGTATAGAGGTCGAGGGGCGCGATATCCCCCGCCTGGCCGATCCGGAGGTGCGGGAGAAAGTAGTGAAGGATCTGCGCGCGCTCGGCTACCTGTACGTGACCGTGGACCTCGAAGGCTACCAGTCCGGGAGTATGAACAAGGCTCTGGGATTGGAGCCGGTCGGATCGAAACACAGGGACGGAGATAGATAGTGAACGCGGAGCACATTACACGACTTCTGCGAAACGTGAGCGACGGCAGTCTGTCGGTGGAGGAGGCGGTCCATCAGCTTCGCGTGATGCCTTACGAGGATTTGGGGTTCGCCAAGATCGATACGCACCGCGCGCTGCGGGCGGGGTTTCCTGAGGTCATCTTCTGCCAGGGAAAGACGCGGGAGCAGGTGGCGGAGATTATGCTCTCGCTGACCAATCACAACAGCAAAGCGCTGGCCACGCGAGCGACGCGGGAGATGTTCGACGCCGTCAGCGCGGTTGTGCCCGACGCGGTGTGGCACGAAGCCGCCCGGCTTATCGTCGTCGATCGCGCCGATAAGCCGCCGGACGACGGCAAATACGTCATGGTGCTGTGCGCGGGCACGGCCGATATGCCTGTGGCCGAGGAGGCCGCTGTTACCGCCGAGACGATGGGAAGTCGGGTCGAGCGGGCTTACGACGTGGGGGTTGCCGGGCTGCACAGGCTGCTCGATCGGAAGGACAAGCTGCTCGGAGCGAACGTGCTTGTCGTCATCGCGGGGATGGAGGGCGCTCTCGCAAGCGTGGTGGGCGGGCTGGTCAACCGTCCCGTGATCGCGGTTCCCACTAGCATCGGCTATGGGGCCAGTTTCGAGGGGATTGCGCCCCTGCTCACAATGCTCAATTGCTGCGCCGCCGGCGTGGCCGTTGTGAACATCGACAACGGCTTCGGGGCCGGCTACTTCGCGCACCTGGTGAACAAATGAGAATAGCGTATTTCGACTGCTTCGCGGGAATCAGCGGAGACATGACTCTGGGCGCGCTGATCGCCGCCGGCGCTGACATAGACTCGCTACGCGAGCGGCTGTCATCCTTGTCCCTGGGCGGCTATGAGATCGAGGCGAAACAGGTCAGGAAGAAGGGAATAGCGGCTACGGATGTCAACGTAGTCCTCACGGACGAGCAGCACGAGCGGCGACTCGGCGATATAGTCGAGATAATCGGCTCCAGTTCCCTGCCCGACGGCGTGAAGGACAGGAGCGTAAGGGTTTTCGAGAAATTGGCCGAGGCTGAGGGGAGGGTGCACGGTTGTCCCGCAAATCGCGTCCATTTTCACGAGGTGGGCGCGGTGGACGCGATAGTGGACATAGTCGGAACCGCCATCTGTCTCGACCTGCTGAAGGTGGACCGGGTGGAAGCGAGCCCGCTGCCGATGCCCCACGGTTTCGTGGAGGCCGCGCACGGGAGATTTCCTCTACCAGCCCCGGCGACCGCGGAACTGTTGAAAGGCGTTCCGATCCGGGGTGTGGACGTAGAAGGAGAGCTTGTCACTCCCACGGGGGCGGCGATCCTGTCGGCGCTGGCCTCCAGATTCGGACCGATGCCCGATTTCCGGCTGGAGGCGGTAGGATACGGAGCGGGCAAGTCGGAGTACGATTTCCCGAACGCGCTGCGGGCGCTGATCGGCGAGAGCGAAGATGGTCTGGAGATCGGATTCGATCCGCTGATCGTGCTGGAGACCAACGTGGACGATATGAACCCGCAGTTCTTCGATTCCGCTATGGAGCGGCTCTTCGCCATGGGCGCGCGTGACGTGTATCTGACTCCCATACAGATGAAGAAGAACCGCCCCGCGACTTTGCTCAACGTGCTTTGCGACCGAGACAACATGGGTTCAATGTTGTCCATTATTTTCGCGGAAACCTCTACACTGGGCGTGCGGATTCAGGAGGTGCGCAGGGCGTGCATGGAGCGGGAGTGGCGGACTGTCGAGACGAGGTACGGACCCATAAGGATCAAGATCGGGAGCGTGGGGGGCGAAATCCGAAACTCCTCGCCGGAGTATGAGGATTGCCGGGCGGCCGCCGCGCAGTATGGTGTTCCGACGAAGGTCGTGTACGAAGAGGCGGTGGGGGTGTTCAGGAGGAGTGAGGAATGAGGTATGAGGCATGAGTCACCCAAGTTTCGCGCCAGCCAAGGGGATGAAAATGGCTGCGGCCTCCTGCGGGAACTGACTTCGACGATATTCGATGAGTTGGTTGCCCAAGACCGTTCCCGCAGGATAGGTGTCCTTTTTCGAGGTAGGATGAGTAACCTCCCCCTAACCCCCTCCTATGAGGAGGGGGGATTTGGTGGCGACCTCCGGGCAGCCTGGGTTGGAAGGACGAAAGCTGATAGCTAATAGCTGATAGCTGAAGCAGTAGGAACTTGCGGGCCGGGCAGCTAAGCGTTACCTAAACCAACACTCCCGGAGGACTGCAAAATGCACAAAGCTCGCAAGGCGCTTGGCTTGGCGCCCTGGCCCAACAACGTAAGACTGACCGGCGGGGGGTTGACGCTTCCCGACCGGTCTATTGTTTCTTATGGCCCCGCGGGAAGGACCATGCGTTTCGCGGCGGAGGCAATCGCCAGGGCGATTCGCGCGACCGCAAGGCAGGCGGAACTCAGATACGTAGACGATAGAGACGGCTGCTATCTGCTGGTGACGGGCTTCGCCGGACGCTACCCGCGACTTTCTCCTCCCGCCGGCGCTGAGGCTTACGAAATACGGATAGCGGATGACGTGGAGGTTCGCGCGGAAACGCCCACGGGCGCGTTTTACGGAGCGCAGACTCTGGTCCAAGCGATATCGGCGGGGCAGGGGACTCTGCCGAAGTGCGAAATAGGGGACCGTCCCAGGATAGCCTTCCGAGGCGTCATGGCCGATCTTGCGCGCTTGAAAGAGCGGGACGACTATTATTTCAAGCTCATCGACTTCATGTCTCGCTATAAGTTCAATGCGATCTTCCTGCACCTGACAGACGATCAGGGCGCGCCGATAGAGCTGCAATCGCACCCCAAGTTGACCAGCGCCCATCCGCTCACGCGCGAGACGATCGAGCGGCTGATCGACTACGCCGCGCAACGCCACATCGACGTGATTCCGGAGATCGAGGTCTGGGGCCACGCGGGTTGGGTGACCAAACATCCGGAATACGCCGACATCGCCGAGGAAGGCCCGGACCTCTGCACCACAAACCCCAGGACCTGGCAGTTGATCGGAGACGTGCTCGATGATATCTGCTCGCTCTTCTCCAGCAAGTACATTCACGGCGGCAGCGACGAGGCCCATTTCGGAAGGTGTCCGAAGTGCAAAGCAGAGGTGGAAGCGCATGGAGAGGACACCTTAGTCGGTAATCATTTGAAGCGCACCGCGGAGCTTATCCGTGAACGGGGCAGAGTTCCAATCCTCTGGGCCGATATACTCCTGAAATACCCCGGCTCGGCGGATATTGTGCCCAAGTATGCAATTCTCAACCACTGGGACTACGCCGCCAGTCCTTCGGACGAGCCGGTGAAGCTGCTGAAGAGCAAGGGGTTCACCGTTCTGGGCGGGTCCGGGATCGTCTTCGGCAGTAGGGCGGTTCTGCCGAAAGGGGACGCGCTGCGGAATGTCGAGAATTTCGGACAGATAACTCGCAAGCACGGGATTATGGGGATCAACAACACCATCTGGATCCCGCAGCGGTACGTTTCCGACACGCTTTGGTATGGCATAGCCCTGGCCGGGGAAGCATCGTGGTCCGGCGCAAAGCCGGATCGTGCGGGCTTTACTGTTTCGTTCTTCAAGTCGTTCTTTGGAATCGACGCCGGCCCGGACCTGGTCGAAGCCATAGCGACCCTGCACGAGCTGCCGGCCTACGTCGGCGACAGCGTTATGGGCGTGTGGCAGGACAAGAAGGAGTTCGATGAGCTTGCGACGCCGGAGCAGCATTCGCAGAAAGAGGCGTATCTGTCGTCGGCGCTGGATGTCCTGGCGGTCGTTCGGAAATACCGGGCGAGTGTTGTCAGGCGGAGATGGGAGTACGACGCTTTGGTCTACGCGGCGCGGATGAAACGGCACATAGGAGAACGAAGCGCCGCTCCGGGCCGGCTGGTCGCCGCAATCGAATCGGCCAGGAAACTCGCCGCGGAGGGAAAGGCCGCCGCGGCCGCCGGGAAGCTCCTGGCGCAGGCCCAGTATCTGGCGCGTCTGTCTGAACAGGAGAGAAGAATGGCGTCGGCCACCGAGAAGTATTGGGACAGGTGGCGGTACGCCGAGGATCCCAGGAAGGCCGAGCCGTTCCAGAACACATTGAACGCCTTCAAGACGAGCGCCGGTTACCTCAACACGCTGGCCGCGCGGCTGACCGAAGCGGCGAGGGAGTTGAGTCAGGGGAGGCAGCCGGATTGGGAGCGCGTGAGTGATGAGCGCTCAGTGCTGAGTGCTGAGTGACCTCCCCCTAACCCCCTCCTATGAGGAGGGGGATTTGGGCGTTTTTTCCTTCAAGCCTGCTTTTGGCACATCATTTGCTTCGTTCCACATGGGCATTGTCGTGCCTTTGGGTCGTCTGTCGTATCAGCACAACGGGCGAAGAGGGCCGTTACTACGCCCCGGGAGGGCTGGTTTTTTCGACATTTCGCCCAAATAGTGGAAACAATGCGGCAGAAAGTTACATCTAAGAAATAGGCGCCGGGACCACGCGCGTCTCAGGCTCCGCTGGATGTTGCCGGAAATCTCATCGATAGATAGCCATCGGGGAACCTAATGCGCAAGCGTTTCACGTCGCGTTTCCTTAGGCCATTCGCAGCCGCGATTACAAGCATAAGCCTTGTCTTCCTGGCCGGCGTTCCGCGCGCGGGCGCGATAGACGTCGCAGGCGGACTGACAATTCCGGAAGCTCCCGGCGCGGCCAGGGGCGGAATGGGGAGTGACGCCGCTCGACTTAACGGGCGGATTCTCAAGGACCTGAACAACAGCCAGGCGTGGCGGGCGCTCAAGGCGCAGATGGGCCGCGGCTGGTCCGCGCGTTGGAACACCGTTACTGGCGCGCCACACATGGCCACCGGCAGGGCTGCCGCATTGCCGGGATTCGGCAAACTGAGCCGCGAAAACGTCGAGTCCGCCTGTCTCGACTTCGTCGATCGTCACTCCGACCTGCTGAGAGTCAAGCCAGGGCAGTTACGATCAGCGTCGGCTGTTAAGGGCGGCGGGCGGTGGTACGTTGATTTCCAACAGACGCACAACGGAATTCCTGTCATCGGCGGCCGGGTCCACATGTCGTTTACGAAGGACGATCACCTGATCGCCTTCGGCTCCGACGTGTTCCCGGACGTTGCGGTGGACACAAATCCGCGGATCGACGCGGCGCGAGCGCTCGATATCGTTCAGGCCGACCTGCCGGAGACTCGGGACGCACGGTTCAGTCCTCCACAACTCAGCATTCTTCCTCTTCGCAAAGAAGCCGATTACGACTATATCCTGTGTTGGAGCATCGACGCAGCACAGCCCCGCGCGCACAAGAGTTGGAGATACCTGGTTGACGCCGGAACGGGCGCGATCCTGGCGAAATGGGACACCATTCGGCACGCCACTGCGTCGGGGACCGTCCAGGGAGCGTACGTTCCGGAGTTCCCGGACGATCCGCCAGCGGTGTCGGCCTTACCGCACAATCAGGTCCAGGCGCAGGGACCGGAGACGGCCATCCAGACCTGGAGCCTGGATTTCGACCCGGTTTGGACCATGCAGGGACAGTGGGCGTACGGCGTTCCCACGGGATCGGGCGGCGGCCAGCACGGGCTTGCCGATCCTGCCGCCGGCTACACCGGCTCCAAGGTTTTGGGCGTCAATTTGAACGGCGATTACTACTCCACGGTCGGAGGCCCGTGGTGGCTCACCACCGATGCGTTAGACTGCGTAGGCAGAACCAGTGTCTGGCTCAAATTCCGGCGATGGTTGAACACGGACTATCGACCGGCGGCATCCGCGACCGTTGAAGTTTCCAACAACGGAACGACATGGACTCCTGTCTGGAGCAACGCAGGCTCCACGATCATCGATTCCAACTGGACTCTGTGCAGATACGATATCAGCTCCGTCGCGGCAAATATGCCGAACGTATACTTGCGCTGGGGTTACCAGGTGGAGGCCGGGACGTGGATGTACTCCGGCTGGAATATCGATGACGTAGCGCTGGTTTCCTACAGCGGGGGAATCTACACGAGCGTGACCGGAACGGACGGCGCGTATACGGTCGAGTTGCCGTGGAATCCTAGCTCGATCTACTCCGAATTGAAGGGACCTTACTGCGAGATGAACTATGCGGGCGGGTCGCCGGACGCTCAGTTCACCCAGGCCGGCGTTATGCCCGGAAATCAGGTCGACTGGACGTGGGACGCGGGTCTGTATAACCAAATCGACGAGTCCAGCGTTTTCCGGCACGTCAACTATATTCACGACTACTATAAGCAGATCGACCCCGGCTTCTCCGGCATGGACTACCAAGTTCCTACAACGGTCTCCATTCCGGGCCTCAACGATGCCTACTGGGACGGGACCGGCCTGGCGTTTGGGGCCGGCGACGGCATAACGTACGCGGATTTCGGCCTTTCCTCGGAAATGATCTACCATGAGTATACGCATGGGGTGACGGACAAGATTTATCAGGGCGTCCAGATGCCGAACTATCCGGAATTCGGGGCGTTGCAGGAAGGTTTGAGCGACTACTTTGGCTGCGCGCTCAGCCTGAGTCAGAGTCCGGAGTTCGGAGACGGGCTGCTGCTGTACGATCCCAATGGAATACGCACGCTTGACAATACGTTCCGGCGCGAAACGGACTGGACCGGCGAAGCGCACGCGGACAGCCAGATGTTCAGCGGCGGTCTTTGGGAAGCCAGGCAGAGCGTGGGCGCGGGCATCATGGACCTCTTGACACATTTCACCAGGTACGCGCATCCCGCCGGCTATGAGGATTATGTGCTGGACCTCGTGATCGAAGACGACACGCGGTACGGTGACGACGATATTACCAACGGTTGTCCGCACGGCCAGGCCATCTATACCGCATTCGGGAACCACGGCATCGGAGGGTTACAGTATCTGGGGCCGAGTATAGTTATTGGCGACGCGGGCGGGATAGTCGAGAACGGAAGACTCGAACCGGGTGAGGCTGCCAACCTTTCGCTCACGCTGACGAACGGGTGGGCCGACGCCACCAACGTGACCGCCACGCTGAGCTGCGCCGATCCACTGATAACGATGTGGAAATCGGGGTCGGTCTTCGGAAACATCGGTCAGGGCGCGACTCTCGATAATCTGGCGGATCCGTTTGTCGTCGAGCTTTCGGCTTCCTGTCCGGAGACTCGGACTATCTATTTTACGCTCGATATAACCGCGAACGGCTTCTACGCTTACACGCGGACGTGCAAGTTCTACTACGCGGTCGCTGTCGGGCAGCTTGCCTGCGACGACGGCGGGGCGGAGGGGTACGCCGCCCCAGGGCCGGGCGAATCCTACGCCGTGAAGTTCACGCCGGACAGCTATCCCTGCTATCTCAGGAAAGTACGGTTGTTTCCCGGCGGCCCATCCTCGTTCGACCTCACTTTCCGGGACGATGACGGTCCGAGCGGCGCCCCCGGCACGGTGATACGCCAGATTCCCATCGATGTCCCAATCGGCATGGACTGGTTCGACATCGATATTTCCTCGCA
Source organism: Armatimonadota bacterium (assembly GCA_030649165.1). Taxonomy (GTDB): domain Bacteria; phylum Armatimonadota; class UBA5829; order UBA5829; family JAUSEB01; genus JAUSGG01. The sequence continues at coordinate 48,301 of JAUSGG010000034.1, forward strand.
GTATCTGCAGATAGACAGCGGGAGCATCTACGTAGGCTGGACAGCCGCTGTGATCGGCTACTCAAACGGATACGATCTGGACCCTCCAGACTGGGGAAGAATGTGGCGCTATGACTCCGCGGCGCAACAGTGGTACAGCGCGGCCGGCGGCAATCTGATGCTGCGGCTGCGTTATTCGGATATTCCGCTGCTGAAGATCGAGCCTCCGTACGACTACCAGTTGAGCTACGCCGGCGAGCCGGTCTCGGATTGTTTCATCGCCAGCGGAGGAGTTCCTCCCTATCACGATTGGCAGGCAGCAGGATTGCCTATCGGGTTAACGTTAAACAGCGAAACAGGCTGCTTATCGGGAATGCCGATTGCCCCCGGCAGTTACCAGGCGCTCGTTCAGGTCACGGACAGTGACGTGACGCCTCAGACGGCGATGCATTACATTACTTTTGACATCGTCAACTGCAGTACGCCGGCGCCGTCCGGTCCCAACCCCGGCGATAATGCGGTCGGCGTTCCGCTCAATGTGGGACTGGAATGGAATTACAGTTGGTATATCGAGGATTTTGAGATGGGTGTTGCTCAGAATTGGAGCGAGAACACCGAGGCATACTGGGAAGTATACGGCAGCGGGTACAGAGCAATGGCGGGCATTGCGGGGAGGCAAATGCAGGCCACGTACACGGGCGAAAGCTGGACCGATGTTGCGGTCCAGGCCACGATGCGGCGATCGGCGGATTCGGGAAGCCCCGCGGGAGTATTCCTCCGGGCAACGAACGACTTCAACACGGCGTCCCCCATCGGCTCAGCTTATATTCTGCTCATTGACGGCGCGGGCCAATATCGCGTCGCGAAATACGTATCCGGATCGCTGATTGCTCTGCAGAACTGGACGTATTCGCAATATCTGAACCAGGGCACATCTCCAAACATAGTGATTCTGAGCGCGGCGGGGACGGACCTGGACGTCTACGTCAATAACCATCTCATCTGGTCAGGCAGCGACAGCAGCATTACGGCGGGGGGACACATCGGGCTTTACGGCTACAGCGGATCTTCATCCACGGGCCACTACTACGACAACGTGATTGCGCGGCAACCGATTCCGGACGGCGCGAGTCAGCCCGTATCCTCCACTGAGATAACTCTGTACGACGTGTTCTTTGGTCTCTCTCCCGAGTCGCTTGCCCCGGTAGCATTCGACGTGACGCAAGGACCGTTTTACCCGACCTCCCTGCAGGCGGGGAAGACTTACTACTGGAGAGTCACGGCGAAGTCTTTCTGCGGCGAATCCCCCGGCCCGTGCTGGTCCTTCACCACCCAGGCTTCGACAGCGGATGCCAAGCTGGCGCCGAACGGAACGCCAGTCGACATCCACGGCGCGATAGTATCGGGCGCGTTTGCTGACTTCTTCTACATCGAGTCCGACAATCGCGCATCGGGCATCAGGGTGCAGAAAACGACGCACGGCTTGGTTCTGGGTGACAGAGCGGATGTTGTCGGCACGGCGGAGACGAATTCGGACGGCGAGAAGTACGTCGAGGCGACCTCGACAGCCAGGCGGGGAGCCGGGAGCGTGGCGCCGACCGGTTTGAGATGCGCGGGCTTCGGCGGGTGCGACTTTGCCTACAATCCCGCCACGGGGGCGGGCCAACAGGGGGTAAAAGCGTACATCGGCGGATCGCCGACGATGGGTCTCGTGCCCGGCCTGAATAACATCGGCCTGCTCGTGCGATTGTTCGGCGAGGTCAGCGAATCAGGCAGGGGCTGGTTCTACTTCGACGATGGAAGCCAGTTGGGTGACGGCACGGGCTATGTCGGTGTGTACGTCGCGCCGACCGGCCTGGTCGCGCCAAAGCGCGGCGACTACGTCTCCGTCACCGGCATTTCGAGCTGCCAGTTCTATGATAGTAATCTGGTGAGTTTGCTGCTTCCGCGCGCGCAAAGCGACATCGTGATCGTCGTTCCCGCCCAGACCGGCCTTGGGTTTTCGGCAGAGCCGGGACCGAGTCCGCGTGAAGGCGCGCGCTAAAGGTTCCAGGATTAGCAGGGTTCCAACCGGACCCTTTGCCGGCTTTACTCTAGTCCTCGCCGCGCCCCGGGCCTATAGCTCCGGAGCAAGTCCTCGTAGTACAGAAACTGCTGCGCCCAGCCCGCGTAAGCGCCGAAGCGTTCGCGGAAGGAGTTCGCGATCCGGTCGTACGACGCGGCTGTTATGCTTTTCGTTTTGAGATCGGGCAGGTAGAGCCGGGCCGCAAGCTGCCGCACGTGCGTGTCAACCGGAACCGCCTCGTTTTTGTCCAGCGAGAACAAGCATACGCAGTCCGCGATTTTTCTACCAACGCCTCGAATGGCCAGCGGTTCCTCCCGGGCCGTTTCGTAAGATTTCCCGCGCAGAGATTCAAGCCAACCCTCCGGACGGTCGAGGATTTGCCGCGCCACGTTCTTCAACGCAGGTCCCCGAAATCCCAAGCCGGCCGTCTTCTCCAACTGAGAGGCGTCCGCCGCGGCAAGCGCAGGCAGGGTGGGGAAAGCGTGATAGTCTATTCCTTCCAGCGTGACTATGTGTTCCCCGCGGATAGCTGACAACGCTTCGATCGACGCCGATATGCGCGGTATGGAGTTGGCCGCGGAGCAGATGAAGCTCAAGAGGGTCTCTGTTGGGTCCTGGCGGAGGAGCCGGAGGCCTTTGAAACGGTCAATGACGGCCGCGAGATGCTCATCCGCGGCGGCGAGTGCGGCGTAGATCGTCGGGATGTCGTCGTCGAGGCGGAAATAGTCCCGAATCAGATCAAAATCGCGCGGCTCTGGGTAGGTCTGCCACTCGAATCCTTCCGGCGTCCGGCGGATTCGCACGACCGTGTTACGTGTGACGCCGGTCCAACATCCGTCCGGCGACTTGCGCCAGCGGAATGCCTGGCCGGACGGCAGCGTGTAGTCCAGGCTTAGCTGGTCGTGCGGGATTTCAAGTAATTGGAAGTCAAGCATGAGATACTCACGAGTCTGGTGATCGGACGGATCCGACGAATCGGACTGATCGGATCAGTTGGACGCGGCCCACCGGAGCGCTTCCACTGGCGTAACTTCGTGTCGGGAGGCGGTTTGTCCTTCCGCGAGTGCAAAACGTCGAAGGCCACCGCCGGAGAATGGCGGTGGCCTTCGCGTCGTCAGGAGAGCCGCGTGTCAAGAGCCAACAGCGTACCGAATGCCCGGCAAGGCGTTGCCGGCGCTGTCGCAGAGCCTGGCTGAGATTCCCCAGCCGTTAGTCCCCTGCGTGACCTTGATGAGCAGACAGTTCCAGTCTCTGTGGAGGGTCACAGGAATCCTGTCCTGATCGCGAGTCCACGAGCGATAGACGTCGTTCAGCCAGACCATCTGGCTGTTATGGTAGACTTTCACACCGTCGTTGCTGCCTATCCGCAGTTCGGCGGTCTGATCGGCGGGAGAGTAGATGTAGGCGTTCACATAGCCGAGGCCTTCCGAGGGAGCGCCATAGGGGCCGGCCAGGTCTACGTATCCATCCGGTTCGGCTGTCACGGGCGACCACTGGTATCTTCCGCTAACCATTCCGATCTTCGGCCAGGTGGTCGCCTCGCCGCCGAGGTAGTCGGCGGCCATGCGGGTGGTTCTGTCGAGATGACCGTAGAATCCGTTCGCCAGCCAGTCGAATATGAACGGAGCGGGCTGGTCCGTTGTCGTCGACTGACTCAACCCGTCTTCATAGTTCCAATTGCCACATACGTCCACGGCTACGATCTTATAGACGTAGTTCGTGTTTGGCGTCAGGTTGGTCAGAGTGACCGCGTGGTCCTCCACCAGTTGCGGGGTGGCGACAATGGTGTTCGTGGTAGTCGTTCCATAGTCGATCCGGGTAGTTGTCGGTTCGCTGGTTTTCCACGTGACGACCATCCGGCTGCCGGTCACTGCCTCAACCTGCACGTCGCTGATGATCGGAGGCGTGGTGTCCCCAGTGTCGGCAGCGACGTTCACTCCCGGCAGAGCTTTTCCGGCCGAATCGCAGACTTTGGCGACGAGCGCCCAGCCGCCGGTGTTCTGCGATACTTTGAAGATCAGCCGGTTCCAGCCCGCGATCAGATGGACGGGCATCTTATCCTGGTCGGGCGTGACGGTTCTGCCAACGTCCTTGGTCCAGATGTTCACGCCATTCGCCCAGACTTTGACACCATCGTTGCTTCCGAGCCACAACTGGGCGTCCTGTTCGGACGGAGAATAGACGTACGCGCAGGCGTAAGCGGCGCAATAAGTGCGGGTTGATCCGTAGACGGACAGGAAGCTCAGAATATCCGTGGAACTCTGCTTAAACGTCCACGTCTTCGCCCCCTGGACTTGCCCGGCGCGCGGCGCCGCGTATTCCTCGCCGCCGAGGTAGTCCTGCGACAGTCTGGTGGCGCTGCTGATATTGGAGTAATAGCCGTTCAACAGCCAGGTCCTTATGTAGCCGGCGGTTGTCGCGCTTCCCGCGGTCGTGACAAAGGTGGACGAAGGCGCGCTCGACGTGTTTCCATCGGCATCCCGCGCGTCCACAACGAAATGGTACGTCGTGCCGGCGGAGAGGCCGGTCAACGTGATAGAATGCTGCGTCCGCAGAGTAGTGTCGCTCGACGAAGATCCCAAGGCCGTGGTCGCGCCATAGCGCACGGTGGCCGTGGTCAACTCATCAGTCGTGCAGTTGATCGTGGCAGAACTGGTTGTAATGCCCGTCACAGTGACGATAGTGATCGTGGGCGCCCCGCTTGGGGGATTTGTGGAAGTAGTAACGCCCGGAATGGGATTGCCCGCTGAGTCGCAGACCCTCGTCGCAAGCGCCCAATTGCTCGTGTTTTGCGCTACTTTGAGAAGCAGCCGGTTCCAGCCGGGGGCAAGATGGGCAGAGACCTTATCCTGATCGGGGGTGCAGCCCCTCAGGACATCGTTGGTCCAGATGTTCGCGCCGTTCAGCCAGACCTTTACGCCATCGTTACTTCCGAGCCACACCTGCGCGTTGAGGTCAGCCGGTGAGTAAACGTAGGTGAAGGCGTAAACGGCGCAGTATTGCGACGTGGACCCATATACGGTAAGGAAATCGAGGTGGTCCGCTGAGTTCTGCTTCAGCGTCCACGTTTTCCCCGCCTGGGACTGCCCCGCGCGCGGAGCGGCGCTCGTCTCACCGCCAAGGTAGTCGGTCGAGAGCCTGGTTGTCCTGTCGGTGTTTGAATAATAGCCGTTCAGGAGCCACTCTCGCACGAACGCCATCGGTGGGGGATCGCCCGGGGTGATAGTGTACGATCCCTGCGCCTTTTTCGTAGCGTCGAACCTCGACGTCGCCATCAGCGCAAACGAGGCCGGAACGGAAGCGGCTGTCGGGATCGCGGCAACCAGGAAGCACTTATAGGAGGCTCCCGCGGCGACAGAGGGTGTGGAGGTTACGACGGTCGTCTCCGTCGATTGACGAACACCGTCGCCGTTGGCGTCGGCGACCATTCTCGGCGACCACGAGGTATCGCCTGTGACGGCAAGTCCGAAAGTATCGGACCCGTTGCCGGCGTTTTTGACGGCTACAGCGACGCAGCCATCAGACCCCGCTTGCGCGGTGACGTTTCCGGTCGCGGGCGTTAGCTGTACGCCCGCCACCTGACCTACCGTTACTGTAACGGTGTTCGAAGTGGACGCAGGCATGCGGGTTCCTGCGCTGTCGTTGTAGTTCGCGATGCTTGAGGTCGAAATCTGCGCGCCTGAAGGGGTGAGGGCGTAGGCGCTGACCGCGAGACCGCAGCAGGCGAATAGGAGGCCTACCGCGGATGACAATGCTCGCGCCAAGTGAAACTGTTTCTGGTTCATGATTTGGGCTGTGACGGAATGGCTCAGCCGCCAACCGCCACGAGTCCATTCCCCCTTCCATTTGGAGATTCGCTGAAGGCGGAGGCAGCAGCATGCCAGTACACAGCAAAGGGCGGCGCGCCCGCGGAGCTTCCCGCATTGCTCCGGCTAGACGCCAGCCGTCCCAGCCTTACATCGATGCTTCCGGATTGTTGCACAACTACCCCACTAACCCTCAGGTTGTTAGACGCTGGTCTTGTAGAGGTTGTTCCACAATAATCGGCGAGATGATGACAAAAATTACGGAGCGGTAGCAAGCAAGCTTATCCTGTGGTATTTGCCGGGTGGCAAGCGAGCACAGGTATGGCATTTGTGTGACAGGCTGCTAGGGAGTGGGGAGTGGAGGGACACGGAGGCGGTCAGGCGATTTGGTGTTTGCAGGTTCCGGGTTGCGTGTGGCCGGTGAACTTGACGGTCAGGACGGCAACATCGTCATGCAGGTGGCCTCCCGCGTATTCGGATGCCGCGTCAACGATGGCGCTGGCGAGGTTACCGGCCGAGTCCGGACTGCGCTCCTCCATCAGCCGTTGAATGCCCTCCATGCCAAAGAATTCGCCGTTGGCCCGAGCCTCGGATATGCCGTCGGTGTACATTGCGAGCATGGATCCGGACGAAAGGCGCAGCGTTCTTTCACTGTACGTGGCGCCATCGGTGGTCCCGAGGGCAGGGCCTGTGACGTCCAGCGGCTCACACAGAGCGTCTCGGCGGCGAAGCAGAGGCATTTCATGGCCGGCGTTGGCATAGACCAAGTCACCGCCGCACGGGTCCACGATCATGAAGAACAAAGTCACGAAGCTATCGGGACTCAATTGTCTGATCAGGGCCTTGTTGAGATTGGTCAGGGCTTCCGCCGGAGACTGATTCTGATACGCATAGGCTTGCAGCATGTATTTAACCATCGCCGTATGCACCGCCGCCTGGAGTCCTTTTCCCGCCACATCCGCGATCACGATTCCAAACTTGCCGCCGGGAAGACGCATGACATCGAAGAAGTCTCCCCCAATGCTTGCTTCGTCCATAGCCGGTCGGTACACTTCGGCGATCTCGATGCTTTCGTCGGTGAAGTCCGTCGCTGAGATGAATGCCTCTTGGAGCGTTTCCGCAATGCGACGTTCTTTGGTGTAAGACCGCGCGTTCTCTATCGCGATCGCCGCCACGCCGGCAAGGGCCGACGCAAGCCGCACGTCGTCTTCTTCGAAGTGGCCGCTGTGTTTGAACATGCAGATGCTTCCCATCGTGTAGCCCCGCAACGTCATAGGGACCGACAGCGTGCTTCCGGATTCGGACCGTGCTTCGAGGGTTTCCACGAAAGCAGGCCTGCCCATTTGTACAGCTCGGATAGCGAGGTCCGCGCACCGCAAAGCTCTGTCCGCGGGGCACATCGTCCCCGGGGCGAGCGTCTGGGCGAGAGGGGTTATCTCGCCGGTGTTGTGATTGTACAGCGCGATGCAGCAATCATCCGCCTGCATCAGGACCTTCAGTCTCTCAGCCAGCGTGCCGGTGAGATCGTCGAGGTCCAGCTTCAGGGCCACGGCCTGCCCGACGTCCCATAGGATTTGCAGTTCGCGCCCGCGCCGCTTTGTCTCTTCGTGAAGCTGGGCGCTTTCCAGAGCGATGGCAGCTTGTGCCGACAGGAAGGTGAGGGCGCTGACTTCCTCGTCTTCAGGCTTGCGGCCGGGAGGGAAGTACCCGGCGAGGACACCGAGCAGTTCATCCTCCGCTGTCAACAGCGGAAGACACATCGCGGACCCGATCTGCTCTCTCGTCGTCAACTCTTTGTCAGCGGCAAAGGCCGGATCGGAGACGAAATCGACGTATTCGATTTGTCGCGACGTCGCCGCCCTTCCGCACGGCACGGCCGATGTGTTGGAGAGAAAACGTATATACTCTTCCGAGAGGCCGTGGCTCGCGGTATGCCTGATTTGACGTTTCTGAGGGTCGTACAGGAAGACACCTGCCTTCTGGGTTCGCAGCACTGCGCCGGCTCCGGCGACAAGACTCTGGAGCAGGTCCTGAATTGGGGTGTCCGCCAGCACCTGGCCCGTTATTTTGCGAAACTGTTCGAGACTCTCGGTCATGAGATTGAACCTGTTGGCGAGAAGCTCGACTTCGTCCCCGGTGTGGATTTCCAGACGTCTCGATGGCTTGCCGCCGGCCACCTCGGCGGCCGCATTTGCCAGTTCCGTGATCGGTCTGGAGAGGTGGTTGCCAATAACGAGAATCGCCAGTATAACGATGAGAGAGATGAGCAATCCCAGAAGCATACTGTTACGGAAGTCTTCTACGACAGGAGCCATCGCGGCTTCGAGCGGACTGTAGGCCCCAGCGGTCCAACCGAGCGACTCTACCGGCGTCTGTGCCCCAATGAGGTCCATCCGGCTCAAGGGAAGGCGCGTCCTGTAATCGTAGGCCCAGCGCCCCCGAAGGGCGTTCTTAACAGCGGAAACCCGGCTCCAGTCCCTATCTTTCAACGACATCTCCGGATAGCGGTTGTGGTAGACTACCCTTCCGGCGGAGTCGGTTATGATGGCTGTGGATCCCGGGGTCATATTGACGAGGGTGAGATCCTGGTCCAACAGCGCCGGATTTACGACTGCGATCATGATCCCCTGAAGACTCCCGCTCCGATCTCTCACGCCATACGCCAGGATAAAGCGAGGCTCGCCGCCCACCTTGCTGAGCACCAGATCGGAGAGCGCCCAGGTCTGCCCCCGTACGATCCGCTTATAGTAATCGCGATCTGTGATGTCGATCGGCGACGCAACGCGGGGATGGACGGCCCTCACTTCTCCTTCGGGCGACGCCCAGGCCATGAACTCGATGGACTTGTAGTCTTTCCTGAGCTCCCGGAGATACCTGCGGATTTTCTCCGGAGACCATCCCTGACCGTACTGCGCTATGGCTAAACCTGCTGCGTGGGCTTCTCTGCGAAGGTTTACGATGAAGTGACCGAACTCGTGGCCAACGTCTCTCGATCTCTGAATCTCGGCCTGCAGCAGCAGTATGCGTCTGGCAGACAGCCTGCTTCGGTGTGTGTACATTTGCAGCAGCAGAAACGGAACTATGACTGCCAGGAAGGCGAGTATCAGCTTTCGTCGAATTGTCAGGGCGCGTCGCATTATCAGTCTCCATCTGGCCGGCGTAAGTCTCGTTAAAAGACAAAAAGGACCCCTGAAAAATCAGTGAGTCCCCGTCCAATCAGAAAGTAACTTATCCATTGACATCATACCACGAAACAGTGGGTTTCACAACAGACTCAGTCGGAGGGTAAGAGTTCAGAAATGGAGAGAACTTTCACCCTCACCCCATTCGCTGCGCTCAGGGCAAGCTCTAACCCTCTCCCTCAAGGGAGAGGGGATTACGCTCGCGTTCTCCCCGGGGGTGAGCAGCGAGAAGAGTCGTACCGACCATTCCTGAACTGTTACGTCGGAGGAGGGCGGAGGTATGAGGTATGAGTCATCCGTGCCGGTGCGCGACACGCATGGGGATGGAATCGGTTGCGGTCCGGTGCGGGAACTGACTTCGATGATGTCTGAGACCTGATTGCACAAGGCCGTTCCCGCGGGATAGGTAAGGCGGATCGATTATAAGTGAGGGAGTTGGGCTTTGGTTTTGCCGCCTGGTTCAAACCCCATGTGTCAGGGAAACCTGATAATGAGAATAGTACGGAGGTCAAGTCCAATGTCTGCCGTTACGGACCTGCTGCGAACAGTAAGAATCAAGGTTGGCCTGCTCGCCGACCACCGAGTCAGCGGGCTGGACGTGAATGTGGATGTGGACGGAGGAGTCGCGCGACTGTCCGGAACAGTTCAGAGCGAGGAGCAGAAGCAAACGGCCGAGGAAATAGCCGCCTCGATCGAGGGTGTGGTGGAGATCGAGAACGACATTGTTGTGGCTTCATCTGAGGAGCGGACGGAGAGTTTAGAGGAGGGCGGAGCCTGCTTTGGGTACTGAGACGGTTGACGGACGAACGTAACAGTTCAGAAATAGCAAGTACGTGCCGCTGAGTGTCATTTCGAGCATCCGACCTCGACACACGGGGTTATTTCGGAAAGAAACCAACCGATCCTTCGGTAGCAGAGCGGCAGCGACGCTGCCGAAGGACGCACAAGTACGATCCCCGGTGTTTCGAGATTTGAGGGTTGGGCTTCATACTCGCGCAGTTACAGCACAACCTCCCATCCCAACCCGGAAATCCCGAAACCGGGCGCTTCCTTCGTGCAGCATTGCCTAAATATCGTCGCATAGTCCGGAACCTCCCCCTAACCCCCTCCTAAGAGGAGGGGGGAATACTCCCTCTCCTTCCAGGAGAGGGTTGGGGTGAGGTTATTACGTCATCGAACTTATGAACTGAGGTACTTAGGAACGGAGCGTTAGCGGAGTCGAGAAATCTGCCTTTGAGCGTGGCGCAACCGGATAAAGCAGATTCCTCACTACGTTCGGAATGACGTTGCCCGATAGGCGCTCACCATTTCTGAACTCTTACGGACGAACCCTTGAACCCCTTCCGGCAAAGCGCTAGAATTGGCTTGGAAGAAAAAGGGCGGGGACGGGTGCGTCCCGCAGCCCTTTTTGCGCATAGAAGGAAGGATGGCGCGGCCGGCCAAATGCGGAAAACAGTCACCAAATTCGTCTGTCAGAACTGCGGATACGAGTCTCCCAAATGGCTTGGCAGGTGCCCCGATTGCGATCAGTGGGCGTCGTTGGTCGAGGAAACAACCACGGCGCGTACGGAGCGCGGCGCCCGCGACGCCGCAACCTCTTATCATCCTCCGATGGCGATAACGAGCGTAAGGTCCGGGGCCGATAAGCGAACCGGCACGCAGATACAGGAGTTCGACCGCGTTCTGGGCGGAGGGGTGGTCGAGGGATCTCTGGTCCTTATCGGCGGCGACCCCGGAATCGGCAAGTCCACCCTGCTTACCCAGGTCGCGCAGAATCTCAGCCGGGATTCCGGCAAGACCCTCTACGTCTCCGGCGAGGAGTCGGTCCAGCAGATCAAAATGCGCGCCGACCGGCTGGGACCCGTCAACGACGACCTTCTTCTGGCGACGGAGACGGACATCCTCGCCGTCCAGCATTACGTGGACAGCCTCAAGCCCGCCTTTGTGATAGTGGATTCGATCCAGGTGATGTACCACCCGGAGTTCGTGTCGGCGCCCGGCACAGTGAGCCAGGTCCGCAATTGCACGGCGCTGCTCGCCCGGATGGCCAAGACATCGGGGGTTCCCGTCTTCATAGTCGGTCACGTGACCAAAGAGGGCGCCCTGGCCGGGCCGAGAGTGCTGGAGCACATGGTCGATACGGTGCTGTATTTTGAAGGGGACCGGCATCAGACGTATCGCATCTTGCGAGCGGTGAAGAACAGGTTCGGATCGACCGACGAGCTGGGCATTTTCGAGATGCGCGAGGAAGGACTGATCGAAGTGCCGAATCCGTCGGAGGTTTTCCTCTCGGAGCGGCCTCAGCATGGGGCCGGGTCCGTAGTGACTTCAACCATCGAGGGGGCGCGCCCGATTCTGGTGGAGGTGCAGGCGCTTGTGGCGCCGAGCCATTTCGCGGGGCCGCGCAGGATGGCGACCGGCGTGGATCACAACCGGACTTTGATGATTCTTGCGGTGCTCGAAAAGCGCGTCGGGCTAAACCTGGCTAACCAGGACGTATACGTGAACGTGGCGGGCGGCATGCGAGTTGCGGAGCCGGCGGTCGATCTGGCAATCGCGGTCGCGGTGGCCTCCAACTTCAAGGAGATGGCGGTGGATCCGACGACCGTTTTGCTCGGCGAGATCGGCCTCGCAGGCGAAATCCGCGCGGTCGGCCAGACCGAGAAGCGTCTGCGCGAAGCGGCGCGCCTCGGGTTTACGAAGGCGATCGTGCCAACCAGATCGGCGGGCAAGGTCGCCAAGTCCACGGGTCTCAAACCGATCGGAGTCGATACGCTGCGAGACGCGATTTGGCAGACCCTGGAGGACAGCGGGCAATGAAGGCCGACGATCTGACAGCCCGGATCATCGAGCTGAAAAGCCGGCGAAACGCCGTGATCCTGGCCCACAACTACCAGCTCGCGGAGGTGCAGGACATCGCTGATTTCGTCGGCGATTCGCTGGAGTTGAGCCGGAAAGCGGCGGAGACGGACGCCGACGTGATCGTGTTCTGCGGCGTTCACTTTATGGCGGAGACGGCGAAGATACTTTCTCCTCATAAAACGGTCCTGCTTCCCGATCCGCGCGCGGGCTGTCCGATGGCGGATATGATCGATGTGGCGAGATTGCGGGAGTTCAAGGCGCGGTATCCGGGACTGCCGGTGGTTGCTTATGTCAACACGACGGCGGACGTGAAAGCGGAGAGCGATATATGCTGCACGTCCGCCAACGCGGTCAAAGTCGTGGAGTCCCTGGACGCGCCCGCTGTACTGTTCGTGCCGGACAAATGCCTTGGGGCTTACGTGGCGTCCAGGACATCGAAGCGGATTGTTCTCTACCCAGGCTATTGCCCAACCCATCATCGCATCCTTCCGGAGTATGTGCTTGAGCAGAAAGCGGCGCATCCCGATGCCGTTGTGATAGCGCACCCGGAGTGTACCCCGGAGGTCCTGGCGCTCACCGACGTAATCGCGAGCACTTCCGGGATCGTGAGGCACATTGCCCAGAGTGAGGAAGCGGAGTTCATCGTTTGCACCGAACGCGGACTGATGCATCGTCTGCAACAGGACAATCCGAACAAGAGGTTCTACAATCCGGGAAACCTGAACATCTGTCCGAACATGAAGAAGATCACGCTCGAGAAGGTAGCCTGGTCGCTTCAGGATATGGTGTATTCGATTGAGGTTCCCGAGGATATCATTCGGAAGGCGCGCGCGGCTATAGATGGAATGGTGGGGATTGGGTAGGACAGAGTTCTGAGCGCTGAGGTATGAGGCATGAGGTATGAGTGACCTCCCCCTAACCCCCTCCTGGGAGGAGGGGGGACTCCCTCTCCTCTTAGGAGAGGGCAGGGGTGAGGTCTTGCTTGGTGATTGCACTTCCGATCCTTCGGTAGCAGAGCGGCAGCGACGCTGCCGAAGGACGCAAGGGGCGCAATGGAAGGTGTTGTATGAGTTTGGACTTGATGCAGGCGCGTAAAGTTGTGAAACGGGCGTTGGCCGAGGATATAGGCGCGGGGGACATCACGACGCGGCTGACGGTTCCCGCGTCGGCGACCGCATCGGGCGTCATCGTCGCCAAGGAAGCCGGGATAATCGCGGGGCTGCCGATTGCGGCCCTGTGCTTCGAGCTCATCGATCCGACCGTCGCTTTTCGCGCTATGGTCAGTGAGGGACATGCCGCGCGACCCGGCGAGACAATAGCGGAGATCGCCGGTTCGGCGCAGCCTATATTGAGCGCGGAGCGCGTGGCCCTGAACTTCCTGCAGAGAATGTCGGGCATCGCGACGATGACGGCTAAGTTCGTCAAGGCGGTGGAAGGGACTCGCGCGCGGATCGTCGATACACGAAAGACCACTCCGGGCCTGAGATTGTTTGAGAAGTACGCGGTCCGCATGGGTGGAGGGAGCAATCACCGTTTTGGCCTCGACGATGGAATTCTTATCAAAGACAACCACATTGCAATCGCCGGAGGTGTGGGGCCGGCGGTCCGCGCCGCCAGGCGCGGCGCTCCTCACACTCTCGGCGTGGAGGTCGAGGTTCGGTCTATATCCGAGATCGAGGAAGCCCTGGCCAGCGGCGCAGACGCTGTGCTGCTGGACAATATGTCGCTTGAGGAGATGCGCGAAGCCGCGCAACTGATAGCAGGCCGGGCGCTGGTCGAGGCGTCGGGGGGCGTCGACGCCGATGTGGTGTTGGCTGTTGCCGCGACGGGCGTCGATATCATATCGGTCGGAAGGCTTACGCACTCGTTTAAGTCCCTGGACCTGAGCCTGCAAATGGCTCCCGCCCGGGCCGCGGAGCCGGCTTAGCAATGGATCCCACGTCCGCGGACCGGATTATCGGAAAGCAAATCTTCCGCTACCCCACTGTCAGCTCCACTAATGACATTGCTCGCCAACTCGCGGCTTGCCAGGCAGACGAAGGAACGGTGGTGGTCGCCGCCGAACAAACTCTGGGCCGGGGGAGTCGGGGACGCGCGTGGATTTCGCCTGCCGGCGTCAATCTGCTGCTCAGTGTGATTCTTCGTCCGCCTGTGGAGCGAGGCAGGATTTCCGAACTTGCCTTCGTGGCCGCCGTGTCCGTGGCGCGATTCCTGAACGGCGATACAGGGTTGGCGGCGCGGGTCAAATGGCCGAACGACGTGCGCGTGGGCGGCAGGAAGATCGCAGGGATTCTGATCGAAGCGCCTGTGTGTCTGAAAAAGGAAATCCCCACCGCGGTCGTCGGCATCGGTGTAAACATTAACTGGACCGACCTTCCACCCGAGATCGCTGAAACCGCCACGTCGGTCCTGATCGAGACGGGCCGGACGCTGGACCTGGAGAGCGCTCTGACTGGGCTTCTCGACTCGCTCGACGCGGTTTATCGCACGTACCGAGTGGACGGATTCGAAGCGGTTCTCGCGGATTGGCGCTTGTTGGACTGCACAACCGGCGAGGAGGTCACCGTTTTGCTCGACGGGGAGACAGTGCGGGGAGTGGCCGAGTCCGTGGCTTCCGACGGCTCGCTCGTCGTTCGCCAGGCCGATGGCAGCCTCAGGAAACTGACGGCGGCGGGGCAAACGGAGTAGGTGTCAGGTCGGACAAAACTAACTGAAGGAAAGGCGAATACTATGGCAGGTGTTCCGAAGGCTAAGGCTATACTTTTGATCGGCGACGGTCTGGGCGACCGTCCCGTGGCCGATTTGGGCGGAAAGACTCCGCTCGAAGCGGCGAACAAGCCGGGCATGGACCGCATCGCCGCGGAAGGTGAAGTCGGGCTGATGGACCCAATAGCGCCGGGCGTGCGAGCCGGCAGCGACACGTCGCACCTGGCGATCCTGGGCTACGACCCCTATCGGTATTACACGGGCCGCGGTCCGTTCGAAGCAGCGGGGATCGGGATGGACGTAAAGCAAGGGGACATTTCATTTCGCTGCAACTTCTCGACCGTGGATGACTCAATGACCGTCATCGATCGCCGCGCCGGTAGAATTGTTGAGGGCACCGACCAACTGGCGGCGGGCGTCGACGGAATGCGAATCGAGGACGTAAGGGCGCTGTTTAAGGAGTCCGTTGCCCATCGGGGCGCTCTCGTTCTTCGCGGGCCGGGCCTGGGAGCGGACGTCAGCGACACCGACCCCCACGAAGAGGGGGCGAAAGTCCATAAGTGCGAGCCCACCGCAGCTGGAGACGAGGCGGCGGCCAAGACGGCGCGCATCGTCAACGAGTTCGTCAAGAGGTCATACGAGGCATTGAACAACCATCCGGTGAACGTCGCGCGCCGGGAACAGGGGTTGAACCCGGCGAACATTATTCTTCCGAGGGGAGCCGGACTCGCTCCCGACCTGCGCAACTTCGACGAACGCTACGGGCTGAAGAGCGCGTGTGTCGCCGAGACCGGGTTGATCAAGGGCGTCGCCAAGTACGTCGGCATGACAATCGTTGACGCGCCGGGCGCGACGGGAGGTCTGGATTCGGACATTATGGCAATGGGTCGCGCCATTGTAGAGGCGCTGGAATCGCACAACTTCATTCTCTGCAACGTCAAAGGTGGCGATGTGGCCGGGCATGACAATCAGCCGGCGGCAAAAGTCGCGCTGATCGAGAGGTTGGATGAGATGGTTCGGTTCCTCCTCGACCGCGCCGGATCGGAGACGTATATCGTTCTGACGTCGGACCATTCCACACCCGTGGCCGTAATGGACCATTCGGGGGACCCGGTCCCCATAGCGTTCTGGGGTCCGGGAGTGCGGACGGACGCGTGCAAGTCCTTCGGCGAACGACCGGCGGCGACAGGCGGGGTGGGGCGCATTCGGGGTGTGGACGTGATGAACATGATCACGAATCTGATGGGTGTCCAGGAGAAATTCGGCGCCTGATATTGTGAACAGTGGCGCTGCCGCATAGACCAGTGGATTGAGCGGGGCGCTAAATAGTCGATTGGCAGGCGAACGCCTTGTTCATTTTCTTTACGCCCCTGCCCGCCGTCTGTTTCACAAGTCTCCCAATCCACGTGAGTCCGCGGTAATTAAAGTTGGAATGGCGACTTCTGAATTTTATTTTTTGGGTTCTAGTATTGACAACGCTGTCCAAAGCGCCTATAGTGCTTATGATGAGATTATATGCACATGATGTGGTCGGCGTCGCCTACCAATTGTTGGCGATGCGCTAAAACGGGAGGCGTGATTTTGGAAATGACGAAACAAAAAGTACTGATTATCGATGACGAGGAGAATGTTTGCGAACTCATCTCCCTCTACTTCAGCAAGGCCGGGTATGACGTGGTATGCGCGGCCGACGGAAGTGAAGGACTTGACAGGCTGCGCGATCAGCGACCGGATATTGTGATCCTCGATCTAATGCTGCCCGGAATGGACGGGATCGATGTGTGCAAGGAGATCCGGAAGACCAGCAATGTGCCGCTCGTGATGCTGACGGCCCGAGTGGACGAGGTAGACAGAGTGCTGGGTCTGGAGATCGGCGCTGACGACTACGTTACTAAGCCTTTCTCGCCGCGTGAACTGCTGGCGAGGATCAAGGCAGTGTTGCGCCGTGCGGCTTACGTGCCAAATCCGGACGAGCAGCAAGTGTTGAAGATGCCCGGCTTGTCGATCAGCCGGATATCCCGTGAGGTCATCGTCGGCGACGACCGGATCGATCTGACCCCGAAGGAGTTCGACCTCCTCTGGTACCTGGCTTCGAACAGAAACCGAGTGTTTACTCGGGAGCAGCTTTTGGAGCACGTGTGGGCTTACCAGGAGTTCTACGGGGACGAGCGGACGGTGGACCAGCACATCAAGAGGCTCCGCCGCAAGATCGAGACCAACGGAAGCCCCTGCCGGATCACCACGATCTGGGGTGTTGGGTACAAATTCGAGGTTCGCGAGCTTCTACCGCGGTAGCTGATACCAAAGAGTCTCGTTGTGAGATAGAGCTGGACGGTTGCATTTGCGACCGTCCAGCTTTCGTTTTCTACCGGCAAAGCACGTGTTTCCTCCTGCAGATAGTCCACCAAATAACCGATAAGTAGATTGACGTAATAGCAGTCAGGCAGAAGGCTGAGACAGGGGGAAGCAGATGCTTGTCCTGGCAAGGAAGCACGGCCAATCGATATTTGTCGGCGATAACGTGGAGATAACCATAGTGGAAGTCCGCGGAGACGTGGTGCGTCTGGGGATCAACGCTCCGGGCGGCGTGCCGGTGTACCGCAGGGAGGTATGGGAGAGGATAAAGGCCGAAAAGGAAGCCGAGGCCAACGGCGATGGCAACGGCAACGGCCAGTCCGAGTAACTTCGGACTCATCAAATTGAGGCAATACCAGCGGCTCCGGAACACGGGAGCCGCTGTTTGCGTACGTATGCCGTGAAACAGGTCTCGACGGCAGGATTATGCGCAAGCCGGGGGGAAGGCTATAGCGGTTCGCAAAACGCCGTTGTGGTGCAAGACGGGTTCAATTGGAGGAACAGTTTGACACCGAAGGAAAGAGCAATCGCGGCTTTTGAGCTAAGAGAGCCGGATGATATCGTGCCGACTTTTGAGCTGCAATTTCAGCTTTCCGAGGCGCTGCTGGGCAAGAAACATGCGACGCAGCGGGAGTTGGACGAAGCTTCGCCGGGGGAGAAAGACCGACTCCTGAGCATTGAAGCGGAGTTGTACGTCGAGGAAGCGGAGAGGCTGGATTATTCCATTATCTCCGTAAGCTTCGGTCCTCACAATTCAGAAGACCTGCTGCAGACCATACGCCGCATTTGCCGACTGGTGGGTGAGAAGTACCTGATCGCGGTCCTGCTCGACGGGACAATGGGCATCCCGAACGGACAAACAATGATGACGCTTTCGATGCGTCTGACGGACGACGCGGACGGCCTTAAAGCGGAACAGGACCGCAATGTGGACGGAGCTATCGAATACGCAAAACGTCTTGCCGACGCCGGCGTTGGTGTGGCATTGATGGTTGCCGACTATTGTTTCAACGACGGACCTTTTCTGTCACCCGCGATGTTCCGCGAGTTCGTCACGCCGTATCTGGCCCGACAAGTTTCCGAGTTGAAGAAACTGGGACTGTACACGGTCAAGCACACGGACGGCAACATAATGCCCATCCTCGACCAACTCGTCGAATCGGGGGCCGACGCCCTGCATTCCATAGACCCGCAGGCCGGCGTGGACTTGAAGGAGGTCAAACGCCTGGTCGGGGACCGGATCGCGCTTTGCGGGAACGTGCGCTGCGATTTTCTGCAATCCAGAACAGTTCAGGACGCGGTCACGGACGCCGAACGTTCTCTGCGGGACGGCATGCCGGGAGGCGGCTACTTCTTCTGCACGAGCAATACGCCGTTCATTGGAATGCCGCTGGAGAATTATCTGGCGGCGCTTGACGTAAGGCGCCGGTTGGGATGGTACAAGAGGGAAGGGTTATAGGGTTATAGGTTTGTAGGGTTTTGAGGTTACGACGGCCTTTGGTTTGGCCCCTATCACCCTATAGCCCTATGAACCTGCAAT
The DNA here is from genome assembly GCA_030649165.1 of Armatimonadota bacterium. GTDB lineage: Bacteria > Armatimonadota > UBA5829 > UBA5829 > JAUSEB01 > JAUSGG01. The sequence goes on from JAUSGG010000034.1 coordinate 66,796, forward strand.
GCTACAACCCGAAACCGGCCGACTGTCAGAAGTTGACGTCCCGACGGATGAGGTGGTACACTACGGGTGAGAAAATTGTCAACGCAGGTCCGAAATGTGTGAGAGTGATAACAGCTTGAATGTCAAGGAGTCGGGCGCGCCTGCCTCGGCGACGCCATGCAGCGAGAGCGAGCAGCTATACCGTCTGCTGGCCGAGAACGTGACAGACGTTATCTGGACTACTGACCTCAACCTTCAGTTGACCTACTGCAGTCCTTCTGTGTACGGGCTGCGAGGTTACACTGCCGAGGAGACCATGGGACAAACCATCGACGAGATAATGACTCCAGACTCCATCGCTGTAGCTTTGGAGGCGCTTAGGGAGGCGTTGGCGTTGGAAGATCGGGGCCGTCCGGATCAGTCCGACCATCTGACGCTTGAGCTGGAACACACCTGCAAAGACGGTTCGACGGTTTGGGCCGAAACGAGCGTGCGGCTGTTGAGGGACGCGGCGAGAGATATGGCCGGCCTCGTGGGAGTGACCCGGGATATTTCAGAGCGAAAGCGGGCCGATGACGCGCTCCGACAGAGCGAGGCCAGGTACCGGAGTATTTTCGACGCCATAGCGGACGGTATCTGTGTGTTGAGCCCGGACGGTATCATCCTCGACGCAAATACGGCCATGTGCGATATGCTCCGCTGGCCGCTGGAATGCATGCTCGGCAAGTATATCCGGGACATCGTAGACGAGCGGTTTGTCAGCGACGCGGACGAGTTCTTCAGTCGCGTCAAGCGTTCGGGTGAGGTTCACTATGAGGTGATCACCGCGCTTGACGACGGCTCGGTTATCGCTTCGGACGTTCACGCCAGGCATCATTCATATCAAGACAAACCCGCCATACTGGTCGTAGTTCGCGATGTCACCGAGCGTAAGCAGGCCCTCGACGAACTGCGAAAACGCGCCGACCGGCTGCAGGCCCAACATGCCAGGCTAAAGGCCGCGACCGTGCAGAAAGCCAGTTTCTTCGCCAGTATGTCGCATGAACTCCGCACGCCGATGACTTCCATCATCGGCTTTACGGAACTTCTGCTGGACGACCTTGAGGATCCGGTTTCGGCGGGTCAGCGCGAGCTGCTCCTCAAGGTTTCGCAGAACGGGCGTCGGCTGCTGGGTATGGTCAACGATCTGCTCGACCTGTCCCGCCTCGAGTCAAGAAGAATGACCCCCGTGGTGTCCGAAGTCGACCTCGGTTTGCTGATGGAGCAGATCGTGGCCAACATGCGCCCCCTTGCGAAAGACAAAGACCTGGAAATCGTCGTGACCAACGGCGGTCCGACGACCAATGTCTACACGGACGAACAGAAGTTGAGCCAAATCCTCGTCAATCTGATCAGCAACGCAATAAAGTTCACGCCATCAGGACGCGTGACCGTGGCCGCGGAAGCGACGGGATCACAGATTCAGGTCTCTGTTTCAGATACGGGACTTGGCATACCCAGGTCCGAGCATCGCAAGATATTCGACGAATTTCACACCATGGCCCAACGCGGCAGGCAAAAGATGCCCGGCACGGGGTTGGGACTCGCGATAACGAAAAAGCTGTGCGATCTGCTTGGCGGCAAGATAAATGTTGTCAGCGAGCCGGGGAAAGGCTCGACATTCACCGTTCTGCTGCCGAATAGCAGGCCGGAAGGCTGACGAGGCTCCGAGTCCTGAGTTCTGAGTTTCTCAATAGCTAACCGATGCCGTCCGCGGCGCTTCAGACCGATGACAACTCGCTCAGCGCCTGTTCTAAACGACGCCGCTGATCCGATCCCTGCTTGAGAAACAACTTGCTGCGCGCCATAATGTCCCGCAGGCCGCCGCGCTCCTCGCCGTTAAGCAAAGCCGTGCCGAGATTTGCGAAGCTCTTGTCGTGGTTTCTTGTTCCTGGATGGATGACTGCCACGGCGCCTATCCCGGCGGCCCGTACAGCCTTCAGTCCGGCCGTGCTGTCTTCGATGCCAAAGGAACCCGTGCGCCGCGACTGGTGCTGATATCCCATCATGGTAAGAGCAATATCGTACAGCATCGGGTGTGGCTTGAGGTAATTCTCCATCTCGTTGTCGGACGCGGTGACAACGGCATCGTAGTACTCTTCGTAAGGCGTATCGAAGTTCATCCCTTGGAAGACTATCGGCATGACGATTTGGGCTTCCTTCTCCACCGAAGAGGTAACCAATCCAAGCTTGATGCCGATCTTCTTGCAGACACTGAGGAACTCGGCAAGGAACGGCATCGGCTCGATCAACGCTTCCGTGATCGCGCCGTCTCTTATGCCTTCCAGGATGATGTGGTAGTTTGCGTAGTAGATGTCGATCGCGGCCTGAAGCCGATCCATTCTGACGCCATATTTGTCTGTTAACTCCAACGCGGTCCGATCGGCCACTTCAAAAGGCATCGACGGCGAAGTCAACAGATCGCGTAGAGCGGAGCCCTCGAAAACCCTGTGATCGCCGGAGACGAAGTCTCTTTCCATCAGATCAAAGCGCGCTCTGATTTCTCTATGCCTTCTGAGGGCGCGGAGATAGCCCGCGGAGAGCCTGCGGTCGTCGATCCTGTCCCCGTACTTGCTGGTGAGATAGCGGACGTGGTTGGTGGTGCTGTCTCCGATTATGTGCGGATAGTCGCCGTCATCGGTTTCGGTCTTGTCCGCAAATCTGAACTCAGGGCGCTGGAGTATCTCGCGCATCATATCGCGCATAGCGCGCAGGACCAGCTTCTCGGTATCCGTGCTGGACCCGTCCATATCCATTACGATCGAATCTATCTTGTCGAACTCCTGTGGTACGGGCGGCAGCAGGTAAAGGGCAGGCCGGCCGAGGGGAGTCGGCACGCGCAGGTATACTTCCCCGTCGTGGCGAACGATATCCCGCGAATCCGGCACGTGCAGAGTCAACGCATTGCTCACTTTATGTCCTCCGGGTCTGTTGCTTGTTAGAGGGAACTGGCCAAGCGCATGATAGCGCAGGGGGAGGGAGTTGACAAGGGGGCGACCGAAGAGTCGAAGGAGTCGGACGGGAGGCCAAACGTGAAGCTGACGACTAGACAACGCTCTTGATTGAGTCGGCGAGGATGGCGGCAAGCTCCCTGATTTGTTCCGGACTGGTGATCAACGGCGGCCATAGGTAAAGCACACTGCCGATCGGTCGGAGGAGCGCGCCGCGTCGGCGCGCTTCCATGCAGATGCTACGTTCGAGACGTTTCTCCGGCGGATACGGTGTCCGCGCCGCCTTGTCTTCCACGAACTCGATCGCTCCCACCAGGCCGATCTGCCGCGTGTCTCCGACACAGTCTAAAGCCGCCAAATACCCCAGTTGCGCGGACATCTCGCGCGCCGCGCATACAGCTCTGTCTAGGATTTGCTCATCTTCATATACTCTGAGAGTCTCGGCCGCCGCCGCGGCCGCTATAGGATTCCCGCTGAACGTGTGTCCGTGATAGAAAGTGCGGTCCTCTTCCGGCGTGTCAATAAACGAAGAGTAAATCTCGTCCGTTACAACAGTCGCGGAGATCGGCAGATATCCGGCCGCCATGCCTTTTCCGAGGCACAGGATATCCGGGGCGACGGACGCGTGGTCGCAAGCCCACATTCTACCGCTGCGCCCGTAGCCCATTGCGATCTCGTCAGCTATCAGCAGGACTTCGTGCTTTCCGCACAAGGCCTTCAGCTTCGCGACATATTCGGCAGGGTAAACGCGCATTCCGCCGCCGGCCTGGTTCAGCGGCTCCACGATAACCGCCGCGAGTTCCGCGTGGTGTTCCTCGATAATCGTCTCCATCGAGGAGAAGCATTCCGTCAGGCAGCCGGCCGGTTCCTTCCCTTCGGGACAGCGATAACAGTAGGGCGATTTGGCGCGATGGACCTCGAATAGCAGCGCACGATAAGGGCTGTGGAAGGTCTCAATCATACCCGCGGAAACCGCGCCTAGCGTGTCGCCGTGGTAGCCCGCTTCCAGCGACGCAAACCCGGTTCTTTCGGGCCTGCCGATATTGCGCCAATATTGCACGGCGATCTTAATGGCCGCTTCTACGGCGCTGGAGCCGTCACTCGCGAAGAATGCGCGCGTGAGGCCGGTGGGGCATGCGGATATCAGCAGTTCGGAAAGCTCGATGATCGCCGGATGCGACGCTCCTCCGATCATGCTGTGCTGCAGCTCGCCCGCCTGGCGCCGTATCGCTTCCACGATTCGCGGGTAGCCGTGACCGAGGTTGCACGCCCACCACGAGGAGATTCCGTCGATGTAACGATTCCCGTCCGAGTCATACAGGTAGATGCCATCTCCTCGGACGATCGTTGGGAAAACCTCAGCTTCGATCTCGCGGATTCGCGAATACGGGTGCCAGACGGATCGGACGTCGCGCAGCCAATAGCTTTGGTTGCTCATCGCGACTGCAACCTTTCGAGCACGAGCTGCCAGCCTGGGGCGGACCGGCGGAAAACCTGTCTCAGCGCGGCTCCCTTCTCCTGATCTTTTCGCAGAGGCGCCATACTGCCCAAAACCTGCGCACGCCCGAGCCGCCCGACCGTTGCGATATTGTCCCGGGCGATAAACTCGGGTTCGTCATGTTCAGCTTGGTTAAATATTATGCCCCAAACCTCTACTTTAGCCGCCCTCAAGGCATCGAGTGAAAGGAGGGTATGGTTGATGGTCCCAAGCCCGGACCGCGCGACCAGGATGACCGGAACCGACAACGCCTGTATGAGATCGAGCATCGAGGCCGACTCGTTGATCGGCGCCAATACGCCGCCGGCGCCTTCAGCGATAACCTTCGATCCGCTTCGCGTCATATCCCGAAAACAATCGCATATTGTCGATAGCTCGATGGGGTTGTTCTCCATTTGCGCGGCCAGGTGAGGCGAGCACGGAGTCTCGAAGCGATAAGGGGCCATGATATCTTCAGCATCCGGCGAGACGGTCATGCCGGAGGTTTCGAGGCAGAATCGAAGATCGGGCGAGATGAGACGTCCGTCCTGCCTCACTGCTCCGGTCTGCACGGGTTTCATCGGCACGGCGTCAAGTCCGGCTTCGCGGAGGCTGTGCAGCAGTCCGGCAGCAACGACGGTCTTGCCGACGCCCGTGTCTGTTCCCGTGATGAACACTCCGGACATCAATATAGCCTCGCCAGCACGTACACGGGTTTATAGGTGCACTTCACGCCGCCGTCGCGCTCCGAAAAGTTGCTCCGGTAGTATTGAATCATTTTCTGAAGTTCCGAGCGGTTCAGTCCGGGACCCGCTCCCAGCGAGGCCCTCGTCGCGCCGATGCCGCGCAAGTGCTGCAAAACGTATTCGGGGCTGTCGCAGGTGTAACTGTGCGTCTCTTCCTTTGCCGCCTCAATCGCAAATCCGGCGCCGACAACGCTGCTGAGATACCCCGCCAGCGCGGGCAGGGAATGTCCTGCGCGCTTGTCCGGGGCTACGGCGCTGTAGCTTGCCCACAGCTCACTCAGCGTGCCGAGCGCCGGAGCGGCAAAGGCAAGCGATCCCGACGGCGCCATTGCTTCCGCGCAGCGCCGGAGCGCGCCATCCAAATCCGTGAGCCATTGAAAACAGGAACTGCTCGCGATGAGATCGAAACGCTGCTCTAAGCTGAACGTTTCGGCGTCGGCGACCAGGTACTCCACGCGGCCTTTGCCGTTCGACCTGCGACGGCACTCGTCGATCATCTCCGGCGCAATGTCCAGCGCGGTTATAAGAGTGTTCGGATACGCCCGTTGAAGTCGTTTGGTGAGCAGGCCCGTGCCGCAGCCAAGTTCCAGGATAGACTCCGGCGTAATAACGGGGTCCAACATCGCTACGAGACCATCGGCCATACGCTGCTGCGGGCGGCTCCACATATTGTAAGAGCGCGCCGCCCGCGAGAAGCGGCGGCGCGCAAGGTCTTTGTTTACTTGCATAATCGTTCACGCGTGAGGTCAAAGCCTCACGCTATACGTCAAAGCAGGCTAACCCGGATTATTCAGCATGTGCGTGTTTTGCCTACACTCCGCGATCACGTCATCCTGAGCGCCAGCGAAGGATCTCGTATCACGAAAATACCACGTGAGGTTTGAACAGGCCCCACCTGGCGCAGTAGCAAAACAAGATTCTTCTCTTCGTTCAGAATGACAATCTCCGGGGCGTTGTTCGTGAATAATACAGG
>JAUSGG010000045.1 GCA_030649165.1 Armatimonadota bacterium
GGGCGGTCACGTAACGACAGCCTCCCCACAGGACCTGCGGTTTTCCTGCGCCGGCGAAATCCGCGACAACCGGAATACCGTAAGCAACCCACATATTGGGGAAGACCTTGTTAGCGGTATTCACAACCTTGTCTATAGCGCCGGTTTTCCCCGATGCGGTCCAGTAGCGATCCGGGTAAACGCAGACCAACTCGTCAAGGCCGTCGCCGTCGATGTCCGCCGCCGCGATCTCAGTTCCGGCATAACCCCGCGTGCTCTCCCAGTCAGTGTCGTCAGGCAGGACGACCTTGTCCTGCCGCCAAATCTCGCGGCCGGTCTTTCCACAGAGGCAGAATCCCTCATCCGAGTGCATACTGGACCGGCGAAGAGTGGCGAAAACGTCCAGGTGGTCCTTGTGAGCGAATCGACCGACCGTCCATATCGTCAGGCCGCCGAGGTTCCAAACCGGAGGCGCGCCGTCGAATCCACGGAATGTGTGACTCCACAGGGGACGTCCGTCCGGACGAACCGCGACAAGTTCGGCTTCTCCGGTTCTCGACCGTCGCGCGAACAACGTCTCAAGGTGTCCATCACCGTTCACGTCAGCCGCCAGAATACCGAGATCCTGAGGAGCGCTTACGGTCATTGCGCGTCCCTGTTGTCTCCATCGAGTCGCCCACTCGCCGTTGACCTTCTGAAGCGCGGTAATCTGTTCATTCCCGTTCTGAAAGAGAACTGTGGGCGCCTCTCCGTCCCGCAGACGCGCCACCACAGGCGCTGGCGTCCGCCCGGGCGCCATCCCCCAGGAAACCACACTGCCTTTCGCGTGGTCGGTGGTAAACGACTGGTCGCCCGTCCCGTCAGACCGCCAGGAGACCAGAAGCTCGGTAATGCCGTCCCGCGCGCACGACCTCTTTACGTCCAATTGAGCGCCGTTGGGTCCGGTCACCCTGGCCGCTGTCTGCCATTTGCCGGACGGTGACCGCCTTATCACCATGAGTGTCGGCCTGGTTTCGTTCCCACTGCTTCTAGAATCGGTCACCGCGTAGCACTCGACTGCCGCGCCGCTTCGGTTAAGGAGAATCGTGCGGTGTCCGTCGGCGGCGATGGTGTTCTCGGTCAGCGGAAGGTGGGAAAGCACTGTTGTCTGCCATTTTCCTCGACGGTGCGACCACAGGACGTTCTGTTTTCCTCCTTTGAGCGACAGGATTCGGATAGGACCGTACTGCGGCACGGCCATGCCGCGAGTCTCCTCGGCAAAAAGCTCCGGCAAGCCGTCGCCATCGGTGTCCGCGAGGCCGTGGAGATACACGGCGGGGAAATCGAATCTCACCTCGCCGGTCAGCGCGTCGAACGATATACAATGCCAGCGTTTGTCGCCGGTGTCGTTGTAGATGTTGAGGGTGATTTCAGGGCGTCCGTCGCCGTCCAAATCTGCCACCGGGTTCGGCCCGGGCCTGGTGACCTTCTGCTTGCGGATAATAGTCGCCTCGATGTCTTTGCGCCAAAGAATCTTCAGCTTCTTCCCATCGTTGCCGAGCACGTCTATATGACTGATGAAGTCCGCGATCACAACGAACTTGGGGTAAGGGTCATTCGGCACGGTGAAGGAGCCGAAAAAGCCGTAGTTGCGCATGTGGTGCCACTTGAGCTTATACTTCAAAGCGCCGGTCTGGCCGTTGTAGATCATGACGCGGTAGTGGGTCGAGACTACGATTTCCGGCTGACCGTCGTTGTCCGCATCAAGGACCAGTAAAATGGGTGACCAGACATCTTTGTCCGGCTCCGTCTGCCAGACAAGACGCGGCTGTCCGTCGGGCGTGTCGAAAGCGTAGAGATTGCCCTTCTGTGTCGCCGTCGCCGCGAAAGCGTCCTCAAACTGCACCTTCTGAAGCGCCGGAACATCGGAGAGAAGCTTTGCATATCGCGCCGAAGAGCTGTCGGCAAAGCCAAGGCGGGGATCGGCGGCGTCCAGGGACTGAGCGGCGCCGGTCGTCCATTCGGCCGAGTGTTTCGCAAGATAGTCAGGCTCCATCTCCGAGTTAGGGGGTATGGAGAATCCTCCATATCCGTTGGCGGGCGTGATGACCGCCAGCCCTTCGTAGGCTCCGGCAAAAAGTTTTCCGGTGATGGCGGGGTGACGAATGGCTCCCTTCGCTTCGGCGCGGCCGGTGAGCGCCGTATCGCGGCGCGGCATGGGCCAATCGTAGGGGGCCGCCAAGGTCGCGGAACAGAAGACTACGAAAAGCAGGGACAAACAGATGCGGATTGGCAGACGCACGGTGATTAACCTCCAGTGATTCATTGTAAACTGCTCAGGTGGGGAAGTAAATGCTTAAGTAACAATTCAGGAATGGTCGGTACGACTCTCCTTGCTGCTCACCCTTGGGAAAACACGAGCGTAATCCCCTCTCACTTGAGGGAGAGGGTGAGGGTGAAAGTTCTCTCCGTTTCTGAACCGCATAACGAAGGGGGGGTGAGTTCAGTTTTGCGGGAATGGATGTCAGGAGGACTCCGGCCTCCCAAACAGCCATTCGCCGCCTCTGGCGGCAAAAACGTGCTACAATGTGCCAAGTACCCTGAGACAATGAAGGTCCGAGACATCATCAGAATTCTGCACTAGGATGGCTGGTATGTGGCACGTACGCGCGGCAGTCATCGAGTGATGAAAAACGATCGGAAGCCCGGCATCGTGGTAGTTCCAGATCACATGTCCGACGATGTGGCTCCAGGCACGCTGAAAAGCATCCGGGAGCAAGCAAGCTTGGAGGGATTGTTATGAAAGAGTACCTCGTTATATTCGAGTTGGCCGGAGACAACTACTCAGCTTATGTTCCCGACTTGCCTGGGTGTATATCGACCGGCAAGACCATCGAGGATACCGAACGCAATATCAAAGAAGCTATAGACCTCTATATCGACACGCTGCGTGAAAACGGAAAACCCGTGCCCGAACCAACGACAAAAGCCAAACCTGTAAAGGTTGCGGTGTGAATATGCTAACCCGGTTTATTCACGGAACGCTTGTTTTGCGGACGCCCCGCGGATGTCATCCTAGCTTGCGAAGGATCTTCTCCCGGATACCCGCAGCGTCCGACTGCGAAGCCGAACCTGGCGCTTGTGCGATAGAAGATTCTTCACTGCGTTCAGAATGACGACCCCCGAGCGTTGTTCACGAATAATCCGGGCTAAGGCCAATACGGTTCACTTAAGCGGATCCCCCCTCACCCCAACCCTCTCCCGCCCAGGGGGAGAGGGGGACTTGGCGGATGCGCCACGTTAAGTGAACTGTGTTGGGGCTAAGGCTAAGAGGCATTACAGGAGTACATCAACTCCATGACCTGCTCCGTGGTAGCGGACACAACACGTATCCAGGAAAGGACCATTCCCATCCTTCGGTAGCAGAGTGGTAGCGACGCTGCCGAAGGACGCAAATTCCGATCTTGGGAAGGAACACCTCGCTCGCGCACAGAACGGGTACCTAGCCGGATTATTCATGAACGATCTCCCGGAGACCGTCATTCTGAACGAAGTGAAGAATCTAACCAGTCTTCGTTTCTCGCCGGACGTTGCGCCGTTGAACCGAACGGTCGGTGTTTTCGGGTAAGTGGTTCGATCCTTCGCTGCGCTCAGGATGACGTTCTACCGCGGAGTGTTGACAAGATATGCGGTTCGTGAATAGTACGGGCTTAGTCGCCGGCGAAGCCGGCAATTCTACAGATCGGCCCCGATTCGGCTCGTGAGTCGGTCAAAGATAGGGTATCAGGAGGAATCGGGTGTCTTCTAAGAAACGTTACGTGCAGGTGGGAATCGGCGGGCGAGGTGAATGGTATTATCAGACACTCATAAACCAGTACCGCGAGCACTGCGAGTTAGTCGGCGCGTGCGACAGCAACGAGGGGCGGCTGAAAATGCACCTGGACTGGGCGCGCGCAAAAGGGGTTGAGGTCAAGGGCTACTCCGATAAAGAGTTCGATAAGATGATCGCTGAGACGAAACCCGACCGCGTTATCATCACGACCAGAGACTGCTATCACGATGAGTACGTCTGCAGGGCGCTGGAGCTCGGGTGCGACGCGATCACCGAAAAACCGATGACCACGGACGAGCACAAGTGCCAGCGCATCATCGACACGCAGCGTCGTACCGGCAAGAAGGTGACGGTGACGTTCAACTACCGCTATGCGCCTCCTCGCCTGCAAGTCAAAGACCTCCTGATGTCCGGGGTTGTCGGGGACGTAATGTCGGTAGACTACCATTATCTGCTGGCATACCCTCACGGCGGGGATTATTTTCGCCGATGGCACCGTAACAAGGCTAATTCGGGCGGATTGATGGTGCACAAGGCGACTCACCATTTCGACCTGGTCAACTGGTTCCTCTCTTCGGTCCCTGAGACGGTGTTCGCCAAAGGAAGCCGCAAGTTTTACACGCCGAGGCAGGCGGAGCGCTTCGGCCTTGTCAACAGGTCGGAAAGATGTATGGACTGTGCTGACGCGAAACGCTGTAAGTTCTACTTCGATCTGAAGGGCAACGAGTATCTGCGCAAGATCTACTACGACAACGAGCAATACGACGGTTATGTCCGCGACCGGTGCGTTTTCAGCGATACCATAGACATAGAGGACAGAATGGACCTGGTGGTACAGTACCAGAGCGGCGCCTCGATGAGCTATTCACTTTCCGCGTATATGCCGTGGGAAGGCTACTACATAGTATTCAACGGCTCCAAGGGCAGGCTGGAGCATATGTGTCAGGAGACGGTATACATCAGCGCCGACGGCACCGTGCCCGGGGCTCTGAAGCGTGAAGGAACGTGGACCAGGATATTCCCCCATTTCGATCCCGCGTACGAGGTCGAAATCTGGACGGGCGAGGGCGGCCACGGTGGAGGCGACGAACCACTGCTGCACGACCTGTTCCATCCGGACCCGCGTGAAGACAAGTATCTCTGCGCCGCCGACCAGCGGGCGGGGGCCTATTCCATCCTGACGGGAATTGCGGCCAACCGCTCCATGGAACAAGGACGCGAGATCCGCATAGATGACCTCGTCCAGAACATCGGAATGCCCGTATATCCGCCCATGCCATCGAAAGACGATGCGATGACATGGGACTTGAAGAGTGAGCAGTGAGCGGTGAACAGCGAACTGCGCGCGGACCATGGCCCGGGACAAGCGTCCCGGGCCTTTACATTGCCATTCCCACATATCCCTCTCCAGTAGCTCTATCGGCGTTCATCCGTGTTCATCTGTGTTTATCTGCGTTCTTCCTTGAACCAACCTTGCCGTCTCCCGGGGTTCTTATCGTGCGGGAACGGCCTTGCACGACCTGGTCATCGAATATCTCCGAAGTCAGTTCCCGCAGCCGGTCAGATCAGGAATCCTCTATCGGCGTTCATCCATGCTTATCCGCGTTTATCTGCGTTGTTCCCCTGAACTAACCGTAACGGCCGAAAACCTCCTGTTGAGGTTGAAAACTGCCGATACCGGGGTAGAATAGCGACTGGTAACCGATTTGACCCAGAGGAGGCAACATCAAATGGCAATAACAATGCCAAAGGAACTCACCGCCAAGCAGCTCCCGCAGGCCCTCTTCGAGATGGACGGAATTTCCCGCCGCCAGATCGAGGAACACTACACACTTTACGAGGGGTATGTCAAGAAGACGAATGAGATTCGGTCCAAATTGCCAAACGCGGACCGCGCTGCCGCCAACCAGGCCTTCAGCGAGTTCCGCGAACTGAAGGTGGAGTTGAGCTTCGCCCTGGACGGCGTTAAGCTCCATGAATCGTATTTTTGGAACCTTGGAGGAGCCGGAAGCCAGCCGAATCAGAAGACACGCGAATTGATCGAGAGGAGCTTCGGCTCCATCGAAGCCTGGCAGGAAGATCTTAAAGCCACCGGCATCGCGGGCCGGGGTTGGGCGATCACGGCGTTCGACTTCGACGACAACCGGCTTCACAACTACATCGCCGACGCGCACAACTCTTACGGTATCTGGAACGCCATGCCGGTCATCGTCCTCGACACCTACGAGCACGCTTACGTGATCGACTACGGCGTCAAGCGCCCGCCGTACATCGAAGCGTTCTTCAGGAACCTGAACTGGGACGAGATCAACAAGCGGGTTGACGGACTGGACATCGGCGAGGAACCGCGAGCGGCGATGTAAGCGTAAGGGATGAGATATGAGTCCCCGGAACTTGCGAGGGCGGCAGCCATCTGGCTGCCGCCCCACCCTTAGAACCCTTAGAACCCTTAGAACCTGAAACTCTTGCCTCGTAAGCCGCCGGCCTCGGTATCCCAAACGCGTCCCGCTTTACGTCGAGATAGTAGAGGTAGTTCTCGTAAGTGACGTCCGGTGGGCAGCGGTGGTCTACGTGCGGGATGAAGCCGCCCATCTCGACCAGCTTCTCCAGCCGCTTGACCTCTTTCCTGATCGCCTCTTTGCCCGCTATTAACTGAGTCTTGTCCACGCCCCCCGCAAGCAGGACCCTGTTTCCGTACTTCTCGCGCATAGGATAGGGATCGGAGCCGCCGCGGATTTCAAGCGGGAACATGCAGTTGACTCCGGAATCGAGCCAAACCTCGACTAACTCATTGATGTTTCCATCGCAGTCCACGTAGACTACCTCACAGCCGTGCTGCCTGAGCAGATCGGTGATGCGCTTGTACCCGGGGGCGGTGAACCTCCTGAACATCGCGGGCGACACCATAGGCCCTTTGTTGAAGGCTATGTCTTCCCATATCATGGCGTAGTCGAACTTCACCTCGCGCACGGCTTTGTCGATCACCTTCAGGATGAAATTCGCGGTGTGTTCCACCATCTCTTCGACGAAATCGGGGTCATCGGCGCACGTGATGCTCAGGTTCTCAAATCCCATGTGGTTTCGTACCCAGCCGAACAGGCTGCCGCAATGGATGCCCATCGGAATGTCCGAGGCATTGAGTTCGTCGCGAATGGAATCCCAGTTGCCCGGATACCGACCTGGTGTGGTGGGATCATAGCGTTTCTTGAACTCATTCCAATCGTCGCGCGTTTCAACCGGAAACTTGAGGTGTTTCGGAATGGAGGCTTGCCCGTCTTTGTGGACGAGGCATTTCACTCCCCCGGAATCGATAATAATCCTGTGCCTGTCGTCTTCCTCCAACACCTGATATTCGAAAGCCGGGATTATGCCGATGTTGACAGGAGCGTAAGCCTGCGGTGCGAAGCCGAAATACCTATCGGCTGCATCGTTGCTGTTCACCCATTCGGGCAGGCCCTGCTTGTGCCAGGCGGCGAGTGTCTCGCCCCAGTATCCGAACTCCTGGTCCGGAACGTGATCGACCGGCTGGAAACGCATAGTGCGTAGAAATCGCTCTTTGTGTGTCACGTCTTCTGAAATCACCTCGTACAGCGCTACTTCGGGAAAGCGCGCGCGCTTTTGCTTCAGCGGTTACTGTCCCTTCTCAAAACCCAACAGCCTCATCGCGTTCGTCTCGAAAATCCGCTTTTTGTCCCCGGCGGAGATATCCGCGTCTTCTACGAGGCCGATAGTCAGGGCCGGGTCGGCGTAGGGCCAGTTGCTCCCGAAAAGCAGACGGTTCGGACCGACTCGCTCAAATGCGTAATTGATCTTGTTAGGGTTGAGGTTGCCGGAGGTCTCCAGATATAGGTTGACAGTCTTTTCGGCCGCGGCCACGGCGTTCATCCAGTCGTCCCCGCCCATCGACAACATGATGAACCTCGTCAGGTTAAATTTGCGAGCGATCTCAGCGGCCGCGGCGACCGCCTCGCGATTTCCGGCCTCCAGGAACACGACCTTGTTAAATCTCCGGAACGCGTTCAGTATCTCAGAACACTCGTCCAGCGTCACGTGCCGCCCCGGAATCCCCGAGCGGACAAGGAGTCCGGTGAAATTCTTCTCGGGAAGGTACTGATGCATATCCTCGACTGATTCTTCCACGTGACTCGCGTTGGCCACCACGCAGCCGAGGAAGCGGGACTGTTTTGCGATCTCCTGCTTGATCCATCCGTTTCCCGTGCGGAAATCGCACGTGTTGGCAAGTGTGGACGAGACCACGCACCCGCCGACGCCGTACTTCGACATCGCTTTCAGCAGATCGGCGCTCCCGCTCTGGGCCGCCCAGACTCTGCTCGTTCCCATTTGGGTCCTCAGGTCGATAATCGCCACACCTGACTCCTAACCTCGCGAACTCATAGCGGCGTGTGCTCCCTCTCCCTGGTAGGGAGAGGGTTGGGGTGAGGGTTGAACGTCTCGGCGAAATGGAAGCTCGGTCTGATCTCCTTAACTTCCACCCTCACCTGAATCCTCTCCCTCATAGGGAGAGGATTTACTACCCCTCGCCCAACAATCTCTTGACATTTCCGCTCAGTATCTTCGTCTTGTCGCCGTCGGCCACATCCGACAGTTGTATTTTCTTCAACGCCCCGGCGAGCGACGCTCCGGGACACCCGGAGCCGAATATCAGCCTGTCCGCGCCGACCTCGTTTACCATCATCGAGAGCGCGCTTGGCGCTTGCAGCGAGTGGATTTCCAGGAAGATATTCTCAGCCTGTGCCATAACGCACGCGGCTTCGGCCATGCCGTCGAACGTCACGTTAGTCAAGATGAACGCGTTCCCCCGCCCCTTAGCCAGAGGCAGCAGAGCGCTTGCGTCGCCGGCGCGCCCTACGCCGACGATGACCGGCGCTCCGCCGGCTTCGATGCCGTCGAGGATCGCCGTGAGCGGCGCGTAGCTGATCGGCCAGTCCTGTTCGTCCGGAAATAACCGGAACATCCTGAAACCTTGTTTAGTGATCTTGTCCGGTGCATCCGAGGACTTGAAAAAGCCTCTTGGGTCGATGGTCGCGACCGGTATCAACTCCGGCTTGCCGGCGCAGGCCGCCGCGGTGGCGGCGTTTCCTTCGACGTAATTGTGGCAAATCCCCACCGTGGAGAGCGTGCAGGCGCGGGAAATGCCGTGGTTCTGAATTGCCTGAACGAGCCGATCGAGCGACAGGTCCATCGCCGGAGTCGGGGACGGGCCAAACATTGTGTTCGCGTCGACGACCTCAAAGCTGATCCTCACCCGGCTGCCTCCCGTGCGGCGATGCGCGCCGCCGTTCTCAGGCGGGCGACGCTCCTCTCTCTGCCCTGGACCTCGATGGTCTCGAAGAGGCCGGGGCCGACGGTCCTTCCCGTGACGCCGACTCTGACTGGATGTATGACCTGGCCGCCCTCCAATCCCAGTTCCGCCCCCGCGGCGCGTACGGCGTTCTCGATGCTCTCGATATTCCACTCCGGGGCCGATTCGAACGAATCCGCGACCTTGTTCAGCAGATCGGCTGCCTGTGGTTTCGACAGCCATTTGTCGGTGGCTTTGGGATCGTACTCCGGCTGGTCGACAAAGAAGAAGTCGCAGAGCTTCGGCGCGTCGGACAAAACGGCCATTCTTTCCTGCATCAGCCTGATGACCTCGCGGGCGTATCGGAGTTCGTCCGGGCTGGGCGACTCAGCCATAAGTCCGGCGCGCTGGAGATAGGGGAGCGTAAGCTCGACCAGGCGGTCCGGATCGCACGCGCGGATATACTGCCCGTTCATCCATTGAAGTTTCGCTGTGTCGAACACAGCCGGATGGTCAATGATTCCTTCCAGTGTGAACTTCTCGATCAGCTCGTCAATTGAATAGAGGTCCCGATCCTCGCCGGCGGACCAGCCCAGCAGCGCAAGGAAGTTAAGAATAGTCTCCGGAAGGTAGCCTTCCTCAATGTACGAGGAAAACGCCACGGCGCCATGCCGCTTGCTCAACTTCGTCCGGTCGGGCCCCACAATAAGCGGGGGATGGACAAACAATGGCGGCTCCCAGCCCAGCGCCTCGTAGAGCCGGATATGCTTAGGCGTGCTGGACACCCACTCTTCGCTGCGAATGACGTGCGAGATAAGCATGTCGTGATCGTCTACAACGCTGGCGAAGTGATAAGTAGGAAACCCATCCGATTTTAAGATTACGAAGTCGTCTTGCAGGGCATTGTCGAAAGATATCTCACCACGAACCACGTCTTTGAACGTCGTTGTGCCGGACAGCGGCATTCTGAAACGGACGACGCCGGTCTCCGACTCGCCCTTGAGCCTTTCCGCCTCATCCGGCGTCAGATCCCGGCAGCGTCGATCGTAGCCGATCGACTCCCTGCGCGCTTCCTGTTCCTTGCGCATTTCGGCGAGTCGCTCGGGGCTGCAATAGCAGTAGTATGCCTTACCTTCCTCGGCCAATTGCCTTGCGTATGATTGATAGAGTTCCACGCGCTCCGACTGGAAGTAAGGGCCACAGAGACCGCCCACCTCCGGACCCTCGTCCCACTCCAGTCTGAGCCAGCGAAGATCGCGCATGATCTCTTCCACAGCTCCGGGAACCAATCGAGTCCTGTCGGTATCCTCTATGCGCAATATGAACCGGCCGCCCGAATGGCGCGCGAACAGCCAGTCAAATACGGCATTGCGCATGTTGCCTATGTGCGGCGAGCCAGTCGGGCTCGGCGCGAAACGAACTCTGACCTCGCTCACCGTTACGCCTTCTTGATGTGCTTTCTCTTAGTCTTGTTGAAGCCTTTGCTCCATTTCTCGGAGTCGTATCGCCATACGTTTTCCTTGCGATAGAACGCGTGATAGGAACTCAATATGGAGGCCACCAGTCGGCGAGAACAACGCCGCACGAGGTTGACCTCAGTGAAGAGCGGCGCAAACTCGATTCCCTGCTTGTAGCGTTCCATAATCGTGATGATGATATCGGTTGTCGGCATCTCTTGGGACTCGGCCTTCTCTTTCAACTCCAAAAGCTCGAGCAGCCGGGCGGGCTGGACGAACAACCTGTCGTCGGTCTCCCCGGTGTAGACAAAACGGAACTCGTCCGGCTTCTGAGTCTTCTCGACGTAGAACACTGCGCCGGAGACCGGCATCTCGGTCTTGTACCAGTCCTTCATATCGTAGATCAACCGCGTGCCCCGATTAAGCCACATCTCCCGGCGGACACCCTCGTCCACCAGCGTTACGTTGATGATTGCCGGCTCTGTGCCGAAGAACTCAGGGTTGATCTGACAGAGCGGAAACGTACCGGCCTCTTTGTACTGGTACTTGACCACACATTTCTGGCGGTCGCCAAGAGGCTGCGCGTGCTTCTTATCGAGTGGATCCTCGTCTCCAATATCCATCACCACAGGGTTCATGATGTCGCTGCGGAGACCCGAGTCCAGTCCTTCGTCTTCCAGTTCCTGATCCAGGACCTCTCCTTCAGGAGTGACAAACGAATAGACTGGAATCGCAAGACTGGCCGGGACCTCGTTTATGTATTCGGGAATCGCTTCCGGCGTGCGCCATCGGCCATCGCCGACCCACTGAACGCGGGGCTCGTTCCGGAGTGTTTCGATCAGGCTCTGCAGCGCTCCCTGGTATGCTTTTTCCCCGGGCGCTACTTCAAGCACGGTGTCGAGTAGGTCCTCCGCGCGGGCAGGGCCTTGCTCCGCCAGGATCATCCTTACGATTTCGTCAACGTCGGCTTCGGTCACCTCCACCGGACCCTCAGCTTGTTCCTCTTCACCCTCGGAAGGCATCTCTTCAAGCCTCTTGCCCAGGTCGTTCAACTGTGCTCCCAGGTCTTCTCGTATTCCGCCGTCGGCGACTCGCTGGCCGTAAAGCAGCAGGAAATCGTCGGAGTGAGCAAGGGCAGTGTAGAACTCCGCGGCGTCGAACGAGATCGGGTCCGCCCTCCACGCGAAAAACTGCAGGATTCTGCCGAAGACCGGGGCTTTGGCCTTCTTGAGAAAATCAAGCGCCCCGGTAAGCGGCTCGTCCGGAACCCATTTTGCCTTCGCTGCGTGAGATGTGTACGGAGACAGTTCCTCTTTTTCGATGAAACTGTCGAACATGACGTCCCCTTCGTCATCGGAAGACGTGACCAGCAGCCAGTCCGCGCGCCCGTACATGTCTTCGCCTGTTGCGAAGTAATACTCGCTGTTTGAGAGCAGGCGAGGCAGCATCTCCTCGAAATGCTCCGCGGGGCGTTCGTAGATCAGCGACATCTCGTGGGCCATCTCCGCAAGCGTCATCGGGCGTCCGCAGGCGTCCATCACCTGGGCGATGATCTTCTGCATCGGGCGCTGGGTGTCTACGGTCCTGGCGGCCAGGTTCCACCGGCGCTCCACCTGGTCGAACCGATTACTGGAACTTAAGACCTCTTTTATGACTCGCTGGTTTGCGCCTGCGACTTTCACGGCGGCGACGATGTCGCGGGTTTTCACCGGTTCGTCGTGCCCGAGCAGCACGTCGTAAAGTACGTCCTCAAGATAGACCCTTGCCGTTTGTTCCATCAAGTCTGCCATTTTCTGCTCAGCTTGTGCTGTAGTCACACCATTACCTCCTGTACGGGTTTGTATAATAATCAGACTTCATCTATTACATTAGCGACCAGATCATACTCTGTTGCGTCTGTAACGCGCGCACGGACCATTTCGCCCGGCGCGCCCTTGAAACCGTTCAAGAGCACGACTCCGTCTACGTCAGGAGCGTCTCTGTAACTCCGACCTCTGTCGTTCCGCTCTGCAAGAACATCGATCTCCCGACCGATGAAGCCCTTGTTCATCTCCAGGGAAACGCGCTGCTGCTCTCGCATAAGCCTGTCGCGCCTGCGGCGTTTTGTCGCCGCGCCAATCCGCGGGGCAATATCGGCGGCAGGAGTCCCTTCTTCTCGGGAGTACTCGAACACGCCCATCCGATCGAACCTTGCCTCCCGGACGAAATCCACCAGTCGCTCGAATTCTTCCAGCGTCTCACCCGGAAAGCCCACTATCATAGACGTCCGCAGAGCCATATCGGGACATGCGGCCCGTATCCGGCGAAGGAGCGCCAGGTATTCGTCTGACGACCCAAGCCGGTTCATTCGCCTCAGAACATCATCGTCCGCGTGCTGAAGCGGCACATCGATGTATTTCGCTATCTTTGGCTCGGATGCGATAACCTCGATCAGGTCGTCGGAAATCCTGGTCGGATAGCAGTACATCAGCCGGATCCAGGTCGGGCCCTCGACCCGCGCCAGTCGCCGCAGCAGCGAGACGAGCGATTCGTGCGTGTCCGATCCGTATCGCGTAAGGTCCTGCCCCACCAGGACGATCTCTTTGACGCCTTCCGCCGCCAGTATCTCGGCCTCCGCGACTATCCTGTCCGACGGCCGGCTGCGAAACAACCCTCTGATCTCCGGAATCGCGCAGTACGAGCACCTGTTGTCGCAGCCGTCGGATATCTTCAGGTACGCCGTCCACGGAGGAGTCGCGCGAATCCGGGCTTCGAACTCCACCCATTGCCGGGCGGGTCGAGAGTTGTCCACCACTCTGTGCCCGTCGAGAGTCAGTTGCACGATTCCAGGCAGGGCCGCGATCTGTCCGACGCCGACGAAAGCGTCCACCTCCGGAATCTCTCGACTCAGCTCATCGGCATACCGCTGGGCCAGGCATCCCGCGACGATCACGGACTTGCACGCTCCGGCGCCTTTCAACCGGATCATTTCCAGAATCGTGTCCAGCGACTCTTCTTTGGCGCTTTCGATGAACCCGCAGGTGTTTATTAAGATGACCTCGGCTTCGCGCTTGTCCGACACTATCTCGCAGCCCGCCTGAGCGAGAGCGCCCAACATCTGCTCCGAGTCCACGAGGTTCTTTGGACAGCCAAGGCTGACTATTCCGACTTTGGTCATAAGTTCTTGCTCTTCTGTTGCTGGGACGGATGCGGACCTCACCCCAACCCTCTCCTAAGAGGAGAGGGAGCAAATCCCCCCTCCTCCTAGGAGGGGGATAGAGGTCACTCAGTCCTCAGTCCTGTCTCTATTCCTCCAAATCCTCGTCTTCGTTGTCGAATGGCAGCCCGCTGGGGCCTCCAAACATCTGGTCCATGTCGCGCTTGCCGATCAGGACCTCCCGCGGTTTGGCGCCGTCGAGCGGTCCGACGATTCTCTGCCGCTCCATCGCGTCGATGAGGCGCGCGGCACGGTTGTAACCGATCTTGAACCTGACCTGCAGCATGGACGTTGAGGCGTGACCTTTCATCACTATCAGCCTCACGGCGTCTTCGTAAAGCTCGTCTGTGCTCGCATCATCGTCCCCGTCCCCGCCGGAGCCGCTGACAATCGCGGGCTCCAGGCAGTAGTGGGGAGACCTTTGCTCCTTGAGGTATTGCACCAGCGCGGCGATCTCCTCCTCTGAGATGTACGGCCCCTGGATTCGCGTCGGTTTCGCCGCGTCTATCGGCATAAACAGCATATCGCCGCGTCCGACCAGCCTCTCAGCGCCGTTCATATCGAGTATCGTCCGGCTGTCCACCTGCGACGACACCGCGAACGCTAGTCTCGACGATATATTGGCCTTGATCGTTCCGGTGATGATGTCTACCGAGGGTCTCTGGGTGGCAATCACAAGGTGAATGCCGGTCGCTCTGGCCAACTGGGCGAGCCGGCAGATAGAAGATTCGACCTCCGCGCCCGCCTGCATCATCATGTCGGCCAGCTCGTCCACTACGATGACGAGATAGTACATCTTATCCTTTGGCTCGACCTTCTTGTTGTAACCGTCGATGTTCCTCGTCCCGACGCGGGAGAACTTGTCGTAGCGGTTTTCCATTTCCTTGGTCGCGGCCCGCAGTATGCCGGCGGCCTGCCTGACATCTTTCACGACCGGATAGGCCAAGTGCGGTATCCCCTCGAACAGACTGAGTTCTACTCGCTTGGGGTCTATGAGCAGAAACTTGACATCCTCCGGCGTTGCGCGGAAGAGCAGGCTGGCGATCAGGGTGTTAAGGCAAATGCTTTTGCCGGAGTTTGTGGCGCCGCCGATCAGCATATGCGGCATCCTGGCGAGATCGGCGAACTTGGGAGACCCGGACACGTCCTTACCTAAGGAAAATGTAAGTTTGGACGGATTGTCCCAGAACTCCTGAACGTTTAACGCGTCTCTCAGGGCTACCAGCGCGGGTGTTTTGTTCGGAACCTCAACGCCGATTGCTGATTTCCCCGGAATGGGGGCCTCGACGCGCACGTCGATTGCCGCGAGCGACATGGCCAGGTTGTCCGCCAGGCTGACGATCTTGTTCACCTTGATGCCGCCGGCGAGCTGAATCTCGTAGCGCGTTACGGTCGGGCCGTGAGCGATCTCAACGACATTGGCCGCGACGTTGAACTCCTGCAGCGTGCGCTCGATTATCTCGATGTTGCCCCTGAGCTCCGCTTCCGCGCGCGCGGGAGCGGGGGGCGACTCCTTGAGGAGAGTGAGCGGGGGCAGTTTGAAATCGCCGTATTCCTCCGGCTCGATGTTGGGGCGTTCCGCAACCGTCTGCGGGGGCCGCACTGCCGGCTCCGAATTCGCTTGGCCGGTGACGATCGGCACTTCTCTTGGCGCGCCGTTTGCACGGGGCCCAATGGCCGAGCGGTCGAAGCCGACCGCGGAGTTCCGCTCGATCTGAGGAACGCGCCTTTCAGCAGGCAAACGGCCGGCTGAACGTTCGCGACGGCTGTTGACGGTGTCGATTGCCGTGGCGACGGCGTCCCCGATTTTCCGCAGCACGTGGGCGACGGGAACGTCGGTGATCAGCAGTACCGAGATTATGGCCAGGGCGGATAGAAAGAGGTAGCTGCAGACGTTGCCGATTACATGTCTGAGGGCGTAGGACGCGGCGGCGCCGACTACACCTCCTCCGGCATACAAACGCGTATCCTGAAAATAGGCTTCCGCCGCGAGACGAGGCGGGCTCACTCTCAGGTGCAGCCACGTTATGACGACGACGTACAGAATCAGCGCGCCGATTGCGGAGTTCTTTGGGACGACCTTCAGCGGGCCGACGAGAAGGAGGACTCCGAGGGCGACGAGCAGCAGCGGCAGGGCATAGGATCCTGCTCCCAGGAACCCCATCAAAGCCACATTCAGGGCGTTTCCGAGTACGCCGCTGTTACTCCTCCACATGAGACTCACCAGAGCAATAGGCCCCGCGAAGAGCAGCGTGACTCCGACGATATCATAAGCGAGGTAGGAATTAGTTCGTTGTCGCTTGGCTTTTCTTACCACGAAAGCGCCTTTCACGAACGCACATGCGCCCAAAATACCTGATATTGTACCTCATGGACGCCTGCATCGTCAATGAAAAAGAGTTCAGGGGCAGGAGCATCGTTTGTGGAAGGCTCACCCTGTTTGAACCCCACCCCAACCCTCCCCTGAAAGGAGAGGGGGAAAATCCCCCCTCACCGTGGGAGGGGGTTATGGGGAGGTCCATCTGTTGCTAATGACTACAAAAGATGATCCTGAGTTCAGTGGTGCGCGTC
>JAUSGG010000048.1 GCA_030649165.1 Armatimonadota bacterium
CTGTCCGCTGCCTCTACGAGAGAGGGTTCAAGTATCTCATTTGCTCTCTCGACTATTCCGGCAAATGGGAAAAGACGCATCTGTCGGAGCTTCGGCGGCAGTACAAGGCGCTTGCGGCTTGGTACTACCCGGAGACGCTGAAGGAGGAGAAGTTCTACTTCAGCCCGGTCGAGGTGAAGATATCCTCCCACGTCTTTCCGGGAAGCTGCAGGGCGGAACGGTGCGAGCTTGGGAAGACGCAAATCTCCGTTGCGCCAAACGGCGCGCTGTACCCCTGCGTGCAATTCGTAGGGGACGGAAGCGACCGCACATACGCAATCGGCCACGTGGAGACCGGCATCGACGAAAACGCGAGGCGGCGGCTGTACGAGCTGAACGGCGAGGAGAAGGATACTTGCGCCGAGTGCGCGATCCGCGAGCGGTGCAATCACTACTGCGGCTGTCTCAATAAGCAGGCGACGGGCCGGATTGATCGGGTGTCGCCGCTTCTCTGCGCCCACGAACGCATTGTCCTGCCGATTGCCGACGAACTGGCCGGCCGGCTGTTCAAGAGGCGGAATCCGCTTTTCATCCAGAAGCATTACAACGAGATGTTCCCGCTCATCTCGCTGGTAGAGGACGCCACGGCGGAACGAGCGGGGGTGGCTGATGGCTGATAGGCTGACAGCTCGAAGGAGTTTAGTTCAACGGGAAATGCTCGATCGATATTAGTCGATCTCGTTCGCAAGGTCTCCCCCTCACCCCAACCCTCTCCCGCGGAGGGGAGAGGGGGATTTAAACCCCACCTGGTCTTGCGGAATGGGAACGGTGATTTCAGGCGATCAGTTCAACCCTCACCCTGCCCTCTCCCTCCCAGGGAGAGGGGGATTTGGGGCGTACGCGCTATGCTAACTGAGTGGCATTCCCGTAAAACTGAACTCATTCTTTAGCTCTCCCCTTGTTCCCGTTTGCCCTCACTTCCGCTATAATGTCGGAAAGCTTGCGGGGGAGGAATCCGTTGACGCAACACGCCGGATTCTCCACGAATCACGGGCCCGCAACGTTGCCGAAGCAGAACACCCTTTCAGAGGTTTGCGACACCGGGAGGTATGTATGGACATGACGATCTCCGTGCTCTGGGACAGTGGAGCGCTGCAGGGTTTGGTAGAAGCGCGTAATGCCGAGCTTGCCGATGTTGGAATCCGGGGAGGGGATGGAAGCGTATCGGGGAACTCGTTCTCTTTCGAACCGAGCGACGGCTGCCGCCTGAATATCTCCGTCTCCCACGCCAACCTCAGCCTGGCGGCTGAGCCGAGTGTGATCTCTTTGCGCACAAGTCGCGGGGCTTTTAGCTTCCTGTTGCGCGATGTGAATCGGGAGTATCCGATCTTTCTTCCTCAGTTCGGCGCGATTGTCACCGAGGCGGATGATCTTCGCTCTTACGAGCAGATTGAGAATGCCGTCCGGCTTCGCGGAGGTCAGACGACGCTGCAGCGGTTGGAGGGAGAGGCGGAGGAGACTTACGAGAACGCCGCCGCCAATACTCGCAATGTCTGGTGCCCGACCTGGCTCGGTCTCAGCAGAGACATGCGGATTTTCGAGCTCGGCTGGGACAGGTGGACGCACACGATCAGGCCGTTTTTCCACAGTCAGGCGGTACGGACGTCGCCGGACGGCCCGCCCATGCAGCTAAGATACGTGGCGGGGCGGGGCGTTGGCTGCGGCGAGAACTTCACGCGGCGGCTGGAGGACGGCGTTCTGCCGATCCTGCACGGGCAACTCATCGACGACGACGTGACTTATGACTACACGGCTTTCGCCGCGCTCGAATCCTCAAAGCTGACCCCGGGGAATTTGCGCGGCACGCATTACCTGGTTGCGGACGGGCACGCAATCGGCCACACCTTCACCGAGTCGCAGGAGGCGCAATACGCCGCGCTCTTGCCTGGGGAGATGGACCGCGATGAAGAGGCCGTGCTTTTCCTGCGCATCGAGGCGGTCAACACAGGCTCCGCGCCGCGGTACGCATGGTTCAAGTCGGTGTGGTCGGATCAGACCCCTTACAGCTTCGACGGCGCCGCCGGATTTGGGATGCTGCAGGATGGGAGGGTGTTTTGCGTCTCCACAATCGACGGCGGGCCGCTCCCAAAGGAAGAGATTGCGGTCTTGCTCGCGCCGGGCAAGACGGCTGTTTTAGAGGCATTCGTCCCCCACAGCCCGATCTCACGCGAGCGCGCCGAACGGCTGGCAAAGCAGGATTTCGATCGTCGCCACTCGGAGTGTTCGGACTTCTGGAAAGGGAAGCTCGCGTCCGCGGCGACGGTCCGGCTGCCTGAGAAACGTCTCGAAGAGATGACGCGGGCGGGCCTCTTGCACCTGGACCTTATCACCTACGGCCTGGAGCCGGATGAACCTGTCACGCCGTGCGTGGGGGTCTACTGTCCGATCGGCTCCGAGAGCGCGCCGATTGTCCAGTTCATGGACTCCATTGGATGGAATTCCGTTGCGCGGCGGGCTCTGCGGTATTTCCTGGACAAGCAGCACGACGACGGGTTCATGCAGAATTACGGCAGGTATATGCTGGAGACCGGCGCGGTATTGTGGTCGATCGGCGAGCACTATCGGTATACGCGTGACGACCAATGGGCGGCGGAGATCGCGCCGAAACTGCTGAAGTCCTGCGACTACATGCTGCGGTGGCGCGAGCGCAATCGGAAGGAGGAATTGCGGGGCAGAGGCTATGGAATGCTGGACGGGAAGGTCGCGGACCCCAACGACCCGTATCACATCTTCATGCTCAACGGCTATGCGTATCTGGGTTTGAGTAGGACCGCCGAAATGCTGCGCTCGGTCAATCCGACGGAGTCCGAGAGACTTGCCCGCGCCGCCGATGATCTGAAACAGGACATCCGCGACACGCTGTTCGAGACGATGGCCCGGTCGCCCGTCGTGCCATTGGGTGACGGGACCTGGTGTCCGACGGCTCCTGCCTGGGCGGAGGCCGACGGCCCGGTCTGCCTTTTGACCGACGCGGCAGAGGGCTGGACGCCGCACGGGACCATCGGTATCAGGGATTCGGCGCTTGGGCCGCTTTACCTGGCCTTTCAGGAGGTGGTCGAGCCTGACGAGCCCGCCGCGGCGTGGCTGCTGAACTACGTCACCGAACTGCTGCACATGCGAAACGTCGCATTCTCCCAGCCGTACTACAGCCGCCATCCGTGGTTGAACCTCCGGCTCGGCCAGGTGAACGCGTTTCTGAAGGCGCACTACAACGCTCTCGCCAGCCTGGCGGACCGTGAGACTTATACGTTTACGGAACACTACTTCTTCGTGAGCAATCACAAAACGCACGAGGAGGGATGGTTCCTGATGCAGATGCGGTGGATGCTGTATATGGAGCAGGGCGAGGATCTCAAGCTTCTGCCGGGGATTCCGAGGACGTGGATGGAGAACGGCAAGAGCATCGAGCTTGACGGGATGGTCAGCTATTTCGGCCCGCTTTCTTTGCGCGTGGAATCGCGATTGGATGATGGATACGTCACCGCGTCCGCTAAAGTCAACTCAGATCGTCCACCCAAGCGGATCGGCATTCGTCTGCCGCATCCCAAGGGCAAGAAGGCAAGCGGCGTCGAGGGCGGAAGATACGACGCCGAGACGGAGACGATCTGGGTAGAACATTTTGGCGGCGAGGCGAAGGTAAGATTGTCTTTCTAGCCGGCCCAGCTTCCGTAATGGACACACGCGAGCGAGTTCAGTTTCGCGGGAATGTCATTCCGACCGAAGTGGAGGAATCTGCTTTTTCCGGTTGCGTCACGCTCAAAAGCAGATTTCTCGACTCCGCTGGCACTCCGCTCCTAAGGAAGCGCCCCGTTTCGGGATTTCCGGGTTGGGACCCGAAGTTGTCCGCTATAGTAGGCGTATGATGCCCAACCCTCAAATCCCGAAACACCGGGGTGGTTCGTTTCCGAAATAACCCTGCCTGTGGGGTCGGTTGCTCGAAATGACGATGCCTGGAAGACTGAACTGTTACAACTGAAAGCTGATAGCTGACGGCTCTGTAGGAGGTGAACGTCTTGGAACGAATCGGATTCATTGGACTGGGCGCTATGGGCAAACCCATGGCCCGCAATCTTCTGAAGTCAGGCTTCAGCCTGACTGTGCACAACCGCAGCCGGTCGGCGGTGGACGAGCTGGCCGCCGAGGGCGCTGCGCCGGCGCAGTCGTCCGCGGAAGTGGCGAAAGCGAGTGACATAGTGATCACGATGCTTCCGGATTCCCCCGATGTGGAGGCGGTCGTATTGGCGGAATCGGGCGCGCTGGAGGGCGCAAGAACCGGGTCGATCATCATCGACATGAGCACGATCTCCCCAACCGTGGCTCAACGAATTGCGGAGAAGGCGCGAGCTGTCGGCGTCTCCTTCCTCGACGCTCCCGTCAGCGGCGGCGAGACCGGCGCAATCGCGGCTACACTTTCTATAATGGTCGGCGGTGATCAGAAAGCATTCGACCGGGCGCGGCCCGTATTCGCGGCGTTGGGCAAGACCATCACGCGCATCGGTCCCAGCGGCAGCGGGCAAATCGCCAAACTGTGCAATCAGGTCATCTGTGTTCTGAATATCCTCGCGGTCTCCGAAGCCCTGACTTTGGGCAAGAAAGCAGGGCTAGACTTAGACATTCTTCTGCAGGCCGTGAGCGGCGGAGCGGCTTCTTCCTGGGTGTTGAGTACGCTGGGTCCCAAGATGATCAACCGCGATTGGGCGCCCGGCTTCAAGATCGACCTGCAGCAAAAAGACCTGCGGCTTGTAGAGGAATTTGCGGAATCATTAAACTTACCTCTACCGGGCGCAACCCTAGTCCGGCAGTTGTTCCGGGCGGTCCAGGCCGAAGGCAGGGGCTCCGACGGTCATCAAACATTGGTCAGGACAATAGAGCGTCTGGCGGCTCTGGGCGAATAGATACTTGTCTGGGTCTGAGCGCGGCATCTACCTCCTACAAAGAAAGGCACAGGCTGAGGTCCGCTCAGCGCTCAGAACTCAGAACTCAGCACTCGGCGCTGGTTTTGACAGCGCTGGTTTTGATGTTGTGCGGCAGGGCTGGAACGGGGTATAGTGTTCCCGTGAGAAAAAAACGACATCTTAAGGAGCGTAATGTGCGCCAACCGATTAGAGTGCGGGAATCATGGCTAGTCGCAGCAGGTATTGCCTTGCTGAGCCTCGGCTCGGCGTTTGCGTCCGCAGGGCAGCAATTCACGTTTACATTCAACCCGCCTGAGGGTGCAAGCTGTGTAATGACCGTCAAGACGACAAGAGCAATCGCTGGCGGGCCCGACGGAAAGCATACTGATGTCGGCGAGACCAAGGAGCGAATAGAGATTTCGAAGACTCCTACGGGCTACGCGGTCGCGCATACACCTCTGTCTCTCACGATGACCCGGGACGGCAAACCGTTCAGCAAGAGCGATATGGCCTTGGCGGGATACTTCGTGAACCTCAGCATGGTTCGCGACCTTGACGCGAAAGGCGAGTGCGTGGGCATACGGAATCCCGAGGAGATCGCCAGGCAACTCGCGGACGCTTTCGGCCGCAATGCGCCGGCTTCGGTCCAGCAGTCTGTGTTGATGATTGCGGAGGGACTGATCGCGAAGAATATCACTGAATGGAACGGACGCATAGCTGACTTTGTTGGACGTAAGGCAAAGGTGGGTGACGTTTGGGCGACAACGAGCGAAGCCGGCTCGCCGCTAAGTGGAAGTATGCCTATGCCGACTAAAATCAAGTTCGTCGGGATGATGAAGTATCGCCGCAAGGACTGCGTCCGGATCAGCTACAGGAACAGCGCGGGGAGCGGCTCCATGCAGCAGTATCTCCAGGATATTATGGATCGCACATCCGCATCAAGCGGCAATCCACGATCCCGAGTGCTGCGAGTGCAGGTGGCTGCTCAGGGAGAGCGGTTGATAGATCCGGCGACGATGCTGATCTACACGGAGAGTCTGACTCGCACCTTCAACGTCACTACGCAGACGCCGGGTCAGAAAAACACGACAGTCAGTTCGGTGGAAAAGAGGCAGGACCGTTACGACTACTCGCAATAGGGAGCTCGCTTAGTGTCACAACAATGCAAATCGTTGACCATCGCCTTCAGACGGCGGCTCATCATGTCTGTTCTGATGGGCGGTATTTGGATAGCGGCTGTTGCCGCTATTGCCGAGCCGGAGCAGGAGACCACCTTTCGTTTCGCTCCGCCGGATGCAACGACTTACGTGAAGGCGGTGAAATCAACGAAGGCCATAACGCAGGGAGATCTCACTCGCACGGATGTGGAAGAGATGCGGATTCGTGGAAATATACGAAAGACGGAAAAAGGATACACATTGACTGAGGAAATCGCGTCGATCAAGTCGTTCCGGAACGGGGAACCAGTCGAGCTCCAGTTCCCTGCCAGCGCGTTTGTTGGGTTTCGCGCGCAGCTCGATTTGAACGATCGCGGCAAAGTCGTGGGCACACGCGGACGTGATGAGCTCCTGTCAAGGCTGAAGAACGACCCGAAGAACACTACGCCCGATGATGTTGCCAAAACTATCGCGAACGCGGCATTTGCCGCGGTGGAAGCCGAATGGAACGCCAATATTGTCAGCTTGGCTGGTCGCGCCGTAAAGATAGGAAACAGTTTCGCAAGCACAAGTGAGGCAATCCTGCCTCTGGGCGCGGCGGCCACTGTCACTTCCGAGACACGGCTGATTGAGAAGCTGAACCACAAGGGTAACGATTGTATCAGGGTTCGGGTTAACTACAACTCGAAAGAGAATGCTCTGCTTCGGGCGCAGCAGAAGCTTCTGGATGAGATGTCCAAGGGCGATCCGGGCCAGTCCATCAGAGTTCTGAAGGCTGATGTTGTCGGGCAGGAAGAGCGAGTCATCGATCCTTCCACAATGCTTGTCTACTCTGAGACGTACGACCGCACCAGCAATGTGGTCATTGAAGGTCCAAACACAGGAAAGCTGACTCGCTCACTAAAGCATCAGAAAGAGGCCACTTACGAGTACGGAAAGTAAACTCAGAGTTGAAAGACGCGACACGGCGGACGCCGATTCGCCGGAATTGGCGGAATGCCTGCTGTATAACCTGGGCAGATCGGCCTATCATGACGCGCTTGAGCTTCAGTTCTCCCTTGTCGCGCGATGTCAGGCGGGCGACTTCCCGGCTGCGCTGATCACGGTCGAGCACGAGCCGGTCATCACTATGGGCGCCGGTGCGAAGGAGAGCAACATCCTGCTGTCGGAAACTCGTCTGAACGAGCTCGGTGTTTCCCTGGCCCGCATCGATCGCGGCGGCGACGTGACCTACCACGGACCAGGGCAGATTGTCGCTTATCCGATTTTCAATCTCCGCGCCCTCGGCCTGGATGCGCACGGTTACCTGCGCGGGCTGGAGTCAGTGGTGATACGCGCGCTTGAGAAGTACGGTCTCGAAGGTTCAAGACACGGCCCGGCGGGAGTGTGGGTCGGGGAGAAAAAAGTCTGCTCTATCGGTGTCGCCATTCGCCGCTCAGTCACCTACCACGGGCTGGCTTTCAACGTGTCGCCGAATATGGCGCATTTCGCCTATATAAACCCGTGCGGACTCGCCGCCGCGCAAATCACGTGCCTGGCCGAGCTTATTGAACCGCCGCCAGCCATGCCGGAGGTGGAGGCTGAGCTTTTGAGAAACTTCGCCGAGGTCTTCAACGTCCGACTACGTGGAGGCATGATTCTAGGTTTGTAGGTTGGTAGGTTTGTGAGGATTGCTGAGGTTCGTGGTGTCGCGGGATTGCGAGGGTATGGCGCTTTCGACTCTTCCGACTCGTTCGACTCCTCCGACTCTTTCTATAGCCAAAGGTTCAGACTGATCGATGAATCGCAGGCGTCGATTTCTATTTCTCCTGATAACGCTCGCGCTCCTCGCGGCCTTCCTCATCGCCGCGGGGCTCTATATGCGCGTACAAGTTGAAAAGGTCGTAGCCGGCTTGGACAACGTTCTGATAGCGGAGTTGAAGCGGCGGCTGCGGAGAGACGTGCGCGTGGGCCGTGTCACGTCGAGACCCCTGGGACGGCTGGTCCTGCACGATTTGGCCATAGCGGAGGGCAAGACGTTCTCCGCCGGGACCCTGATGACCGCCAGACGAGTCGAGGTCAGATATGCGTGGCTCGATCTGGTCCTCCGCCGGGTTCCACCGGTCCAGTCCGTGTCGTCGGTTATCGTTACTCAGCCGTCTGTCCGCCTCATTCGCAAGCGGACGGGCGCGTGGAACATCGCTCCGCTTTTCAAACCGCCTCCTGGTCCGCCGCTGCCTCGGTTCATTGGAAGGGTATCGATCGTAAAGGGCCGCGCGTTGGTCACCGATTTCCTCGGCGGTCCGCCGGCCTCCCGTCCCGCAATGATCCAGGTCAATGATGTCGACGGCGTTCTGGACGCTTCCGCTCAGCCCATGGTCCGATTTGCGGCGGCGATGTCCGGCGGGCACACGTCTCGTGTCGAGGTTGCGGGCAGATACAACGGGAGGCGAAAATCGC
Organism: Armatimonadota bacterium; assembly: GCA_030649165.1. GTDB lineage: Bacteria > Armatimonadota > UBA5829 > UBA5829 > JAUSEB01 > JAUSGG01. Next base: position 8,531 of record JAUSGG010000048.1, read on the forward strand.
TGGATATGGACATTGTGGCGAAGGGCGCGGACGCGGCGTATTGGTCGGTATATCGGCCGGCGCTGGAGCCGTTTCGCGTTTCGGCCGGCAAATTCGACGCTCACATGACCGTGTCGAAGACGATCGACAAGAAACGGCGGTCCCGTTGGAGCTACGTCGGATCCGGCCAATTGAAGGGTGTGACCGCAAGCGCGCCGCGGGTCCGTGCGCCGTTCAGGTCGGTATCGGGCAGGATCGACTTCTCGAACGAGCTTGCCACTGTGGACCTGAAAGCGGCCTTCACCGGCTCACCACTCAAAGCCAAAGGCACGATTGTCCTGGCTCCGAAGAGAAATGTTCGTGTCACTATGACTTCCAGCGCTGCCGATTTTCCGGCGCTGCTGCGCGCGCTTCCAACCGCCCGTCTGCCGCAAGGGGTCCAGATCGCCGGCGTGGGAACGGTCCGCGCGCTCCTGGTCGGCTGGCCCCCCGGCCTCACGGTCACGGGCGCAGCCACTGTTCCGCGAGCGACACTCTCCGGATACGCTGTGTCCAACCTGAAGGTTACCGCGCGTTATGCCGGAGGCGTGATCAGCATATCGCGGGCGACGGCCTCAACGCTTGGCGGTCAACTGTCCGGAGCCGGGTCGATAGACGTCAGAAACAGACAGTACAGAATAGAGCTTTCCGGCGCGGCGAAGAGCGTGCGGCTGCAATCTTCTCCCATGCTCAGGCAGGCCGGGCTGTCGGGAATTGCCGACGCCAGATTCACCATTACAGGTCCCCCCGGCAGTCCCGTGGTGTCAGCATTTGTTAAAGTTTCCCGCGGAAACTTGCGCGCAATTCCGTTCTCCCGGGCCTCAGCCACATTTCGCATGGCGGGCGGCCGTGTGGAGATCAGGGACATGGTAGCCTCCTCCTCGGGGGGCGCATTTCGCGTCAACGGCGTAGTCACAAAGTCGCTTGTCGACCTGCGAGTGGCGGCGCTGGCAATCGACGCCGGGCGTCTGCTGGGCGCATTTGGCTTCAAGGGATACGGCGGAGTTGCCTACTTCAACGGCCGTATCGGCGGTCCTCCGTCCAATCCAACCGTCGTAGGCGACATCGAGATATTCAAAGGCCGCATTGGGTCCGTACAGTTCGACCACGCCCGTGGACATATAGCAGGCAACAAGGCCGCCATTGCTCTGTCTGAAACGACCGTCAGGCGGTTCCCGATGGAAGTTACCGTCGGTGGACTTGTCGGCGCCATTGCCACCGGACGGCCCACTCTCGATCTGCAGCTTAACGTTAAACAGGCCGACGTAGCTGATTTGGCCAAGTCACTGGGCATAGCCGTGACCGCGACCGGAACGATGTCCGGATCGTTCGCCGTTTCGGGGACAGCCACGCAGCCCCGGATTTCCGGCGGCTTCACCCTGGCGGACGGCAGCGTGTCCGGCTATCCGATCGCGTCGGCATCCGGGGATATTGCCTACGCCGCCGGCGACTTGAGGGTTACGAATGTGGTCGCCCGATCGGACGGGGCGCTGATCCGGGCCGAGGGATCGCTGACGGCGAGCGGCACGATATCGGGAACGTTTTCGGCGGAGGGCATACCGCTGTCCGGCCTGAACGAGAGATTGAAGCCGTACATAGCTCTTGCGGGCGCGGCGACCGTCTCCGGGACCATAGGCGGGACCACGGGTTCACCCGCGATTACCGCGAAGGTCAACGCGACGGATGTTGACGTAAACGGCCAGAAGTTCGGCGCGATGTCCGCGACTGTCGGCTACGACGGCAAGACCGCCAGGCTTTCCGACGCATCGCTCACCGCCGACTCGGAGATTTGCAGGGTTTCCTCTTTCACCTATAACACCGCGGAGGACTATCTTGAAGTCTCGGCGTCCGTTGAGAACGGCCGGATCGAGCGGCTGTTCAGGATCGTGCGGGACAGCGCCTATCTGACGACGCCGCGGGGCGAGCGGACCCGTCTGATGTTGCTGCGGGTTCCTCAGCCGATGAAAGGGACGATCAACGCCGGCGTGACGGCCTCCGGCAAGATCGACGAGTTGCAGGGACAATTGCGGGCATCCGCGGCCAACGCCTCGGTCGGGAACCAGCGTGTCGATTCACTTGAGATCAACATTTCAGCGGACAAGGGACGAATCACCCTGGATCGATTTGCCGCCGTCTCGGGGGATTTGAACCTCACCGCCTCCGGCGATATCCTTCGGGAAAAACGGATCAACCTGGAGATAGAGGCGTACAACGTAGACGTGGACTTGCTGCGCCCGTGGACCGGCGTATCGGGAATCAGCGGAATTGCCACGATAATCGCCGTGGCGCGGGGACCCATCGACCAGCCGACAATCCAGGCTTCAGTGGAAATGGTCGAGCCGGTTATACGCGGGCTGAAGTTCGACCGTATCCGCGCAAGCCAGATACTTGTGACCCGTAACCAACTCGAACTCTCGGACGTTATCTTTACAAGGGACTCTTACCGCGGGCTTCTCTATGGAACGCTGCCGTGGGACTGGGAGAGTCTCACCGTTCCGCGCGATCAACCGCTCAAGCTGCGCGCCGAGCTCGACAAGCAGTCGCTTGCGATCCTTTCAGCGCTCAGTTCCGCGGTCCGTGTGGAGGGCACAAGCGGGACTATCGACGCCGACCTCGACATCGCCGGCACGATCGACCTGCCCGATCTGACGGGCAGCCTGGCGATTACGGATGGAGCGTTGAACCTGCGGCATTTCTCGACTGCGCCACCCGAGGGACCGAGCGATTTTAAGAACATACAGGCCAGGTTTACATTCGTCCAGGGCGACATAAGCATTGAGAAGCTGACGGCGTCCGGCGCCAAAGGAGGCTCTTTCACGGCGAGCGGGAAGATAGGCCTCGCGGATTTTCCGAACGGGCCCGTCGATCTCAAGATAAACGCCGACCGTCTGTTCATTGCCGAGCAGAATCTCTCCGGGGTGTATAACGAGTCGATCACCGGCAAGCTCACTCTGAAGCTTGCCGCCGCCGGACCCGTCCGGGAGCCGCTCCTGTCGGGAACAGCTCTCATCACGAATGCGCGGATCAGGATTCCGTCGGCGAAAACGAAGGGCAAGCCTTTGTCGCTGGTCCTGCCGATAAGCCCGAAGTTCAACATCACCGCTACGGCGGGCCGGGACGTGTGGATTTACAACCCGCGGCTGAGCGCGATGGTCAGGGGAACGGGGTCGCTTTCCGGAAGCATAACTTCGCCGCTCGCGACGGCGACGCTGACGGTGCAAAGGGGAAACATCCGTCTCCCCACGGCGAGGCCGGAGCTGCGCCGGGGCGGAACTATCAGCGTGTTGTACGCGCCGCCGGCGCCGACGCGGGTTGTGCTCGACCTGGAGGCGACGGTTTCAACAACAGCAAGGTCAACGCTGGGCTTTCCGCGAAGGTACAGTATAGTGATGGAAATCCGCGGCCCTCTTGACAACCTGGCTATTGACGCCAGATCGGAGCCGCCGGGTCTCACAAGAGATCAGATTTTCGCGCTCGTGGGCCACGTGCCGGGTGTATTCGCTCCGGGGGAGATCGTCCTGAGGCAGGAGATTGCGGATATCTTCACGGCCGCCATTGTGCCGGAAGTGTTCAGTCCGCTGGAAACCGCCTTCGAGGAGGCCCTTGGCCTGGAGCAGTTCAGGCTGGAATTGGGGTTCCAGGCGCCCATTGCGGTGTTTCTGTCGAAGCATTTGTTCGGCAATCTCTACCTTTCGTATTGGCGAACGGTTTCAGGGCAGCAGGAGTTTTACAGGGCGTCGTTGAGCTATCGTTTTACGGACCGTCTCCAGTTCAGCGCGATCACGACCGATCAGCCTGAGGTGATACTCGAAGTGGAAGGAACGCAGAGGTTCTGACTGGCTCCATCTCCCTTCAGGGGAGGGCTGGGGTGGGGTCAATCCGATATAGTGGGGATCACTGATCCTTCGGTAGCAGAGCGTCGGCGACGCTGCCGAAGGACGCAAATGCACGAATATCCGACGCCTGCTCTTGCCCTCCGCGCAAACGAGTAAACGTAATGATAGTCATGCTTGCTTTCAGTGATGAGACGGGCCTCGCGTTTGACGAGATCATCGACGCGTACGAAAAGCGCGTCTTCAATCTCATATACAGGTTGATCGGCGATTACGAGGAGGCCGCGGACCTGACGCAGGACACGTTCGTCGCCGCCTATCGGGCTTATGGCCGCTTCAGGAACGAATGCAGCGTCTACACCTGGCTGTGCAGGATAGCCGTCAATCACTGCAAAAACCGCTTCAGAGAGCGGGACAGGCGGCGGCTGTACGAAGACACGTCTCTGGATGAGGTGGAGGAAAACTCCGGGGGCCTGCCTGCCTCGGACGCGGTCTCCCCGGGCGAGCACGTGGAGCGCAAGGAACTGCGCGAGCGGGTCGAGGAGGCGATCATGTCGCTTCCGCCGGAATATCGTATTGTGGCAGTTCTTCGGGATCTTCAGGGGTTATCGTATCAGGAGATCGAAGAGGCGACCGAGCTGTCTATGGATAACGTCAAGGTGCGCCTGTCGCGGGCCAGGGCCATGCTTCGCCGAAAGCTCGCGCCTTACCTTGATAACCAGGTCCCTTAAACTCAACTTGTATACTGTCGAGCTTTTCTGTATAATTGCCGCGTCTGGGAGACAGTCATATCTAACTCAGCGGGAGCTTAGGAGGAAACGATGCATTTCCGCAAAGCCGTAAGTTTGAAACGTCTGGCGCTGTTCTGCGCTTGCGCGACTCTGGTGAGCCTGGGAAGCGTACTGCTGGCGCAGGAAGCTCCGAAGGTCGCGGAGATAGTGATCACAGGAAACCAGAACATATCCGACGCCGCCATAAGGGCGGTCATCGCGACCCTGAAGCCGGACGGAGACTTCACGGCGGAAGCAATGGAAACCGACCGTAAGGCCGTCGAAGCGCTTGGTTACTTCAGCGCCGTCACGGCCCGTTCCGAAACTACGCCCGCGGGAGTTCGCGTCCTATTCGATGTCGTTGAGAACCCCGTGGTCAAGGAGATACGCTTAGTCGGCAACAAGTCGATCTCTACCGAGCGGCTTATGTCCCTGCTTCGCAGCAAGGTCGGACAGGTGTTCAACGAGCAGACGCTCACTCTGGACATCGAAACAATTCAGAAAGAATACGTGGAACAGGGCTTCTTCGGATACGTCTCCGAGGATGTTGGCGTCGATCCTCAGACCGGCGTGCTGACCATCCCGATTACGGAATCGGTCGTCCAGTCTATAGACATCGTCGGCAATAAGAAGACTCCCGATTACATCTTTTTGCGCGAGATGAAGACGAAGCCGGGCAAGATCCTCAACCGGAAGACACTCGAAGAGGACGTGCGTAAGATCTACAGCCTCGGCATTCTGGAGGTCACCGCGTATCAGCGGCCCCAGATAGAACCGGGCACGGAGACGGGCAAAGTCGTCGTCCTTATTCCTGTCACCGAACAGAAGACCGGCCAGGTGTCGCTCGGACTGGGCTACAGTTCTAGACAGAAGGTCGTTGGCCGGATCGAGTTGAGCGAGGCCAATTTCCGCGGAAAGGCACAGAAAGTCAGCCTGCTGACGGAGATAGGCAGCCGGCGCCCGGATATCGTAACGAGCGGAAGAAACAGCTACCAAGTCTCGTTCTACGAACCGTGGCTTGACAAGAGAAATACCTCCCTCAACGTCAGCGGGTTCGATAAACTGGTATACCGCTTCTCTTCCACGTTCGGATCCGGGATCGGAGGCTCCGGCACCATATACAGCGAACGCCGCAAGGGCGGCACGATTGGATTAAGCAGGCCGTTGAGTAGTATTCTCAGGCTCTCCACCAACCTGAGGGTTGAGAAGGTAGACATGACCTTGCCTGACGGTACGAATGATTTTCTGGGCCAGATAGCTCAGCCGGGCGCTATCTCCGGTGTTGGCATCACGGCGGCGCGCAATACGAGAGACTTCGATGCCGATCCGGCGCACGGTTGGTACAATTCCGTGACGGCGGAGGCCGGACGCGCGAAGAAGTCCACATTCACCGGCGCCGACCCGGACAGCGATCCCCTCACTCAAAACACCGTTTGGACGTTGAATCCCGCCACTTCCGGCACGTTCCAGAAAGCGCAGATCGACCTTCGCAAGTACATGAGCAGGGGCGGTCCGAAAAAGACTCCGGACGAGAAACGTAAGACGATAGCTCTCAGACTGACAGGTGGAATCGTTTCGGGTAAGGTGCTGTTCTCGGAGCAGTTCTTCGTGGGCGGCGCTGAGACACTCAGAGGCTATCGCGAAGACCGGTTCTGGGGTAATCGTTTTATGCTGTTTAGCGCTGAGTACCGTATGCCCATGGGGAAGAGTTTGACAGGAGTTTTCTTCACCGACTACGGCGACGCGTGGGAACAGGCCGACCAAATCGTCTTGGGCCCTAGCTTCGACGAGTTCGTGCAGCATGGTTCTTTCGACCCGCACCTGGGCGTTGGGATCGGTATCAGAGTCATCACGCCGATCGGTCCATTAAGGCTCGACTACGGCCGCGGCAGCGAGGGAGGCCGGACCCACTTCAGCATCGGACACGCCTTCTGACGGTTGTCGGTTGACGGTTGTTGGTTGATGGCTATCGGTTGACGGTGTTTCCGGCTCCCTCTCCCTGGAAGGGAGAGGGCTGGGGTGAGGGTTGAAGTGATCGAACGCGCAGGTGCGTAAGGATTTACCGATCCTTCGGTAGCAGAGCGTCGGCGTCGCTGCCGAAGGACGCGCAAGTACGTTGTTGGGTGGCGATTTCTAATCGCCACCCAAAGGCTGGAGCCCGGATTTCCGAATCCGGCAACCGCGGCGTAACCCGGAGCAAGTCCCGATGCTTGACGCAGCGCTCAGAAAAAGACTCAGAGACATCGCGCGCGGAAATGCTCCGAGCCCTCCCTGTACGCCGCCTGCCGAACAGCTCGACGAGATTACCCCCGATGACGTTACGTTCGAGTTCGACCCTCACCCTGTAACAAACGACCATGGCGAACTGGCGCTGGCGGAAACCAGCGCCGGCGCCCTCTGCGGCAATAGCGGCGAGCTGGCCTCCAGATTCCTCTTAACCGGCGCGGCCCTCGGCTGCGACCCCTGCCGGGCGCTGGTCCTCGACCTGGAGACTACCGGGCTCTCCCACGTTCCCATGTTCCTTGCGGGAACACTCTATGTTGAGAGCGACGACCTTCGCATCCGCCAGATATTCGCCAGGACCTACGCCGAGGAAAAAGCCCTGATCTGCGAGCTGGGAAAATCCTTCGCTGAGTGCGACCTCGTTATCACCTACAACGGCAACAGCTTCGATCTTCCGTACGTCCGCAACCGCGCCGCGGCGCATCTGCTGCCCGTGGCGATTCCCGAACGCAGGTTGGACGTGCTCCACGCCGCCCGGCGAGCGTGGAGAGGCAGAGTCCCGGACTGCCGTCTCCAGACCCTTGAGTCCTGCGTCTGCCGCCGAAGCCGGACCGGCGACATACCGGGCCACCTGATTCCCCGGACATACCACGAGTACGTCCGCACGGGGGACATCGCTCCGCTGCTTCCCGTGTTCCAGCACAACGCCCTGGATTTGCTGACAACGCTTGAACTGCTGCTGCAACTCTTCGGGCGATAGCCGCAGTTTCCTTTTCGGTTGCTTCGTCCGATTGGTCCGCCCCGTCCGACTCCCCCGACTCCTTCGACTCTTCCGACTCTTCGCTCCTCCCTTGACACCACCCTCCCCCGCAAGTTATCGTTTACCGGACAAAGCAATGGAGATTTTGGGAATAGGTACCGACATAGTAGAGATAGAGCGATTCGCTCAGGCCTGCCGGCGCTCGGCCCGATTCGAAGAGCGCGTCTTCACCCGGACGGAGCTGGACTACTGCAGGCCGAAGGCGAGCCGCTACTCCCATCTCGCCGCCCGTTTCGCGGCGAAAGAGGCCGTCGCCAAGGCGTTCGGACGGTCGTTCAGTTGGCAGGATGTCGAGATATTCACCGAGCCGTCGGGAAAACCGGGGGCGCGCCTTTACGGCCGGGCGCAGGAGGCAGCGGGCGGGGCGCGCGTCATGCTGAGTTTGTCGCATTCCCGGGAATACGCCGCGGCCGTCGCCATTCTCGTTCGAGATTAACGGCGGTCCGGTAGTCCCCGAAGGGGGACTTCGTGTCGTTGTGGCCGTGGTTTCAACCGCCGGGGCACGTAATAAGAGACAATCGGGGCGCGGACAATGAAAATCGTAACAGCCGAACAAATGCGCGAGATCGACAAGAGGGCCGCGGAGGAATACGACGTCCCCAGCCTCCTCCTCATGGAGAACGCGGGCCTCGAAACCTGCCGGGCGGCTATTTCCATGCTGAGCGATCTGCTCGGCAATTCGGTACTGATCGTCGCCGGCAAAGGAAATAATGGCGGTGACGGCTTCGCCGCCGCGCGCCATTTGACTGATTCAGGGGTCGCCGTCACCGTCGCGCTTGCCGCCGACGCGGACGAGGTCAAAGGCGACGCCCGCGCAAACCTCGAAATAGTCTTCCGCATGGGTATTCGCTGCCTTCAGGTCGCGGACGCCGCGGACATCCGCGAGCTGTTGGCCTCGTGCGACCTCGTCATCGACGCGCTTCTGGGCACGGGTGTGAAAGGCCCGGTCACCGGCATTGCGGCCGACATCATCAACGCGATAAACGAGTCCGGCAATCCGGTGATATCGATCGACCTCCCCTCAGGAGTCAGTGCGGACACCGGTGAACGGGCGGGACCCTGCGTCCACGCCACCCAGACCATCACCCTCGCGCTTCCAAAGATTGGACTCGTGACCTATCCCGCCGCCGAACATGTTGGCCGCCTTACCGTCACGGACATAGGGATCCCAAAGGCGCTCATCGACAAGAGCGATCTCAAGCTCGATCTTCTGACCGACGAGATGATTCGGGAACGCCTGCCTGTCCGAAAGGCGGACGCGCACAAGGGGGCTTTTGGCCACCTGGGTGTGTTTGCCGGCTCGGTCGGAATGACCGGCGCGGCGTCCCTCACGAGCGAGGCCGCGGCGAGAGTAGGGGCCGGCATGGTGACCCTCGGCTGCCCCTGGAGCCTGAACGATATACTCGAAGTCAAGCTCACCGAGGCCATGACCGTTCCTCTTCCTGAGACGGCGACGCGCTCAATATCGAGAGACGCGGTCGACGCGGCCGCATCTATGCTGAAAAGGTGCAATTCCGTCGCAATAGGACCCGGCCTGGGCCGCGATCCCGACACCGTCCGGTTCGTCCACGCGCTGCTGTCGACGCTCGATCTGCCGGCGGTGATCGACGCCGATGGCCTCAACGCGCTGGCCGAAAAGCCCGAAGTCCTGAAAAACCTCAAATCTCCCGCGGTCATCACGCCCCATCCCGGGGAAATGTCCCGGCTGATTGGAACTACCTCCGCCGCGATACAGTCAGATAGACTAAAAGCCGCGGCTGAAGCCGCCGCGCGATTCGGAACGGTAGTCGTTCTCAAAGGCGCGCGTACCGTCATTGCCGCGCCGGATGGCCGCGCGTTCATCAGCCCGACCGGCAATCCGGGAATGGCCTCCGGTGGGGTGGGCGACGTGCTGACCGGCGCCATCGGCGGATTCCTCGCGCAGGGCCTCTCGGCGCTCGACGCCGCCATTTGCGGCGTATATCTACATGGACTTGCCGGAGACCTGGCAGCAGAAGACCTGGCCGAAGCAGGCCTGATAGCATCCGACTTGTTGCCAAGACTGCCGCCGGCGATTAGAGGACTGAGGACTGGGGACTGAGGGCTGGGGGGCCGGTAACTCCCTCTCCCTGGAAGGGAGAGGGCGGGTTGAACGTATCATCCAACCTCTAACTCTATAACGTGAAAGGACGGAACGCCAATGGCGCATAACCGAAAATGGTTTCGTCTCTGCATATCCGCGGCCGCAATGGCTATTATTCTTACCTCATTCGCCGGCGCTGCCGGGGCCGCAACAGCGCTGAAGCTGAAGGTTCCCTGGGACCGTGAGTACCTTTACTGGGCCCGCATAGCCAATTACTCCATCGACGGTGATGTGAAGGACCGTCGTTCAGAGGAAGGTATTGGGCTACCAGCGCGGTCCCCAAACACGGCTCCTCAGAGATTCCAGGGAAGAAACGCAACTCTGGACCTGCCCCTCCTGTCTTCGGGAGCGCAGATGACTCTCACCGTCTACGATATCACGACCGGCAACGAGGCTGTCGAGATCGTCAAAGCCCCAATAGACCCCAAGGGCCTGACCCTCCAAAAAGATGACTTCGACGAAGTCCGCCGAGTTCGCATCAAGATCACCGCCGACCACGGCAAGCCGGTAGAATCCGCGCTGGTTGAGCTGAAAGATATTGCTGACAAGACAAAGGTCTCTCGGGTCGATCCCACCACCCTCGGCATCGCAGAATTCCTCGACGTAACCGCCGGCGACGCCACCGTCACCGTCCTCTACGGCGATAACAAGAAGGCGACCCAGCAGATTACTATCCCGGAGGAGCGCGACGACATCATCTTCACGACCGAGGTCCCCGTTGCCGGTCCCGTTGCCACAATCAAGGAGCCGAAGGCCGGCGAGGAGACCGCTCCGTCCGCCAAAGAGAAGTCCAAACGCTCCGGCGCCGAATGGGCCGCGACCTTCCTTGGTTCGATCGTCGGATTCCTCATTCTGATTATCATAGTTGTCGGCGCAGTCTACTACCTGAAGAGCCGGGGCGTGACGGTGGCAGGCGGTCTCAAGAAGATGGGTGTGCAGCTTCCGGAATACGAGCCGGAGGAGGAAGGCGCACCCGCGGCTCCCGCGGTCGATCCCAACATTTGCCCGTTTTGCGGTCAGCGGAAGGATGCGCAGGGACAATGCGCCTGCACGGTCTCGGCTCAACCCGCTCCATCCGGGGCCTCGACCGGGCCGCGACTGATCGGTTCCCAGGGCGCCTACTCGGCAAGCATCTTTGAGCTCACGTCGGACGTAACGACAATTGGCAGAGAACCGGACAACTCGGTCCCGCTGCCTGCCGACACCACCGTTTCCCGCCATCACGCCAGAATCGCGCTCGAAAACGGGGAATACGTGGTTTACGACGCCGGCAGCTCTAACGGCGTCTTTGTCAACGGCGAGAAAATCTCCCAGCGCGCGTTGCGTCCGGGCGACGAGGTGCGGATCGGCGCTACGAAGTTCCGCTTTGAAACGTAGGGCTATATGGGCCTGAAGTCCAAAATCATACTCAACTCGCTCTTCGGCGCCGCCGGCGGCTTCATCGGCTGGACGGTCATCGAGGTTGTGCTGCGCGGCTTTTTTGCCGTCCCGATGGATGAGCATCAGCCGGGCCAGATAGTAGTGGCCAACGCCGAGTTCGGAGTGTTGGCCGGCATCTTCATCGGCGGTATGCTCGGCGCGGCGGATGGGCTGTGGGCGCAATCTAAGGCGATGTTGGGCCGTACGGTTGTTGTCGGAGCGGTAGCCGGCGCGGTGAGCGGCCTCTTGGGCCTCACCGTGGCCCAATCCGTGTTTGACCTGTTCGTGCGGGACACCTCGAAACACACGCTTGGCACGTTCATAATGCTGGTGATCGGCCACGCGGTCGCCTGGACGATCGTCGGCGGAGCGCTGGGTGTGGCCCAGGGTGTGATTGAGTTCTCCGCTATTCGCGCGAAACACGGCACCATCGGTGGGATCATCGGTGGGTTCATTGGCGGGATGTCGTTCGACGTGGTCGCAAACATCCTGCGCGTCGAGTCGCTCAGCCGCATGGTCAGTCTCACGCTCACCGGTTTTACAATCGGGCTGATGATCGGCCTGATCCAGGATTTGCTCAAGCAGGCGTGGGTCGTCGTTCTCAAAGGCAGCAACGAGGGACGCGAGATACCTATCTACAAGCCCGTAGTGAGCATAGGCCGGGACGAGCTTGCCGACATACCTATCTACGCGGACAGGACCGTCGGCCCGAGGCACGCGTCGATTCGCAGGCAGAACAACAGACACGCTTTGGAGGACGCCGGCTCGGCCCTGGGCACGTACGTTAACGGTCAACGAACCTCGAAGCAGATGCTGAAAGACCGGGACGTCATAGAAATCGGCTCCGTGAAGCTGCTCTTCCGCGAAAAAGCGACGGCGTCGCGTTTTGCGGCGCCGCCGGAGCTGCCCTTGGCGGACGAAGCCCGGATTCCGGTCAGCTCTCACATCTGCCCGTTTTGCGGCGGCGTGAAGGACGCAAGCGGCAACTGCGATTGCACGGTCGCCGCCGGACCTGTTTCAGCTCAGGCGTCCGCGCCGACTCAGGTTTCACCGGCCCCGCTGCCTCCGGGTCCCGCGCAGATTCCTTCTGCGCCGCGGACGGTGGCCCCCGGCCCCGTGCCGAGTTCAGGGCGGTTGGTGGCGACCACGGGGCCGCACGCCTCGATGACCTTCGATCTGGCCGCGGAGACGTCGATAGGCAGAGAAGCGGGCCGTGACGTGTGTCTCTCAAGCGATATGGCAGCATCTCGCCGCCACGCGCGGGTGGTCAAGGAAGACCAGGGCTTTGTGCTCTACGACGAAGGCAGCTCCAACGGCACATTCCTAAACGGCGCGCGAGTAACAAGAGCAGTCCTATCGCCCGGCGACACGATCACCGTCGGCGCAACGGAGTTACGATTCGAGACCGCGTAACCCCCTCTCCCTGGAAGGGAGAGGGCTGGGGTGAGGGTTGAACCTTAGTCATTCAACATTTGACCTTCAACGTTAAACTCGTTGAGGGTTGGGGTGAGGTCCGACAACCGACAATCGAAGAAGACGACGACATGTGGAGTGCGGCGATTCATCGCCGCTTTGCTTTGGGCTCACATTCAGAGGGCGGAAGGCCGGCAAAAGCGGGAACAAGTTCCCGCACTCCACATGATGACGACTGGAGCATCTCCCTCTCCTTCCAGGAGAGGGCTGGGGTGAGGTCCGTTAACCAACAACTAACAACCGCAGTTGAGGAGATACAACCAATGTCCATAGACAAGACTCAAATGACCCCGCCGGGAGGAGACGACAGAACGCAGGCGTTCACCCCCCAGGGCCAGGCCACGCAGATGCCCGGCGGAATGCCAACGCAGATGGGCCTTCCGGCGCAGGCGCTGACGATGGAATGCGTCGCCGGCAACAAGTACGCCCTTTCTACGGAGACGACCCGCGACCACGTTCTCGTCAGCCTTCGCTCGATGGATATTGCCGCGGGCCGGCGCGCGCCGCTGAACCTCGCGCTGGTCGTTGACCGCAGCGGCTCGATGGAAGGCGAGCCGTTGGAGTACGTCAAGCGCGCGTGCGGCTACGTCGTCGACCTGCTGGAACCGACTGACATCCTCACCATCGTCGTCTTCGAGGAGCAGGTGCAAGTCCTCATGCCCGCGCGGCGTGTGATCAACAAACAGCTCGTCAAGGAACACATCAACCGAATAGAGGTCGGCAACACAACGAACCTGTACGACGGTATCGTCGCCGGCTGCTCGCAGGTCGCGGCGGTCCGCGCGGAGGGCTACGTGAACCGCGTTCTGGCGTTCTCCGATGGCGAGCCGACCGCGGGCATCAAGGATTTCTCCTCCATCGTCGGTATGGTCGGGGAACAGAAGAGCAGAGGAGTGACCGTCACCGTGCTTGGTTTTGGCCCTGAGTATAACGAAGAGCTGCTTGCCGGAATCGCCCGCCGCAGCGGCGGAAACTACTACTACATCACTCGGCCTGAGCTCATCCCCGAAGTCTTCCGCAAAGAGCTGGAGGTCCTCATGTCCACCGTCGCGAGAAACCTCCGCCTGAAACTGAACTTGTCCAGGTGGGTCCAGGTCCGGCAGGCTTACGGGAAGCTCCCGACCTACGGTATGCGAACCGCCGAAGTGACTCTGACCGATCTGGAACGCGGCAGCGCTCAGTCCGCATTGTGGGAGGTTCAGTTCGATCCCCGTCCGGCGGGCGTTTACCGCGTCGCCGGCGCGGAGCTGACCTACGACGATTCGGTCAGTGGCCGGACCGAGAAGATCGTCCATGACGTGGTTTTCGAGTTCACCCCGGACCGCCAGTTGGTCGAGCAAAACGCCAATCCGGCCGTCCAGCGGGAGATCGAGGTCGCCGAAGCATCCCGCAACCTCGAACGCACCGTCATGGGGATGAGAACGCAGCAGATTGCGCCGGGGGCCGCTGTCCAGGAACTAGAGCGCACGCGGATGATACTCCTCCAGCAGGGCAAGGCCGACCAGGCGCAGGATGTGCAGCAGGCCATCGACAACATCAAGAGCGGCGGAGCGGGGGCCGAGAAGACGCTTATGGGAACCATTTACGATCTCGACAGAGGGAAGAGCAAATGAACGACCTTTCACAGACACAACAGTTCACGACCGAAACCTGCGGCGAAGCCACTCAGATGGTAGATTCGCCTCAGGCTACGCAAATGGCCGTCTCAGTGACCTGCCCGGTCTGCAAGACCGACAATCCTCCCGGTGACCAGTATTGCGTCGACTGCGGCTTTCTGCTCTCCTCGACGCCGGTCGAAACGGAGGTCGTCGCCGCCGAAGCGCCCGGCAAGCTGCTGGACAAAGCCTCCGGCCGCGAGTTCGACCTGAAGATCGGCGAGAACACTGTAGGCCGTCAGGACGCGGACGTGCTCCCGGCCGACACAACCGTGTCGCGCCAACACGCGGTCCTCACGATTGCCGACGGTAAAGCGACGCTGCAGGACGTCGGCAGCTCGAACGGCACATTTGTCGGCAGCCGGAAGGTCGAACCCGGCGAATCCGTCGAAGTCAGCGACGGCGCGGAGATCAAGTTCGGTTCGTGCGTGATGACGCTGAGGCTCGGAGGAGTCGAAGGAGTCGAGGGAGTCGAGGGAGTCGAAGGGGTCGAGGCGGTCGAAACGACGGAAGCCGAGTCCACCGCCGCTCCGGAGCCGGAGGCTCCGAAGGTCGTGGCCAAACTGGTCGGCTTCGATGAGACCTCGGGTGAGTATGCTGTTGCCCTCGGCGACAACACGGTTGGACGCAGACCCGATAACGCAATTGCGATTGCCGGCGATGCGTACGTCTCGGGCAGTCACGCGATAATCGTTGCCGACGAAAACGGCTTTCGCATCACCGACCTCGGCAGTTCCAACGGCACGTTCGTCAACGACAACAAGCTCGACCCCAACGAACCGGCCGAAATCCATCCCGGCGACGAGGTGATAATGGGCAAGAGCAAGTTCAGGTTGGAGCTACAGGAAGACGTAATCCCCTCTCCCTATGAGGGAGAGGGTTAGGGTGAGGGTGATAAGATGAAACCGTCCAAACGCAGGAGCTTGCTTCAGCTTGCTTCCCGCTCGTGCAGCCTGGTCGTTTACGGCCGGGAAGTGAGGTATCGCCCATGAAATGCTCCGGCTGCGGCGCCGAAGTTGAAAACGACATAACCCAGTGCCCGCGGTGCGGCGCGCCGCTGGACGGCTCACAGCCGACGCGGGAGATAACCGCCAAGCTGGAGCCGCGCGCGCTGGAGGAAGAATGGCGGAAAAAGGCCCCGGAGCCGCTCAAGGCGCTGGCGATCATCAAGATGGGCGCCAGGACCGATCTGGGCCGCGTCCGCGAGAACAACGAGGATAAGTTCGACTTCTTTGAGCCCGAGGACGAGGAAACCCTTACCGCCAGGGGCTCGTTTTACACGGTCGCCGACGGTATGGGCGGCCACGCCGCGGGCCAGATCGCAAGCGAAATGGCGCTCAGGAGCATCGTCGAGTCATACTACGCGGACCTCTTGGGCGATCCGGACGAGGCCCTCACGCGTTCCGTCCAGCAGGCCAACTCCCTGATCTACGATACGGCCCGCGCCATTGTGGAGCGCTCCGGTATGGGCACGACGCTGACCGGCGCGGTCGTGCGCGGCGACGAGCTTCACGTCATCCAGGTCGGCGACAGCAGGGCTTATCTTGTTCGAGACGGAGCAATAAGGCAGATCACGCACGATCACTCCTGGGTCTCCGAGCAGGTCAGGCTCGGCGCGCTGACCGAAGAGGAAGCGCAGTCTTCGCCGTTCCGTAACGTGATCACCCGTTCGCTGGGAGCCGCCCCCGGGGTGGAGCCGGACATCTACACCGAACGGCTGCAAAAGGGCGATATAATAGTACTGTGCAGCGACGGCCTCAGCGGAAACGTCTCGGACGAGGAGATTCTCCGGACCGTGGACGGCGTAAGCCCGTCCCTTGCCGCCAGAAGGTTGGTCGATCTGGCTAACGAGCGCGGCGGCAGCGACAACATAACGGTGTTGGTCCTCCAGGTCAAAGACATCGAGAGCAAAGGCAAAGGGAGCAGCCGTCTCAAACGCCTCTTCGGCGGAGAATAACCGCGAACCTGACTCCCTCTCCTACTAGGAGAGGGTTGGGGTGAGGTCCAACAACCAACAACTAACAACTGACGAAATTGGAATCATCCAACACATTAGGCAAATATCAGATTTTCTATCCCTCCAGGTACCTTTTCTATCCCTCCAGGTACCTTACCTGGATTTTATCCCTCCAGGTACCTTACCTGGAGGGCGCACAACAGACACACGAGAATAGAGGGCATGTCCGAACGCTTTCGGACTACACGAGCGATTGGAATCATCCAACACATTAGGCAAATATCAGATACTCAGGGAGATCGCCCGCAGCAACGACATCGTCTACGAAGCGATCGACCCCGGCATAAACAGGCGCGTCGCCCTGAAGGAACTCTGCCTGCCTCCGAACCTCACGGGAGCGCAGAAACGCGAGCGCATCGAGCGATTCTACCGCGAGGCGAAGGCGGCGGGCAGGCTCGCGCATCCCAACATCGTGACCATTTACGACGCGGGCGAACAGAACGGGCGTTACTATATCGCGATGGAGTTCCTGGAAGGGCAGGACTTGCAGAATGCCATGCAGGCCCGGGGCGGCGCGATGCCCGTTCCGGAGGCCGTCTCAATCGCCCTGGCGATTTGCGACGCGCTCGCCTACGCTCACCAACAGGGCGTCGTCCATCGCGACATCAAGCCCGACAATATCCAGATTCTCCCCGGCGGCCTAGTCAAGCTGACCGACTTCGGGATTGCCCGGCTTATGAGCGAACCCTCCATCACGCAGGATGGCCAGGTCTTTGGTACGCCCAGCTACATGTCACCGGAGCAGGTCGCCGGCAAGCCGCTCGACCACCGCACCGACATCTTCTCTCTCGGAGTCGTGCTCTTTGAGATGCTCGCGGGCCGCAAGCCGTTTACGGGCGACAGCGTCGTCACCATAACCTACAACATAATGAACATGGACCCCGCTCTGCCGCCGGGCGTTCCGCCGTATCTGACGCAGATCATCCGCGGGGCGATGGCCAAGGACCCGAACCAGCGGTATACAACAGCCGCGGAGATGGCCGACGATCTGAGAAACGAACGCGCCTCCGGTTCGGTTACGGGCCAGTTCAACGCTCAACCGACCCACTACGGTGGGGCCGGTCTGCCGCCTCCCGGTGGATATGCGCCCTCCGGTGGATACTCGCAGCCGGCGCCTCCGATACCGGACCCATTTGGCGGAGCGGCAAAACAGATCGACCTGCCTTTGCCGCCTCCGCCGCGCAGGCCGATGGTCATCAATCCGGAGATAAAGGCGTTCTTCACTCTCGCCGCCGTGGTCCTTGGTCTCATAGCGCTGTTCCTGTTCTCGGTCTGGGCCTTGAACGCCGCTTACCAGGGCTACATGGAGAGGCAGGGCGAGAGTAAGACCGCAAGGGACATGGAGCTCGGCGCCAAAGCGTACGACGCCCACGACTACGACACCGCCATACGCCATTTCCGCCGCGCCCTGGACATTTCTCCCAAATCCGGCGCGGGCGAGACGGCCCGCAAGAATCTCGCTTCCTGTTACGTGGCCAAAGGGACGGACCAGTACAACGCCGGTCATCTCACATTGGCCGCGGATATGTTCCGGGAGGCAATCAAGCATGATCCCAAGTCAGCCGCGGCGCACTACGCCCTTGGCAACACGCTGCAGCGCGTGGGATCGGTGGACGATGCTCTGGCCGAATGGCGGAAAGCCGTCGAAGTTGGGGCGGGAACCCAGGAAGGCCGTCTCGCCGGGGAAGCCGCCGGCTGGGTCTACTTCAACCGCGGTGTCGAGCGCTTCAACAACGGACAGACAAAAGAGGCCCTGGACTCCTGGACCAAGGTCATCGAAGTCGCCCCCGGCTCCGAAGTCTCGAACCAGGCCCAGGAACGCATCAACCAGCAATTCGCCGCGCCGGTGAACTAGCCCCACAAACCAAGTTCGCCCTCCTCCTGGGAGGGGGTTAGGGGGAGGTTCTCTCGACTCTCAACTCCCGGATCCTTCGGTAGCAGAGCGGCAGCGGCACTGCCGAAGGAACCCACCGCCGGCGCTGGCTTGGTTGTCGCTCACGCTCTTCGAGCGTGGCTCCAAACGTGGTGAAAAAGCAGTGAAATCATACCGAAATTCACTCGAAACGTTGCGAAACCGCATGGAACCTGTCCGTTAACGCGCTGCAACTCCACGGTAATCGCCTCGTCCTGAAAACCCCGGATATGGGTTGACAGTTGACCACTAGTCGTGAATAGACGACGGGCGCGCGGGTTTTGTTCCGGGGTTCCGGAAGTTCTTATCCATCGGTAGCAGATCGGCAGCGGCACTGCCGCTCTGCTACCGAAGGATCAGAACTCCACGCACAGTCTTGTCGCCACGATCAGTCACATCGGTCAACCCTTATGATGGCCCCAGCTTGCTGCTGACGTAAGCTATCGCGACGCTTTTGACCACCTCAAAGGAGGCGGAACCCACGGGTTTGAATGCTTCCTTTGTATGGCTCCATACGTTGTCATCCCTTACAGCGTCCAGGAAATCGTGACCACACCAGGTAATTCCATCAGTGAAATATCGATGTGCCTGGTGCCCCATTGCAGTGATATCCTGCACGTCAATAAGGTCCCCTTGAGCCATGATTTTGAGGTGATAACCGATCTCCTGTTTTGAATGGTCGCCGATTTCCACATGCTGCGAATGGAGTGGTTTGTACTTATGGTTATCTTCGATGTACAGCAGCAGTTTTCTCACGAGTTCCATGTCACGCTTCACGGCCTCACCTCCATACTCCGAACGCCGTGCCTAGGCGAGAGATCAGCCTATCCAAGACTTTCTCGGTCTGCTCCTGTATATCGCTTACTGATGATTCTTCCTCGAAGACTATCTGATCTCCATCCTCGTACCGTTTCTCCAATTCTGCCAACGTGCTATAGAAGCGACCCTTAAACCGTGCCGGCTCACCATTTTCGATTTTGCGATGAGCGGCAGAAAGTTGCTGATACTCATCGTTGTCTCTCACGCATCCGAGTCCCCGAGCGCCGAACAGGCTTATTTGGAGGACAAGAGGACCGCCTATACCCAAAGCACTGAATGTGCGTCCCGCAGACCTTAGGAGCAGATCAGACAGATACTCACGAAGCTCGCTCAGGGCAAGGAAACCTTCAAACACGCAGTCGGAACCCACATCCAGGTTCAGGCAGATCGCCCCGTTGTGAAAGAGCCTCATCTCGTACAACTTGCCGGATATGTTGCCCTTCTCTGCGCCCAGAAATCGCCAACCATCGAGGAAGGGCGCCCAGTCGCCAGTCATTGACAGATGAAGGGAAAACGGGGCATTATTGCTCAGCCAGTTTGTAATGCCTGGATGTAACAGCATTTCCTTGAACTGTCCTCTGAGGACGGGACAAGCTGTAGCTCTCAGCACAGTGCCAGGATGGTTGCCGAATGAGGCTGCTCTAAAGAAATCACGGACATGCGCACGAGCCGATTCCCTCGCCAGATATGCTGCCTCTACCTCACGCTCGTTCATAATCACAGCTTGGAGGTTGCCACGCCGATAGTATCGCCGAACACCGTAGCCCTCTATCATATGGGGTCGCCAGTAACTTTCTGGATGATGAATGAGCAACAAGTACTTCGGGGCGATTTCAGGCAGGTCTATTACTCGAACAGCGAGAGCGTGAAGTGGAGGCTGCACCGTTGATATCAGAATCCTCTCTATGCTTTCCGGTAGACCGCGGTCGATCTCCATCCCGCATTCCGCGAGAGCTTTCGGCCGTGGCAACTCACCGTCTCGCGCCTCCGGGACACCATATATGAGCACGCCGCCCTGCTCGTTGGCAAAGGATGAAACGTCTTTGGCAAGTTCCTTCTTCCCAGACTCCTTGCTGATATCCAGCGTTTCCTTGTAGTCAAGGCGTAGCGACTCGGGTTCGTGGGCATCAATCATGCTCTTGACCGCTACCGACAGCTCAGCATCGGTCATGTTCCTTATGTCTCTGGTCAACAATGTCGGCGCCTCCTTATATGGTTCGAGTCGTGTCCGCGACGCTTAGGGCTCAGTAAACCTTGCAGCCTAGCTAGCTCGGTCGCCCTTACATGAATCGAGGGGTCGAAAGCCTCCGCCCGCTCGATCTGAAATACCACATTCCGTATATCCCAGCGTGACGCCTCAAGCCTTGGAAATGCCCCTCGCCAGGCAATCTGGGCCGACCTACCGGCTATAAGTATCGGACGGTTCAGTCGACACTCCAAGGCACGAACACATGTTTCCAAGTTGGTGTCATTATGACCAGACAGGCGAGCTTTGTCAAGGGGCAAACTCAGGGCGGCGATCGGCAGAGAGGATTGTGATCCTTCGGTAGCAGAGCGCAGCGGCGCTGCCGAAGGAACCACCGTGGTATAATGGCCCCGTGAACAGGTGGCACAACTATTACGCTGACAACCACGCGCACTTTTCCACATTCACCTGCAAGGATTGGCAGCCGCTCCTGACGGAAACGGTCATTACTTGTCTGTACGACGAGTGGCGGCGGAACTCGGAACGGTTCTCTGTGAAGGTACTGGCGTACGTCATAATGCCTGAGCACGTGCACGTGCTGATCTGGTCCGAGAAAGCGGACAACGTCGTCCGCTTCCTGCAGCGGTCGCTGGGGCAAACGACAAAGCGGTTGAAACTCGGAGCGGGAGGACTGTGGAAGGAGCGTCCGAGGGTGTTCCCGGTGCAGTACGAGTCGGTGATCAGTCAGAAGATGGATTATATTCACGCCAATCCTGTGCGCCGGGGACTGGTCGATGTGCCGGAGGACTGGCGTCACTTCAGCTACGGGCAGTTGATGCTTGGGGAGGACGATCCGGCGTTCCGTTGCGCGTCGTTGGAGTGAGGGGGGTGTCCTTCGGCAGCGACGCTTGCGCTTTGCTTCCGAAGGATCGAAACTATTATCAGTACCGCTGGCGCCTGCCAGGGGGCGATCACAAGGATCGCCCCTACGGGATGCGCATCACGCCGTCTTTATTCGCGCCGCGTCCTGCAAACCGAGTTCCTCTATCGAGACCTCGCGCATTTTGTACTTCTGCACTTTGCCGGTCACGGTCATCGGGAATTCCGTGACGAACTTTATATAGCGGGGTATTTTGAAGTAGGCCATCCTGTCCTTGCAGAACTCGCGAATCCCGTCGGGAGTGAGCGTTTCACCTTCTTTCAGTTTGACCCAGGCCATGACCTCTTCGCCGTACTTGACGCTCGGCACGCCGATGATCTGGGCTTCGCTGATGCTGGGGTGCGTGTAGAGGACCTCCTCGACTTCGCGCGGGAAGACTTTCTCCCCGCCGCGGGAGATCATGTCCTTAATCCGGCCCACGATGTTGACGTAGCCGTTCTCGTCCATTACCGCCAAATCGCCGGTGTGCATCCATCCAACGACGTCGATTGCCTCCGCGGTCGCCTCCGGGTTGTTCCAATAGTACGGCATAACCAGATAGCCCCGCGTGCACAGTTCTCCCGGTTCGCCAATGGGCGCCGTCTTCCCCAGCTTGTCGATGATCTTGGCCTCCACGTGCGGGTGGATACGTCCCACCGTCGAAACCCTAAGCTCTATCGGGTCGTCCGCCGTCGTCTGGAATGAGACGGGTGAGGTCTCGGTCATGCCGTAGGCAATCGTGATCTCCCGTGCCCCCATGACGCTGATGACCTGTTTCATCAGTTCAATCGGGCAGGGTGAGCCGGCCATGATGCCGGTCCGCAGCTTCGGGAATCTGCGCTTCTCCAGGTCGGGGTGTTCCATCATAGCGGAGAACATCGTCGGAACGCCGTGGACCGCGGTGCAGCCTTCCTCCTGCAGCGTTTCCAGCACGGCGGCGGCCTCGAACCTGTCGCTCGGCAGGACCATCGTCGCCCCGTGAGTGACCGCGGCCAGATTGCCGAGCACCATCCCGAAACAGTGGTAGAACGGGACCGGGATGCAGAGGCGGTCTTCGTTTGTGAACCTCATTGCCTCGCCGATGAAGTAGCCGTTGTTGACGATGTTGTGGTGTGTGAGCGTCGCTCCCTTGGGAAGTCCCGTCGTGCCGCTCGTGTACTGTATGTTGATCGGATCGTCAAACTGCAGCTCCGCCTGACGGGTATACATATCTTCCTTGCTTATTTCCGAGGCGCGTCCGACAAGTCCGGCCCAGGACAGAAAGCCCGCGTGCTCTTCCTCGCCCAGCGTAATCACGGTCTTCAGTTCGGGCAGCGTTTCGGATTCTACTTCTCCGTTCGCTCCGGACAGCGTCGGGATAAGCTGCCGCATCATCTCGACGTAGTTGGAAGTCCTGTACGACGGCGCAAGTATCAGGACCTTTGTCCCGGACTGTTTCAGCGCGTATTCCAGTTCAGGTACACGATAAGCCGGATTGATGTTGACAAGGATGGCCCCGATCTTGCCGGTCGCGAACTGCACGAGGACCCATTCGGCGTTGTTCTGAGACCAGATGCCAACGCGGTCGCCTTTTGCGACCCCGATTGCCATAAGCGCGCGCGCCAGGTCATCCACGGCCTGACCCAACTCGCGGTATGTATACCGGAGGTTCTGGTGACGCGAGACAAGCGCCTCATGATGCGGATAGTGAGAGACGACTGAGTCGAATAGCTCGCCCACCGTGCATCCGAGCAGAGGTTGTTCCGACCCGCCGGACGCATAGCTTCTTCTAAAGAGCTTCATCTTACTTCACCACGATTATGACTGGGATAAGATGACTATTCGCGAAACACAGGCAAAAAACCTCTATGTCCAGTACTCCGCCATTTTCTTAAGGGGGGCTTGAGGAAGGAGTTAGGAGTTAGAATGGGAGTTAGGCATCCTTCGGCAGCGTCGCTGCGCTTTGCTACCGAAGGATCGGCACGATTTCCCCCTCCTCCCAGGAGGGGGCCAGGGGGAGGTTCTCTCGACTCTCCGAAACACCCACATTCCGGCTATCGTCTAATCTACGTGTGTTCGCCAACTGACAACCGTCAACCGTCCGTAGCGGCTCAGGTAAGAGTACAGGAATGGGTAGAATTGTATCACCCTCACCCTAACCCTCTCCCGTCAAGGGAGAGGGGATTACGCTCGTCTTCTTCCGAGGA
>JAUSGG010000067.1 GCA_030649165.1 Armatimonadota bacterium
TTCTGAACGCAGTGAAGAATCTTCTATCGCACAAGCGCCAGGTTCGGCTTCGCAGTTGGACGTTGCAGCTATCCGGGAGAAGATCCTTCGCACGCTCAGGATGACATCCGCGGGGCGTCCGCAGAACAAGCGTTCCGTGAATAAATCGGGCTAGAGAGTCGGACAACTATACATAGCGTCATAAATGATTGCGCATCTTATCCCTCCAGGTTGGAGGATGACCGCCGTCCAGGTAAGGTACCTGGACGGATAGGACTTATGACGCTGAGTGTAACAACCAACAACACTATACAGACTGTGGATTGGATTATAGTAGTATGCCAAACTTGCGAGTCCAGAAACTGACTGAAGACGAGGTGCAGAAACGCCTGACGCAATATGCCGGCACGCACGATGAGAAGCTGCGCGACGACATAGTGCTTCAGTACAGCAACCTCGTAGAGAGCATCGCCCGCCGGTTTACCGGAGCGGGCGAGCCTGTTGACGACCTCGTGCAGGAAGGATACATCGGCCTGATAACCGCGGTCGATCTGTACGACGCCTCCAAAGGAGTGAAGTTCTCCACTTACGCGACTCATTTCGTCATAGGCCAGATCAAACATTATCTCCGCGACAAGGGCAAGATCATCAAGGAGCCCGCCTGGCTTCAGGAGCTCAACCAGCGAATGGGAAGGATCATCGAATCGCTCTCGCACCAGTTGGGCAGACAACCCACGGACCAGGAGATCGGCGATGTGATGGGCCTGAGCGAAGACGCCGTCGCGGATCTGCTCACCACGCGCGAAGTCTTCAAAGTCACGTCGCTTGACGGAGATCGCGATGATTCCACCTCGTTCCCCGTGGACGCCGACAAGATCAAAGCTCAGAGGTGGGTAGACCTGGAGCTGCCCATTGAAGACAAGCTCGTTCTCAAAGCGTCGCTCGAAAGGCTGAAAACCATAGAGCAGACGGTCATCAACCACTTCTTCTACCTCGATCTGAATCAGACCGAGATAGCCAAGAAACTCGGCATATCGTGCAACTACGTGTCTCACATACTTCGCAACAGCACTAAGAAGCTGAAGAAGATCCTTATGACGGAAGAGCTGAAAGATGCGCAAATCCAGCTTCACCAGATGAACAAGCGCCTGCGCCATACCGCCATGGCGGCCCCGACGACCGTTGTGGATTCGACCACGGGCCTTTACAGCCGGTCCTACTTCACCGACCGGCTCGATGAGGAGATCACGCGGGCCTGCCGCTACAAGCATTCCGTCGGAGCCATCTTCGTCAAGTTCGGACTCAAGAGCTCCTCGCCGAGCGCCGCCTGCCTGCGAACGGAAAACGTCCTGACGAAGATCGCGGACACGGTCCGTGATACGGCGCGCAAGCTGGACGTGGTAACCAGGTACGACGATGACATCTTCGCGCTCATCCTGCCACACACCGGCGCGCAGTCCGGCGCGGTCGCGAAGAGGATCGAGGACCGGCTGCGCGGATTGGACGCGGAGTTCGCCAATTCCCGTCCCGCGTTCACGGTGGACTTGCAGGTTGCCTGGGCGTCCTATCCGGACGACGCGGCGACGGCGTCAGAGCTCATGGAAAGCCTGTGCTCCGCCGTCGGCGCGACTCAAGAACAGATCGAGTTGCCCAGGGCGGCGTAGGGGGACGGGTGATAGGATTGTAGGACTATAGGGTTTTGAGGGGCTTCGTTGACCGGACACACTCTGTAACCTTAGAACCCTGGAGCCCTGGAACCCTTATGGCTTGCGCGCTTGAATCTCCATGATCTCCCCTGGCAGGAACTTGCCCAACAGGTGCGACACCGTCAGTATGGTCCTGAAGATGATGCTTTTCAGCTTGTCTTTGCCGGCGTCGTGAACCGTCTGATCGCTCGCGGCGGGAGTGACGGCGGGAACAAGCGCTCCCCTTTTCAGAGCATATCGCAGGCTCTGCGCCGTCGAAAAGAACGGCAGGTAAGTGATACGGTCCACACGGAGCCCGACCTTTCCCACAGCCATGTACGCGGCGCCGACGTTGAAATGGAACAAGTGCGGCGGCAATGCCCAATTGTACCAGTTCCCTCTGAACAGCCTGGCTTCCAGGCTGCCGTAGTTCGGCAGCGATAGCCACAAGAGCCCGCCGGGCGCGAGCAATTCGCCGACGCGCCGCAACTGCTCCATGGGGTCGGAAAGATGTTCGAGCACGTGCGACATCACTATTGCTTCAAATGACCCCGGTTCCGCCCGCAAATCCGACAGGTTGCCCGTGGTGACATCGAGCCCGCGATCTTCGCGCGCGACACGGGAGCTTTCGGCGCCCAGTTCGACGCCGGAGACCTCCCATCCCCGTCCACGCATAAGATCGAGGAATATGCCTTCACCGCAGCCGATATCCAGGACGCGCCTGTTTTTCCCCGGCGGCGCCGCGCGGTCCACCAGGGCCGCCGTTCTTGACTGATACATGGCGATACGGTCAGCCTTCCCGGCCTCGCCGCCTTCCTCCGGAGCATAGTACTTCGCTCGTTCCTCAGGCGGAATCTGAGGCTCGGTCCGCCCCAGTCCGCACCCACGGCAACGCACTACCGTATAAACGCCCGGCAGCCCCAGAAGACGGTCCGGACCGGTTAATATCGGGGCTTGGGTTTCAGAGCCGCACAAGACGCACACCGAACTCATGCCTCATACCTTCCCCTTGCCCTCTCCAGAGCAATCGCCAGCGCCATCAGTTGGATGGTCACCCGATCTTCCACAGGCAGCGCGCGTCCCGGTGTCTCCAGGGTCATAACATGCCGCGCGCCGAGTCTCGCCATATAGAGCGCCTTTGGCAGACGGGTTTTGCGGAACCGGCTGATGCCCGGCGCTATGACCCCGCAGCGCGCCTCGCGGCCCTCTATACACTCATCGAGGTTGATCGGATATCCCGCGGCGCTCACGGCGCGGATGATCTCCGGCCCGACCCTGAGCGAGCTGTCAACCGCCAATTCGTATAGATACAGCCCGTAGGAGTCTACGTCCTCGTGCAGCTCGTAAACGTGATCGAATTGCTCGCCCTCGACCGCATTCTGCAGAATCGCGACCTCGTCCGCCGGCCGGCGCGTGTTGAACTCGCGGTTTAGATCGACGCCGAGCGCGTTGTACCTCGTGTCGAGTTCGTACCCGGAAGGATTGTCGCAGGGGAAGATGACAAAGGAGAAGATCGTGAGCAGCGATTCGTTGTTCGCGCTCTTCTCCAGAAACCGGGCCGCCGCCTCAATGCCCGCAGGCTCATCGCCGTGCATCCCCGCGGAGATGCAAACCCGGACCGGACCCGGCTCCCCGCCCTTTAGATCGATACGATACAGCGTATATTCGCGCTCGGCAATCCGGAAATCGCCCAGCTCGCGCATCCGGACGTTGCGGGAGGAGGTTTCCACCTGCTTGAGCCTTGCAATCAACTCTGTGTAAGATCGGTCCATCCCTCTGATATTACCACAGGCGGAAACCGCGCCCAAATCCGAGTTCAATTCGTTATTTCGTTTTAGGCTGGAATTTTGCGGCTCCGTCTGATGGACTCACGCACGAGCCGGCCGCAAGTCGCCCGCCGCCGACTACCAACCCGCGAAAAAGGTGAAACGCGGATGACACCTGGTCGGGTTTTGGCTGCCGGTTGCTAGTTGTCGGCTTTCGTACAGCGTTTCCGGCCCCCTCTGCCGACCCTGGAGACCCCTCTTGCCGACTGCAAATCCGCCCACGGTGAAAAAGCAGCTAAAAAGAGCGCACGATTTCTCGAAATGCCTCAGTTTCATTCTGATACCCACCGACGCCGCTCCGGATCGAATGGTTAGTGGTTAGTGGTTCGTGATCAGTGTGGCAGAGCCTCCGGATTGAGTGGTTCGTGATTCGTGATTAGTGTGGCGCTGCCTGCTGACCACTAGTAGTGAATAGACGACGTTGGGCTGGGTTTTGTTCCCGGGTTGCGGATACTGTATACTGGAGAAGCGGGCAAGGAGGACTTGGCATGGCAGAGTTGGTCAGCAAGGGTTATCGCTCGGAAGACTCGGCGCGAGCGTATGTCCGCGGTGTTCTGCGGATGGTTGTCGCCTGCTTTCTTCTCTCGACGCTGTGCGGCACGTGCGCCTTCTCAGCCCTGAAGCCGGAGCTTGTGCCGCAGTTGGGCTGGCCGGAGGAGTGCCGTGCCCAAGCGTGGGCGGACCACGGGCGTTCATTTGTGACTATCGCCAACTCCGTGGATGGGCTGGCAATTTGGGACCCTAAGACCTGGCGGGTCCTGCGCCACCGGCTGATTCGCGCTGGCGGTGAGCTAGTGGCCCTGAGCCCGAACGGCAAATACGTCGCAGTGGCCAGCGGCGGTAAACCTGTTGGCGTGATCTTGGCGTCAACTGGTCGAGAGGTGTGCCGGTTGGCCGGGGTTATGTCGTCCGGGTGTTTCTTCTCAGCGGATTCAACGCTGCTCGTCGACGCTCAGAAGGGATACGCGCGTCTTTGGCGTATTCCCACGGGCAAGTTGGTTCGAACCATCCTGACACCAGGGCTGGAGGAAGGCGACATCGTCCGGATGTCTCCTGATGGAAGCCTGCTTCTCGTCGTTGGTGAGCGGGCGGCCTTGTGGAACACACGTAGCGGGAAACTGCTCCACGTGTTGAAGAACGACGGCAAGATCATCGGACCCGTTGCGTTTTCCCCGGACAGCAAACTCCTGGCCACCAGCGCGGACCAGCCCGGATGGAGAACTCCGACGGAGTTCGAGGCTGGGAGTCCTGAGGCACAAGAATGGGAAGTGGCCCGGACGTTTAGCAGGGTCATGTGGGATGCGCGCACGGGTCGGCGGATATGGAGCAAGCCCGACTACTTCGGACCGTCTCCGCCTACTAACAGCCTCCTGCTCTTCGACAAAGGTCGGAAGCTGCTGACGACCACCGAGGGCTGGCACATGGAGGACGCCACCACAAAGGTCTGGAATGTATCCAACGGCAAAGTCATCCGCAAACTCCCCGGGTCCGTGAACGTGGAGGACCCACTTGCGATCTCCCCCGACGGCTCGATGCTGGCCGCCGGCCCGAGCCGGTATTCACTACCGCGATTCTCGCACCTCCATACCATTCCCAGCCGCGACACGGGGTCCCAGGCCATGTCGGTCTCGCCTGACGGTCAAAAGCTGGCGGTGGTCCGCCAGGAATCCATCACTGTCTGGTCTCTGGATCGGGTGGCCGCGGCGCGAATCTTTGCCGGAGGCGATTGGCCATGCTGTGACTCTTTCTTTCTTCAGGACCCGAAAGCCCTCGTCGTGCCAGGTTACTTTGACTTCGACATGTGGAATGCCGAAACCGGAGGACGGCTGAAGAGCCCGATACCCCCTCGTAAGGATGGCGAGAAGCCTCAGTCGTTTCTCCTCTCTCCAAACGGTCGGCTGCTCCTATCCATGAGTGAATCGGAAGACGGGGTATTGCATGTGACGGATGTCCCCACAGGCGCCGAGACGCACGCGATAGGACCCCATGTTCGCGACTTCTCGGAAGGTGTGTTCTCACCGGACAGCCGGCTGTTCGTCGCAGAAGGCTACGATGCTCCGAGCATCCGCCACACGTTCATTTACGATCTGGCCGGCGGCGAATCAAGGGAACTGAAGGGATTCGAGGAGCCACAGGCGTTTTCTCCCGACAGCCGCACGCTGGCCGAGCTCACGTGTCCGTGCGACTCTGACGACTGCTCGGAGGCAGCCCTATGGCAACTCTGGGATCTCCCGGAGGGGAGAGTCCGCGCATCCTTTGCAGCAGGCAGGAAGCCGCACTCACTGGCTTTTTCGCCGGACGGGCGACTGGTGGCGACCTCGCAGGACAGCGGCGTGCAAATCCATCGGGCAACGGACGGCGTTCTCGTCCGATACCTCGAATCCAGCGGGCCGGTCGGCGACATTCGATTCCACCCCAATGGCCGGTTGGTCATCGGAGGCGGGTTCGCTCGGGGACGAGTGCAATTCTGGGACGTAAGCACGGGCCGTCGCGTTCTGACGTTGATCTCGGAGGGTCCCAACGAGAAAGGCAAAGGCGGGTTCTGGATCGCTTACACTCCCGATGGCTACTACAATGGCTCCAAGGGGATCGAGGTCCGGATTAACTGGCGCGTGGGGCAGAAGCTGCTGCCCGGCAGGGTATCAGCCGGGCGGTTCCGGCGGCCGGCTAT
The DNA here is from genome assembly GCA_030649165.1 of Armatimonadota bacterium. GTDB lineage: Bacteria > Armatimonadota > UBA5829 > UBA5829 > JAUSEB01 > JAUSGG01. The sequence continues at coordinate 6,162 of JAUSGG010000067.1, forward strand.
TGTAAGCAGCGTTATCGGGCTTTGATTGGTCCTCGACTTCTCCGTCCATCGACTTCTCCGTCCATTGCCCCCCTCCCCCCAATCTGCTATACTTTGCCTGGCTGATGACGCCGCCGAGAGGCGGCTTTTTGTGTGTGATTCGGTGGTCGCGAGGGCGGTATGCCTGAGAAAGTAGTGCGGAAAGACGAAAGCGATGAGGGCGCGCACCCGGTGTGTCTTACGCCGGAGATGCTGGGCCGGGCGGCAAGTCTCATCTCTTCGTCGGCCGATATCGGCCACGTGCTGCAGACTACTCTGGAGGAAGCGATCCTCGCTCTCGGCGCAAATCGGGGATTCCTCGCAATTGTGGATCACGACCGCGGCGAGCTGCTGGTCAATCATACCGTCGGGCACGATTGGGACGAGGAAAAGCGGCGGATGCGGCTGAAGGTCTCGGAGGAGACGGGCCGCGGGATCACCAGCCACGTCGCCGCGACGGGGAAGCCGTATCGCTCCGGAAACGTGTTGAAGGACCCCTACTACATCCCGTATTTCGACGACGTGCGGAGCGAGTTGGCGGTACCGATGATCGACAGCAACCGGCGGATTCGGGGCGTGATCAACGTCGAAAGCTCGCTTCACAACGCATTTGGCCAGGAGCACGAGGACCTGCTGAAAGCCCTGGCGGGCGTGGCCGCGGCCGCGATGGTCCTGGCGGGCCACCGCGCGCGCGAACGGGCGCTGGTGGAAGTGGGCAAAGAGCTTAACGCTTTCTCCGACGAGCCGATCTCTTTCCAGAAGATAATCGACGTGACCGCCGAGGCGCTGCGGTTCGAGGACTCGTCGCTCTTTCTGATCGACCTCAACAGGGGCGTGCTGACGCTCAGGGCGTCGCGCGGGGCGCTGGCCGAGCAAATAGGCAGCCTGAGCTACCGGATGGGGGAAGGTCTGACGGGCTGGGTGGCGAAGGAAGGAAAGCCGATTCGGACTACCGATCCGAAGAAGGACCCTCGGTGGCGCGGACTTCACGCCGAGATGCCGCCCGAGGAAGTCGGCGCGTTTATGGCAGTCCCCATAGTCGGGAGGGACAAAGTCCTGGGCGTGCTGAGGGTTATGCGCAGGCGCAGCCCTTACAAGTGGCTTCGGAACGAGTTCACGCAGGACGACGAGGGCGTGATGATAATCATCGCCGGCCAGATCGGCATCGCTCTGGAGAACCGGAGACTGGTCGACAGGCTGGTGTACGCGGAGAGGATGGCGGCGTGGGGAGAGGGGTCGGCGCGCTCAGTGCATATGGTCGGGAACCAGGTTTTCGGGATCAAGGGGGACATCAACGAACTGGAGTATCTGATCTCCCAGGGGGACCTGAAGCCGGAGGCCGCAAAGGAACTCGCCGACAACCTGCGCAAGGGAGTGTTCCGCCTGGAGGAAATCCTGAGCGAGTTCAGGGAGTTTCTAAAGGCGGACCAGCTTACGCTGACGCAATGCGACCTGAACGAGGTGGTCAGGCAGGCCTTGGAGCAGAGCTTCCCGAAGCGATCCAAGATAGAGCTCAAGACGACGCTGGCGAGCGATTTGCCAAAGATCGAGGCGGACCCGCGGAAGCTCCAGCGGTGCTTTTCCGAGTTAGTGGAGAACTCCGTGAGCTTCCAACAGGACGGCGGCGAGCTGGCTGTCTCGACCGGCAGAGTGGACTTCTCCCTGCTGCCCGGTTTGGCGGCGGTCCGGTCCGGCAGGTATGTGCAGGTGGTGTTCGAGGACACAGGCCCGGGTGTTCCGCGCGACAACAAGCAGCGGATTTTCGACGCGTTTTTCAGTACGCGGGCGAAGGGAATGGGGCTTGGCCTTTCGATAGTCAAGAGCATTGTGGAGGCGCACAAGGGCAAGATTTACGAGGTTGGCGAGCCGGAGCGCGGGGCGAGGTTTGTGGTGTTGCTGCCGCATAATGGGGGATAGTCCTCAGCGCTGAGCGCTGAGAGACCCCACCCCGGCCCTCCCCTGAAGGGGGAGGGAGTTAGAATCAGGAGGTTTCGTGCAGGTGTATAAGGCGCTTGTGATAGATGACGAGGAGCAGGCCAGGGCGGCGGTTGCCCGGCGATTGGCGAGAGAAGGCTACGAGGTCGCCTGCGCCGGGAGTCAGGAGGAGGGTCTGGAGTTGATAAGATCGGCCGCCCAGCCTTTTGACGTCGTAGTGACCGACATGGTGATGGAAAACCCGGAAAGCGGCCTGGAGGTACTTAAGGCGGCATTTGCCCGAGACATCTTCTCGGAGGTGATAGTCCTCACCGCGTACGGCAACGTGGCCAACGCCGTCGAGTGTATGAAGCGGGGAGCTTTCGATTACGTCGAGAAGAATATCCCGGGCATGGATGTTTACGAGCTGCTGGCGTTCAAGGTCCAGCAGGCCATGGACCATCGCAGATCGTCGGTCAATACGCTGAGGCGGCTGGACCAGGCGGTGAAGCAGCGGAGTTGAGAGACGACCTCACCCTAACCCTCTCGTGGAAGGAAAGGGAGCAAATCCCCCCTCCTCGTAGGAGGGGGTTAGGGGGAGGTTAGTACTGGCCCTTCAACTTCCAACCCTCAACTTGCTACTAAAGAAGGAGATAAAGAGTGCTTACTGACATCGAGATTGCGCAGGGGGCGAAGCCTCGGCCCGTGGCGGAGATCGCTCAGGAGATCGGCCTGCTGGACGACGAGGTGGAGTATTACGGCAAGTACAAGGCCAAGCTGTCCCTGGACGCAATGCGCCGGCTGGAATCCAAGCCGGACGGCAAGCTGATACTGGTGACGGCGATCACGCCGACTCCCGCGGGGGAGGGCAAGACGACCACGACGGTGGGTCTCGGCGAAGCGCTGTACCAGATGGGCAAGAATGCGTTTGTGGCCGTGCGGGAGCCGTCGCTGGGTCCGGTGTTCGGGATCAAGGGCGGGGCGGCGGGCGGCGGGTACGCACAGGTGGTGCCGATGGAGGACATCAACCTGCACTTCACCGGCGATTTCCACGCGGTGACCTCGGCGCACAATCTGCTCTCCGCGATGATGGACAACCACCTTCACTTCGGCAACAGACTCGGCCTTGACACCCGCTCGATCACCTGGAAGCGCGTTATGGACATGAACGAGCGCGCGCTGCGGAAGATAGTCGTCGGCCTGGGCGGACGCGCCAACGGCATTCCGCGCGAGGACGGGTTCGAGATCACAACCGCTTCCGAGATAATGGCCGTGCTCTGCCTTTCGGAGGACGCCAACGACTTGCAGGCGAGGCTTTCGCGGATAGTCGTCGGCAGCGATTTGGACGGCAATCCGGTTACCGCCAAGCAGTTGAAGGCTTCCGGCGCGATGGCGTTGATCCTGAAGGACGCGCTGAAGCCGAACCTGGTGCAGACCCTGAAGGGCGCGCCGGCGTTCGTTCACGGCGGTCCGTTTGCCAATATCGCGCACGGCTGCAACAGCGTCGTCGCCACCAAGCTCGCGCTGAAGCTGGCGGATTACGTGATCACCGAGGCTGGATTCGGCGCCGATTTGGGCGCGGAGAAGTTCTTCGACATCAAATGCCGGGCCGCCGGGCTGAACCCCGACGCTACCGTGCTGGTCGCCACTATCCGCGCGCTGAAGATGCACGGCGGAGTCGCCAAGGAAGACCTGAAAGGCGAGAACGTGGACGCGGTGAAGCGCGGCCTGCCGAACCTCATCGCCCACGCGAAGAACGTGCAGAAGTACGGCGTGCCGCTCGTCGTCGCGTTGAACGCATTTGAGACCGACACGCCTGCCGAGCTCGAAGTCGTCACCAAAGGCTGTAAGGAGATCGGTGTTCCGGTCGCGCTCAGCACGGTCTGGGCCGAAGGCGGCACGGGAGGCATGGAATTGGCCAACACGCTTCTCGAAGTCCTCAAGACCTCGACGCAGTTCCGCCCGCTGTACGAACTCGACCAGCCGGTCAAAGAGAAGATCGCGGCAATAGCGACCAAGATATACGGCGCGGCGGACGTCGCATACCTGCCCGACGCGGAGAAGAGTCTGAAGCAGATCGAGAAGCAGGGATTTGCGAGCCTGCCGATCTGCGTGGCGAAGACGCAGTATTCCCTGTCGGACGACCCGAAGGTCCTCGGCGCGCCGAGCGGGCACACTATCATTATCCGCGACTTGAAAGTCTCGGCAGGCGCCGGATTCATAGTGGCCTACGCCGGGAGCATCATGACGATGCCCGGCCTCCCGCTGCACCCCGCCGCGGAGGCGATGGACATTGGGGACGATGGGGTGATTAAGGGGTTGTTTTAGCTGGGAAGCTGTCAGCCTTCATCTCGCGGCGGGTTCTTCGGAATCCGCCGCAAGTGGATTTGGCAACGGACACCTATCGTGCGGGAACGGTCTCATACACCCAGGTCATCGAGTATCGTCGAAGTCAGTTCCCGCAGCAAACCGCAGCCAGCCCCCTCTCCTCTGCCGGCGCAAGACGCTCGGCTGACACATTGCCGAAGGCGTTGAGCATCCCATACTGGTAATTCTACGAGTTGACAGCCTGGTTGCTTTGTGTGACGATAGAACGCTAACGCGCCACAAACAAGACATGGCAAAGGAGCAAACAAGATGCGCACCCTCGGAATCGGATTGCTTCTCCTCCTGGCGGTATTCGGGTCGGCGCTGCCTGCGCAGTGCGCCACACTTTACGTCAAGTCAGATTCCCCTTACGATGGGCCGGGAAATGACTGGGACCACGCCTATCACACGGTCACGGCGGGTCTGAATGCGGCGGCGACCGGCGATGAGGTCTGGGTTGCGGCAGGCTTGTATGTCGAAAAGATCACTCTGAAGTCAGGCGTCGAGCTGTATGGCGGATTCCCGACTGGCGGTGGGGTGTGGGAAACCCGCAGCCCTGAGACTAACACAGCAACGTTAGATGGAAACCGGGGCGGCAGCGTTGTAACTGTGCCGGCGGGCGTGACGGATGCTGTGATAGATGGCTTTACAATACAAAACGGGACCGGAACGTTCCTGAGAGGCGGGTATTACTCGTGGAGTGGTTATTATGGAGGAGGCATCCACGCGGTATCCTCTTCTTTTGTCATTTCAAATTGTATCATTGCGGACAACGAAGCGGCTTACGGTGGCGGAATATACTGTCAAGGCGGCAGGCCGAGTATTGTACGCAATCTAATAACACGTAACACGGTGGACGCCGGCTATCTCAGATCCGCGTGGGGCGGCGGGATATTGTGTGAAGAAAACTCTCTTGCGACCATAGCGAACAACACTATCAGCTACAACAGCGCGCCCAATATGTGTTCGGGCGGAATACAGATAATACAATCGCCGGCGATCATCACGTGCAACCGAATTGAGCACAACACGTCCCTTTGGGCAAGCGCCGGGATCGATATCAACAGTTGCTCCCCGATCATATCGGGCAATTTCATCTGCGCCAACGCCGTAACGAACCCCGTCATTCCGGGCATAGGTACAGCTCTTTCAGGTGGGGCTGCCCTATGGGCGGGAAATGGAGCCCCGATAGTGACTAACAATACGATTGTAGACAACGGAACCGACCTCGGCGGCGCCATTTATCTGACCCGCACGAACGGCAGATTCAGCAACAACGTCGTTGCCTTCAACTCCTGCGGAATCTACGGCGGAGAACAAGTGCAGAATACCGTCTTCGCTAACAACTGCATGTATGAGAACGGGGACTACGACTATTCCGGCGTGCCGCCGGGCGCAGGTGACATCCACTCCGACCCGCGTCTGGCGGACTGGGCCGCAGGCGACTATCACCTCAGCCCCGCCTCACCATGCGTGGACGCCGGGTTGAGCGATGCGCCGGGACTGACATCAATGGATATCGATGGGCAGGGCAGGATTTGGGGACGGGCGGTCGATATAGGCGCCGACGAAATATGGCCCGTGTCGGTAAAGATAGATATCAAACCGGGAGGCTCGCCTAACCCCATTAACCTTGCGAGCCGGGGTCTTACGACGGTGGCAATCCTGAGCGATAGCGATCTGGACGCCCGGTGGATCGATCCTGCAAGTATTGTGTTCGCGGGGTGCGCTGTCGCCGTGCAAGGCGACAGGCCGATGGCCGGCGCAGAGGACGTTGACCGCGACGGCGACCAGGACATGGTGATGCACTTTGAGACCCGGCTGCTTCAGTTGGACGCCGGTTCCTCGTCAGCGAGTCTGGTGGGTCGAATGCCGGATGGACAACCGGTCGTGGGATCGGACAGCGTGGTCATCATTCGGAGCAGGTGATCGCGGGTTTCGCTTTTTCGCCCGCCGACGGCGACACGATGGATATTGGGGATGATGGGGTGATTAAGGGGCTGTTTTAGTCGTTAGTTGTTGGTTGTTGGTTGCGGCGGGTTCCTCGGAATCCGCCGCAAATGTATCTGTCTGTGCGTGCAGTGTAGTATAATGCATAAGACCTGTAAGTTGTTTGCGCTTCGTCAAACAGCAAGGAGCGACCAGTGGCATCTGAAACCGTTCCAGATATCGAAGGCTCGTTTATAGAGCTATACCGCAGGTGGCGCAGAGAGACGGGCATGCTGTCATCCATAATGATGAAGTCCATGCATCCCGCCTACCAGCGCATCATCGGAATGGGTCCTCGGGCCGTGCCGCTGATATTGCGTCAATTGATGCAGAAGCCTGACCATTGGTTCTGGGCATTGACGGCGATAACCGGTGATGACCCCGTACGTCCGGAGGACGCCGGCGATATCGACAAGATGACTGCGGCCTGGATCAGCTATGGAAAGCAGAAGGGCTACCTGTGAATGGCTGATCCCGTCGTCGAACGTATCGAGGGAATCTTCCCCGGCCTCAAGCTGACCCCGTACGAGATAACAAGCCCTGAGACGTCCGAGTAAATTGCATCGCCTGGGCGGCGGGTGAGAACCGTCGATGGTGGGATCCTTCGTCTACTGGCTACTATTGGCCGAGGGCGGTTCGAGACCCTTCGCTGGGCGGGTACACGAAAGTATTCGCATCCTTCGGTTACGAGGAGTGTGAGACCTGTGCGCTCGAACCCGGATTTGAGAAGATCGCGATTTACGCAAGGGATTCTGTATTCACTCACGTGGCTCGGCAGCTTCCCGACGGTCGATGGACGAGCAAATGCGGAGACTGGGAAGATATTGCGCACACGCTGGATGGCTTAGAAGGCTCAGCTTATGGCGAAGTTGCGGTTGTTATGAGGCGGGCATCAGATAGCAAGGGTTAGCATTCGTTCACTTCTCTTCTGACTCACCAATCCCCACCCATCGCTTTGTAAAGGTCCGGCGGATCGAGCGACAGGGTCATGGCTTCTCTGGCAGCGGAGCCGGCGTAGTCTTTCCGGGTAGCGAGGGTTCTTACCAGTTGTTTGGCTCTTTGCGTCCCGATACGCCGCATGGCGAGGAAGGGATCAACGTTATTCGAGGCGAGGGCCAAGTGTTCGAGGTACGGTAAGGCGACGTCATCGCAAACGGTGTAGAGGGCTTTCTTATTGAGTTGCTCCCGTTTCGTGTCACGCTCGCGCAGTTTGGCCAGGAAGGCCAGGCGCTCCTCTTCCGTGTTGAAAGAACCAGAGTACCCCTGGAAGCTCTGCCACAGCTCTTCGCCGCGCGCCTGCAAGCGCTTGGGATTGTACGGCAGGACGCGGAAGGTGACGGTTCCGTCCGTGACAACCTCCCGGTTATTGGGCGCATTGAAGCTATTCGGGACGGGAGGCCAGATCTTAGCGGGAAACCCTACCTTCCGACCGTATCGTGTAACAGCCGTTTCCTTGGGGCGGAGCGAGAAACGCTGAATTCGCACCGTGTATGTCCCGGGAATCTTGAACTGGTGGAGCGCCGAGATGACCCATCGCCGTGTTTTCCTGCCGCCGGGCGAAAGGAAAATGTCATCTGCCGACGCGTGAACTCCGCCGTGGCCCGGCGGTTGCTCAAGGATAGTGCTCGCGAGATCTTTTTCCTTGCTGTTCCACAATGAGACGCGCATGGTCTTGAAGCGATCCTGCAAGATATAGGCGTCTTTCTGACCAACGTTGACGAACTCCTCGCGGATGATGAGCGGTTCGCAGGAGGACATATTGCCGTCCGGGCTTTCGACGAAGAGATTCAGGTCAATTTCGCCCCATGTAGAGTACATCGTGATGGTAGAACCCGGCAAAGAGCAAGCCAGGAATACAGCTATGCAGAAAAGTGCTATGGCGAATACCCTATTGCGCATGTGAACCCCACACTCAAGCTAATACCCACCCAGCTTGCATGACGCCAGCGAAGGAGTGGGAGTTCCCGGTGGCTAACTCTCCCTCGGCGCACACCTGCACCAACTTGCTTCTCGGAAGGAACTGATCATGGAAATCTCCCTCAACGGCTCCGATTGGAAATGCCGCGCGTTTTGGCCCGTCGTCGGGCGGCGGAGCGGATATGCGGAGGACCCGTCGCGGTGGCAGAATGCCACCGTCCCGGGCTGCGCGCAGCGGGACGCGCTCGCGGCGGGGCTGATCGCGGACCCGTACGTCGATTTCAAGAGCAGAGACGCGGAGTGGGTGTCTAATAAAGAGTGGGTATATGTCAAGACGTTTACGCCGGACGCGGCGATCGAGGGAAAACGCGTTCGGATACGCTTCGAGGGCGTGGACTACTCCGCCGATTTCTTCCTCAACGGCGAGCGGATTGGGAGCCACGAGAACCTCTTCCTGCCGGTCGAGTTCGACGTTTCCGACAAGCTCAAGTTCGGCGAAGAGAACACGCTCGCGGTCGCAGTCCACCCGGCGCCGCCGGAGCAGGCGCAGATGGGCTGGACGAGCAAAGTCCGGACCATGAAGCCACGCTTTTGCTACCAGTGGGACTTCGCCACACAGCTCGTCCCGGTCGGAATCTGGCAGGACGTGAAGCTGCTGGTCAACGATGATGCGCGGCTGACCGACTGCTGGGTGCGCGCGATTCCGTCGGACGATCTCAAGAGCGGCGAGGCGCGGATCGAGATGCAAATCGAGGCCGGCACGGAGATGGACGCGGCGGCGGAAGTCGTCCTGTTCGACAGACTGAATGTAACGGGCCGGATAAGGGCGCTGCGCTTGAAGCCCGGCGCCAATAAAACGAGAATTGCGCTGAGGGTCCCGAACGTCCGTCTATGGTGGCCGAACGGCTCCGGCGAGCAGAACCTGTATCAAGCGCACGTGCGGCTGCTGAATAAGTCGGGCAAGCTGATCGACGAGCGCGAGGTGACGTTCGGGTTCAAGCGGGCGCGCCTGCTCCAAAACCCCGGCGTCCCGGACCACGTGCCGCCGTTCAGCCTGGAGGTCAACGACCGGCGCACGTATATCAAAGGCTGGAACTGGGTCCCGCTCGACCACATGTACGGCGGCGATCTGTCCGCAAAATACGAGCGCATGCTCAAGCTGGCGCGCGAGGCGAACGTCAACCTGATCCGCATCTGGGGCGGCGGGCTGATCGAGACGGAGACGTTCTACCGGCTCTGCGACGAGCTGGGGATTATGGTGTGGCAGGAGTTCACCCTGTCCAGCTCGGCGATGGAGAGCGTGCCGTCCACGAGACCGGAATACCTGAGGATGCTGCGCGAGGCGGCGAAGAAGATCGTCCCGCTGCGCCGGAACCACGCCAGCCTGACGATCTGGTGCGGGGGCAACGAGCTGATCTGGACCGGCGCGGGAGACCCGGCTATGGCGACGCTCCACGCGGTCTGCGCCCGGCTCGATCCCGACAAGCCGTTCGCGCCGACCTCGCCCTTGAGCGCCCACGAGGACAAGACGCCGGAGAAGGACACCCACGGCCATTGGCTGTACGGCGGGCTGGAGGACCATTACAAGTTGTACAACGGTCTTCGCGCCTGCTTCCACAGCGAGTTCGGCTGCGAGGGAGCGGCGAACCTGGAGAACGTGCCGAGGTTCATCAAAAACGAGGAGCTTTGGCCGCCGGACAGGACGAACGAGATTTGGCTGCACCGGGGCGACTGGTGGGTCAACTACGACAAGCTGTGCGGATACTTCGGGCCGATCCACGATCTGCCCACGTTCGCGCGTCTGAGCCAGTTCATCCAGTGGGAGGGGCTGCGCTACATTGTCGAGGCGAACCGGCGCAGGAAACACGCGTGCGGCGGGTCGATTCCGTGGCAGTACAACGAGCCGTGGCCGAACCTCTCATGCACGAACGCCGTCGATTTCTACGGGACGCCCAAGATGGCCTACTATGGCGTCGCGAAGGCGTACGAGCCGGTGCACGTGAGCGCGAAATACGACAAGCTGGCGTGGAAAGCGGGGGAGACGTTCTCCGCCGAGCTGTGGGTGAGCAACTCGCTTCAGGACATTGCGGGGGCGTCGGTCGAGGCGGAGATCGCGGACATGCAAGGCAAGATTTGCGCGAACGTATCGCTGCCGGTCGATATTCCCGCGAACAGCTCGGTCCCCGCCGGTTCGATTGAGTGGAGACTGCCCGCCGGCTTCGAGGAGGTCTTTATCCTGACCGTCAGGCTTACGGACGCAGCGGGCGGCGTACGGTCGGAGAACGTTTACGTCTTCGGGACCGCGCCGGATACGCCGCTCTCGTCCCTTATGTCGCTGCCTCAAACGCGGATAGAGGTGTCGTCTGGCGACTACGGGCTGCGTGTGGCGAATAAGGGCGGCGCATTTACGATGTTCGTGAGATTGCGGCCCAGGGACCTCGACGCGGACATCTATTTCAGCGACAACTACCTGGTCATCCCGCCGGGCGGAGAGAAGATGGTATCCGTAAGGTCAGACTTCGGCGTGGCGTATGTTATCTGCGAGGGATGGAACACAAATGAAGAAACGAGTAGTTAGCAGCGCCCAGGGCGAAAAGCGCGAATTCCCGTGGGGGAGCATCACGTGGCTGCACAGCGGAGAGTTCTCCGGCAGTGAGGAGTTGACGCTCGGAGAGGTCGTCATCAGGTCCGGACAGTCGAACCCAATGCACTCGCACGCCAATTGCGAGGAAATCCTGTATCTGATTCAGGGCGAGCTGGAGCACACGTGCGGGGAGGAACAGCCTTACCGCCTGAAACCCGGCGACTCGATATGCGTTCAGCGCGGTGTTCCGCACAACGCGACGTGCGTCAGCGAGCGCGACGCGCGCATGATAGTGGCGTACTCGTCCGCTTATCGCGAGATGCAGGGGGAGTAGGAACGGTTCACGGCGAGGGACATCAAGTCGCCACTCGATGACTTTCCGGAGTATCACCGATCCACGATGACACCGTACGCCGCCATTAGCTAACCCGGACGTTGCGAGCCGTGCTCGTGGCGATGGTGAGCGTCTGGCGCGTGGGGGTGCGAGTGCTGATTGGCCTCATGACGATGCTGATGCGAATGAGGCTCATCAGTCGTCGTTCCTTCTTTGTGCGAGTGCGCGTGGTGCGGCTCGTCGTGGCGATGACTATGCTCGTGCTCCATGGCTGAGTGCTCGTGAACGTGAACGTGGCGCTCGGTGAGCAGCAGGACAACCCCGATAATCATGAACGGGATCGAGAGCGCGAAGAGTGCGTTCGGCAACGTCCGAAACAGAATGAGAGACAACAAGGCGCCTATGAACGGAGCCGCTCCGAAGTACGAACTTGTTCTTGCCGCTCCCAAGCCCCGCAGGGCAAGAATGAAAAGCGCTATACTGGCTCCATAGCTGACGCAGCCCAAGAGCATGGCTAACAGCGCACTACCTGGGTCAGGGAAGGGTTGTCCGACTGCTGCCGCAAGCGCCAACGAAACCGGTCCCGCGAATAGGCCTTTGATCGCCACGATCTGGAGCGGATCTTTTGCTGAAATATTGCGGGTAAGGTTGTTGTCTATGCCCCACAAAATGCATGCCGCTACGACGCCGACTGCTCCAAGCGAGATACCCCATTTGCCCGAAGTATTGACCGAGAGCAGGATTCCGGCGAAAACAACGCAGACGGCAGCTATCCAGACACGCCGTCCCACTGCCTCCCTGAAAAAGTATGCCGCAATAAGCGCCGTAGCCACGCCCTCGAAGTTCAGCAACAGGGATGCGGTGGCAGCAGAAGTTGCCTTCAGGCTCAGCATCAGTGTGATGGGCGCAGCCACCCCTCCCGCGGCAATGGCTCCAAGAAGCCAAGGCAAGTCGCTTCTTCCTAAAGGCGCTTCCGTGTTATTCCGCCGGCGCCGGGGGCGCTGCGCCAATATGAGCAGCGCCGAGCTGATTCCGGTTCCAAGATACAAAAGACCAGCTAAAGGAAGCGGATATACACTGCTCAGGAGCAGCTTGGCAAGCGGAGCGCTTGCGCCAAACAGAGCCGCGGCCAAGATCGCCTGCAAGACCGGGTGGATACGTGTTCGTTCCATCAGCGTTTATTATACAGCACGGCGCCACAGTTTAATTGCCGGTAAGAGTTCACAAATGGAGAGAGCTTTCACCCTCACCCCGTTCGCTACGCTCAGGGCAGGCTCTAACCCTCTCCCTCAAGGGAGAGGGGATTACGCTCGTGCTCTCTCGAAAGTGAGTATCGAAAGAGACCGTACTCGCCATTCCTGAACTGTTTCCCGGCAATGTCCTTGGGCAAAGCGCCGCGGCATACAGCAGGCGCAAGACGGCGGACAGACGCTCACTTCGTCCTCCCCTTAATCCCCGGCACGCTCAAATGCTTCGGCAGGTCTCGCACAAACTCCGATGTCGCGCGGGAATCCGGCTCCCTTATCCGTCGGGCGATCATTGCCGCGGCGAACGTGAAGAACGGAACCGTGTAAAACGTGCATCGCAGATCGGCGTGTATCCCGATGGCGCGGAACCAGTCAGGCAAATGTCCGCCAATTGCCGGCAGCGGCGCGGTAAGCAGGTATACCACGATGGAATAGACAGCGAGTTGAACCGATTTCCCCGCTTCCTGTGTGGCGTCAAATAGCAATTTGCTCAACGCCACCGATATCCCCGCGGCAGCGAATCCGGCCACTATGTTCATCGGCGCCAGCAGGCAATATGCCGAAAGCGCATCCGTTATCCATATCCACCCCACAGGTATGGGGACCATCGCCATCATGCACGCGACCAGAACCGGACGGCATCCGTACGTGTCGACCATCCGTCCCCAGAACGTCGACGAGAGCAGCACAGTCACGGCGTAAACGGCGTTAATGGCGCCCAGACCGACGAACGGCACGCGCAGGTCCCGAAGAATGTAGACCGATATGAACGGACTGGCGATCGCCTGAAGTGAGTACACAACCGCAAAAGCCGTGACGAGCATAAGGGCCTTGTTCTTGAAGGCTTCCCGGACCATCTTGAGGATATTGTTACTGTGTTCGTGCTTGCTGAGAGGCACGTCAGCCTGCGGAAGATTGAGCAGAGCGTTGATCAGCCCGATTGTTGCGCCCGCGATGAATATCCATGTGAACCCGCTTATGTTTCCCCGCTTGGCGTGGTCAAGGAAACTCCCCCCGGCGACGCCGAAGAACGTGCCCACGAGACTGCTGAACAGCATGCTCTTACCGAAGAACTCGCCCAGTCTGCGCGAAGGAATCAGGTCGGCAAGCCAACTCGATCTCGCGTTAGAGGATAGATGCGAAGCGGCCGCTATCAACGTGATCAACGCGATGAGGACGGTTATTCTTGTGTTGGAACTTGCCTTGCTGAGCGCACAGGGGATTGCGGCGACCAGCAACCATACCAACGACCACACGACGGCGAGGCAAGTTGTCAGCAAACGACGGCTGACGCCGCGTTCTACCAGAGCGGATGACAGTAACTGCAGGACCACGCAGAACATTGGGATCGTCGTCATCAGCCCGATCTGCGCGTTGCCGGCGTCGAGTTTAAGCGCAAACCCGGTGACGAACATCCCGCCTGCCAAGCTGCCCGCGATGGAGCCCAACACGAACTGATAGCAGGAGATTCGTATTGCCTTCTCGATGAGGTGTTCGGGTAACTTGGACGGTTTTTCCTGGTCCGGCTCACTGTCCATTGGTCACGCTCTCCATTGGTCGGCAAATCCTTTCTCCGCCCCCTGCTCGCCCTGGGGCTGATAGCTGACGGCCGAAAGCTATTGGCTACCCCGCCAACTCCCACGCGATTGCGCCGTTAATAACTCCCGATGCAGGCAGCAGTGGCACGTCGTACCCTTCCAGCGGCACGCAGGCATCGGACCAGTCCCACATCGGGTCGATCCGAATGACGTTTGGGTCGCGCTCGAAATCCCTGTCGTGTCGCAGGCACACGTAGACAACCCTCGCCCCTGCCGCTCGCGCTTTACGCAGAAGTTGGCCTGGCGGGTGCTGGTATCCGATGTGCGCCACGAAATCGCCCGCGGAGTATTCGTCGTCGGGCTTCGCGTGGGGAAACCCGGCGTTCCACACGGCGGATTCGAACTGCTCGCCGATGGCGTTCTTCGATATCTCGTCAGGGAAAATGTGGCCCATGCTGTACATAAACAGCCGCTTGCCGTCCGCGCGCGCCTCGTGGGCCCACTCTTTAGCGCGGTCGAGCTTCTCGCCTTCCTCCTTCTCGATTCGTCCGAGCATCGCCGTGACCGTGTCGATGTAACGTCCGCCGAGGACACCGGGCGCGATCTCAGGCGCCTCGTGGCTCTCGTGCCAGGCGATCTCGCCCCGGTTGTACTGCTTGATTCTCAGGTGGCCATGATACGCGCCGATCGTCTCATAGATCACCGGCATTTTGCCCATTCGGGTGAGAGACGCGACCAACTCGCCGGTGAATACCCAACCGCACGCGGCCATTGCGAGAGTCGGCGAGACCCGGCGCTCCCTCGCATGCGTCGCCAGGCAGAGATTGTCCGGAGAAGATGGGTAATCGGCAAAGTTGATGGTAAGAGGGCCATCTGCGAGTTCGGGCATGTGAAGGCGCGGGCCGTCCTCGGGAAATCCCAGAACTACATCCTGCCCGGCAGGCAGCTTGTCTTTTGCGGGCTTGATCATTCTGATCATCATGAACCCGCCGGCGCGGCCCGTGAACTCGCCGACAAGAGACCGAATGCCGCAAGCCCACAACCCGCCTCCGTCCGCAAGCCTCGCTGCTGCTTCCTCGGCGAGGGGCCGCATCGCCGGCAGCTCAGCGCGAATGGCCTCCAGCGTCCCGGCCATCCGCGGCAACTGCGATTGCGGTATCTCACCCGAATCGGTTGTTGAGAGTGACGATGTGGATTTCACTGCCATACCAAACTCCTCCAGTCCCACAAGACGCCGTTAGACATGCGCCCCCGCTTTCCCTGTCGTTATTCCCATTTGCGCGCCGACGGTTTCAAGCTAATGTAGACCATCGCGCACCCCCTGCGCAGAGGCACGGTCAAGCGGAGCAGATTCCCCTTTACCGCGGCGGAAACAGCTACAGGCCGATTGCTCCCCGGGTGGATTGCCTGAACGACCGTGCGCTTGGGCCACGTCGCCAACGCCGAAGGCTTTCGAATAATGACGTAAACTCTCCGCGCCTTCCCGCCGAACGTGATCGGGGCCACATAACCGCCGAAAACCTGGAACAGATTCGCCTTGGCGGCATTCCCCTCGACTTCAATCGCGTGTGGTTCCAGAACCCACTTCTTGCCGCGCATCAGGTTCAGCAGAGGACCGTAGTCGAGATACCACTTGTCCGCCCACTCGGAAGGAAGTATGGCGTGATCGTTGCCGGGAAATGGAGCCGTCGGGTAAACGCCCATGTATAGATGCCGCTGGAAGTACGAATCGGCATCGGGGGTCAGATCAGTCTCCGATCCCACGCAGGGCGTCCATGCAAGGGCCGGCTTGCGGACGCACAGGAACGCCGTCCCGTTCAGGCAAGTCCCAAGATGCCCATATTCGTGGTAGACTCCGTCGATCTCCCTCATCAGGTCGATGCGCTTCAGCAGCGCGTTGGCAAAGACCACTTTTCCTTGGGCATGCATCAGGGGGCCAAGCCGGCTCATCAGAGACTTCCAGGACTCAGTGAGAGCGCGCACAGGTTTCCCGCCTCTCCAGGAAACCGCGTCGTCGGCTTTTGCGTTGCAGGCCCTGAGCCAGTCCATGCGATCAATGCAGATTCCCGAAGAAGCCGGCAGTTTCGTAATATGGCGTTTTGCCTGATCCAGCAGCAAGTCCCGGTAGGACGCAACCCCCGCGTCCATCACAATCTGATCCCCCCAGGAAGCGCACTGGCGTCCCGCCTCGTTTTCCACAATCGCATCGCCGAGCCGTGAGAAGACGAATTGCCGCGGGTTCCTCCAGAGTTCGGGATCGTCCGGCTTCAGGTCCGGGGCCGCGGTCCCCTTCAGTTCGAGTCCCATCTCGGTCACGTTGAAGAAGCTCAGCACGTGGAAACCCGTCTCCCGCAGCCTGCGGGAGTAGGCGCTGAGTTGCGCAATCGAAGTCTCCGTGCGCGCCCCGGTCGCTGTTCCGGAGGAATCGGCATCGAAGCGGGGCCACTTCTCGTAATCATTCTTCACAGGGGGGATGAACATCCCACAGTACGGGAAGTCATAGCTCGCTTTCCAGTTGACCCGAAAAGCCATTTTCCGTAGCTTCGCGACATCGAGGTCTCCCTCGCAGGCGGAATACGCCGCGCAACCGGCGACCTCGTCGGCTCTCGGATTCGGAGGGTTGAAGTAGCGAGGATAGCGGCTCACCATCCATCCGAGCGCCGCTCGCCAGTCAGCTTCGTGCGCTACGATGTCCGCGGAGAACTTGACCGGACGCGCGCTGCTGATTCGATGGTTGATCCGCGCAAAGACAATGCGGCCCTCCGCGCCGGTGTTGAAAGCCGTGTCGAGATAGACATCCTCCGGTGAGAGAACGAGGCTCAATCCGGCGTCACATGAGGGGATCAGGATCGAGGCGATCGGGATGCTGACGGCGTCGCCTCCCGTATAGTTGCAGGCGGTCTGCGGATCCGGACCGATAGGCGGGGCCCCGATCCACATACTCCGGCGGGCAAAGGGCATGGCTGTCAGCGGGTCGCGCCAGCCGAAATCCGAGAGAGTGGGGTCGTCCCACGCGGTCCAGAACAGCGCGCGGTTTGTCACGGGCCAGTCAAGCTGCGTGATGATGGGCGCGGTCCATGGAGGGCCTTTCCCCCTTATCCGCAGCTCCCAGCGTATGCTTGTCTTGGCGGGTGTGAAACGTTCCGTCAGAAGGCACTGCCCTTTCGGAATGTCGCGGGTTATGGTTCGGGTGAACTCGATCCCGCCGTTCGGCAACTTCCGAACAGCAACCGCTTTGCTCTCCCCGCATCCCAGCAGCCGCGCTCCGCCTATCAGATTGCTCTTCACTTTCCCGTTTGCCAGAACAACGCCGCGGATCGCCCCACGCTCGGTAAGCTTCAGCGTGATTCCCGGCGCGCGGATAGCATATCTCGACTTCGGCGGGTCTGTGGGTTCGTCGCAACGTGCGGCGCGGGGCAGGGATGCGAAGACGACGGCAGCCAAAGCGGGAAGCAGGGCCATGCGAGTGAAGCTCATTCGGTGTCCTTTGTCTCGGGGGCGGTCTACCGCGCCAGCAGCTCCTCCAGCTTCACCGGACGGCCTTCCTGTGACGACTTCAGCGCCGCCAGCACGACAGCCAGGTTACGGATTCCGACTTCCCCGTCCACCTCGGGCCTCTTGCCCATCCTGATGCACTCGCCGAAATCCTCAAGCTCCTCCAACCTGTCGTCCACATTAGGCCCGTGGATCACTTCCTCAGTGCGGTCGGAACGCAACACACGAAGCTGCGAGCCAAATCCGCTGTAGAGGTTCGCCTTTGTGCCGTAAATGTTTACGTAGTGCACCGCCGGGGTCGCGTAGTTTGAGCCCAGGTAGCCTATCGTGCCGTTCTCGAAGCGCAGAAGCGTCGCGGTAACGTCCAGATTATCCGCCGGGATCGCCGCGTGGCCCATGAACGAAGATACTTCCGCTATTGGCCCTACAACGTGCTGCAGCGTGTCCGCGCAGTGCACACCAAGCTGGATCAACGGCAGGGCCGGCGCCTTGTCCGCGTAGTAACGCCACTGCTGGGGCGTGAGGCCCATTCCGCCCGCGTGCGAAAAGTTGGCTTCGACGGCCACGATCGTGCCCGGGACTCCCTCGTCAATCAGTTCCTTGAGCTTGCGCTGGCTGCCGAACCGCCGGAAGTTGTGCCCCACGGCCAGGAACACGCCGGCCTCCCCGCAGGCGTCGATCATGGCGTAGGCGTCTTCGATCTCGTTCGCTATGGGTTTATCGACAAAGACGTGCTTGCCCGCTCTTGCCGCCGCGACTACATGTTCCCGATGGGCGAAATTGGGCGTCACGACGACTACGCCCTCGATCTCCGCTTGGCTGACAAGCTCCTCAAGGCTCGACGCCGCGACGCACCCGTACTTCTCCGCGGCTTTCTCCGCCATCTCAGCGGATATGTCATAGCAGGCCAGCAGCCGCAACTTCTCGCTTTGATGAATCTTCTCAGCCATGCCCGCGCCGAAACCGCCGACGCCGATGATTCCGAGCCCGACCTGGCCGTCACTGTTGGGATTTGCCATTTGGGACAAGACCCCCTCTCCAGAAGACTGGTTAGGCTTCGGAAGCGGCAAGTCCTCCAAGTGTGGGTTGGCGGATTTTGAAACCGCCGATGAACGCGGATGGACGCGGATGGCAAGGCAGCGAGAGGGCCGGAGAGTGTTGCACCCGACTCTAACTCCTAACTTCTAACTTCTAACTCCTAACTCCTAACTTCTAACTTCTAACTCCTAACTCCTAACTCCTAACTCTACCACTTATACCGGGCGCCAACGAGAAGGCCGTGCTCCGTGTGGCCGTCGAAGCCGTCGATATCGTGAATCTGGCGGTAAGACAGGAAGTACCGTACGCTATCGGTCGACTCCAGTCCGATCTCCGCGCTGTAATCAAGGAAGTGATTGCGGTCGGAAAGAGCGCCCTCCTCCGTCACGTAGTGCAGAGAAGCGGCCCCGTACAGCTTCTTGCTTCCGCAGAAACCAATGCACCCGTTATCCACGGAAAGCGCAAAATCCCAATCGTAATCAACGTCGTTCCTGTGGACGTAGTTGCCGGCGGACACGGCTGGATTCCAAGGGTTGTTCAGGTAGTAACGCAGTCCAAGAATCTCATAGCTCTCCGTCAATCCGTCGAACCGGTCTATGTCGTGAAAGGACTGGTGTTTCACGAATAGCGCATAAGAGTTCTTCCCGTGCGGCAGCCTGATCCCGGGCTCCAGCGTGCCGCGATATCGGTCCGCCTGAAAGCTCTTCTCCGATGTTTTCTTAATCAGCGTGAGAACGCCGCCGTCGAAGTATAACTTCGCCGCATTATAGCTGCCGAAGTCGAACCGCACGTTGAAGTCGGCGGTGTAGTCGTAGACGTTGTTGACAGGCGAATAGCCCGCCAGGATGTCACCGTGGATGCGTGTCCCCGGCACACCGGGTTGAGCGACGACGTAAGCCGGAGTGGCAAAAGCGATTGCCGCGACAATAAGTAACGCCGGTATGCGCCGGACGATGTGTGCCAGTGACCGTGTGCTCACGGGGTCCTCCTCAGAGCCGAACATTGCGCTCCTTTGGCGCATTTACCCGTAGCAGTCAGGCGGTTAAACGTTAGCTCAGCGCGCGTCCGCAGCGAGACGCGCCGCATTTTGCCGCGAGATCGGCAATCGTCCGGGGCGGGTAGAGGTCGTAGAGCAGGACAAGACTGCCGAAATGCGTGTAGAATCGGGGGTCCAGACCTTGGTACCTGTTCCTCAAGTCGGCCAAACGGAGCTTCACGTCCTCGATCCGCGGGAACCGATCGAGGCTCTCGATCAGCGAGCTCAGGTCGTCCGCGATTGTTTCCCGTTCGTCCTTGAGCCAGAGCGTCCAATAAAGGCTGTACGGGTTTTCCCTGACTTCGTGCACCTGGCGAGCGTCCTCTTGAACGGCAGAGCGCACCGTCTCTATCAGGTCCTGAATCTCAGGCGACCGGGCTTCCTCGACTCCGGCAAGCTCTATCAGCGCGGCGTCGGTATCGGCATTGATCTCCGTGAGCTGCTGCGCCCACGCTCCCACTTGAGCGGCGGGCGCGAGGCGATCGAGCAGGCCTTGCTCAAACTGCGTTACCTCGGTGACTTTTGCCTCAATGGGAGCCGGCGCAGCCGCCGGAGCGGCGGTACTCCGCCGCGCCATCCGGAACCGGGCTATGAGGCCGAGCGTTCGACGGGATCTCTCCTTGATCACCTTACCAATCCTCCCTGCCGCCTTGCCGGCGCCGATGGCGAACCGAACGGCGTAAGTCGCGCAAATGCCGGCGATTGCCGCAATGCTCGCCGCGATCTTCGCCGCGACTCCGGCGGCCGCAATCTTCGCCGCGGCCACGACCGAGACCGCGCCGGCAGCGGCGGCGGCCGTCTGCGCGGGAATACTCTCGACCGGTCCGGCGGTCGGCCGCGGGATCTCAAACTCCGCCAGCTCGATGTCCGGCTCGTCTTCCAAAACGAACCGTGTGGAAATCGTAGGCGCCGCAGGCTCTTCCGCCGCGACGCTGACGGCGTCCGCGTCGAACTCCGCTTCCGCCGGCGCTTGCTCGACCTCCACCGGAAGCTCAGGCTCCTCGAATGCCGCCGGCTCGGAAACCGCCGGTTCCGGCGTCTCAAGCTCCGTCAAGTCAAAAGGCTCCACCCCGACTCTTTGCCAGGGCTCCTCCGCGACCTCCGCAGTCTCTTCCGGGGTCTCAATCTCCGATACCTCTGGTATGGGCTCCTGGGCCGCCGGGGCCTCGGCAATCGCGAAGCTGTCGGAATCAAATGGTTGGCGTTCCTCAGCCGCGACAGGCTCGTAGGCCGGCTGGGCTTGTTCGGCGGGCGCGTGCTCTTCAGCCGCCGGGGCTTCCGGAATCGAGAAGGTGTCGAAATCAAACGGTTGACGCTCTTGCTCGGCGGCGGGTTCGTAGGCCGGTTGGACATCTTCCACCGGCGCGTGCTCTTCAGCCGTCGGGGCTTCCGGAATCGAGAAGGTGTCGAAGTCGAACGGTTGGCGTTCCTCAGCCGCGACAGGCTCGTACGGCGGCTGGTCCTCTTCGGCAGGCGTGGCTTCCTCAACCGGCGGGGCCGCGGCTTGAGGCGCGGGGTACGCAAATTCGGGAACTTCAGCCTCCGGCGCCTCTTCGAGGCCCTCAAATCCGGTGACCCACGTCGGAATCACGTGGTGGGTCGCCGGGACCTCGGCCTGCGGCTCGGGAGCTTCCTCGACCTCGGGAGCGGCTTCGTAGGTCTGCTCCACCTCGGCCTCAGAGAACGTGGGCTCTGCCTGGTAGACCTCAGGCGCCTCCGACTCGACAGCCGCTGCTTCCGCGGGAGGCTGCTCGGACAATTCTATCGGGGTCTCCGCCGCGGCCGGCCCTGCAAAATCGAAATGCTCGGCCTGAGGCAGTTCGGTCAGATCGAACGGCGCGGGTTCTTCCGTCCCAGGATGCTCCTCAGCCTCAAAAGGCTGGAAAGGAGCGGGCTCCTCCTCAGTCTCCTCCACGGCAGGGCCGGCGGCTGTATCGACCGGACCGAGCGTTTCCAAAGGCTCTTCCGCCGCCGGCAGCTCCCACGGCTGCTCCGCCTCGATCACCGTCTCAATGTTCTCCGACGGCTGCGCGGCGCGCTCCTCGCTCAGGTCAAAGGGAATTCTCTCTTGCGTCTCCGGCTCATAGTCCTGCGCGGCGGCCATCTCGGGAGATTCCGCCGGCGTCTCAATAGCCGCGTATGTGTCGAACTCTGAAGGCTGGGGCTGTTCCTCGGCAATCGGTTCCACGGCCTGCTCCTCAAGTGTGACCGCCTCCGGCCCGGCAAATTCCGTCATATCGAACGGGACCTGCGGCATCTCGATCGGCGTTTCGGAAACATCTGACGCCTCGGGGGCGACCGCGACCGGCTCCTCCAGCTCAGACCCCACGGCGGGCTCGTAGACCGGGGCCTCCGGCTCGGCGCTTTGTCCGAGAACAGTTTCCGGCTCAGGGGCAAATTCAGATAAGTCAAACGGGACCCGCTCCACGTCCGCGGGCGTTTCGGCGGCTTCGGGAGTCTCAGAGAAGGCGGCGAGGGGCGACTTTTCCTCGATTTCGGCGGACAAATCGTACGCCGGGGCCGCCGGCTCGACCGGTTCCTCCACCGCGGCCGCGGGCTCCGAGGCGCTCAGCTCCAGATCGAACGGCGCGCGCTCTTTCTCCGCGACAGGATCGGGGACCGCCTCCATCTCTGCAACCGGAGCGGCCGGCTCAACAAGCTCAGCGGAATGGACGACGGCCTCCTGTGGCTCTTCGATCTGTTCGGCAGGGGCCTCCACGGGCGACTGATCGACGGGCTCCGGCTGCTCGAACTCCGGCATCTCGATTCTTGGCGCGTCTCCGAGTATGAATCCGGTGAACGGCCCGGGCGCCGGCCCGTCGCGTATAGGCTCGACCACTGGCGGAGCGGGTTGCTCGGAAACAGGCTCTGTCTCGGTTGGCGCCACCGGTATTGACCCAAGATCAAAGGCCGGGGCCTCCCCAAACGCAGGCTCCGCGGGAACAGCCGGCTCCTCCAGGTCCGCCGGCGCCTCGGCTTCAGCCGCGACGGGTTCCTCCACGAACGGCTCAACAGCCTGAACAACAGGTTCCTCCACGCGGGGCGGAGGCGGTGGCGCGACGGGCGGCGGAGACGGCAGCGGGCCATAGCAATTGGGGCAAACGGCGGACGCGGTCCGCGTCGCATACCCGCATTTCGGACAATAGATGGTTTGGCTTTCTGAGTTATCGGACATCGGTGGCGCTGTTACTGGCACATGCTCCTTGCTTAGACTGATTTATAGTCTACCCGATTCTACTATCAGGGTCAACTTGAGCGAGCAGGTGGGCGCTTCCCATATTCAAGGTCGCTAAGGCTCCGGATTTAGCCACGAAAACATGAAACTTGGGAAAGCACGAAACGGATATGGAAGGCGGAGCCAACCGTCGGTCAATAGCCGACTTTGAGATGGCCCTCCGTAGCTTGCCCTGCTGAGGCGGATAACGCGAGCGATGTCGCGGTTCCGGCCCAGTGTGCGCGTGGTGGCTATTCGCGTGATCATGCCCCGTTCCCGACCGGGACATATCAGCGCTATCCACTAAGGCATCGCTCCGCCTGAAAGCTCTTGCTTCATACGTTCGTATTCCCCTTGATCGATCTCCCCACGCGCATAACGTTGGCGAAGGATATCCAGCGCCGCATCCGTTTGTCCACCGCCCGATGCCCTCGTTCGGCTGACAAGCCAGACGATGAGCGCTATTACTCCAGCGACCACGAGCAGCCAGAACAGACCCATCAAGAGCATCATCCACCAGCCGCCCATGTTCCACCCGTAAGGTCCGCACATACCGATCACCCCTAGTGTATCTTACCCGTTTGGATTCCAGCGCCACTCGTGCGAGTTCAGTTCTACGGGAAGCTCGTCAAATCGACCGCGCTGCGAGATCCGGTCCCCCCTCACCCCAACCCTCTCCCGCCCAGGGGGAGAGGGGGCAGGTGGCACATGCTCCATCCCGTTCCCGTTGTTCCCGTTGTTTCGGGATTTGAGGGTTGGGCGTCATACGCATGCTATAGCGGACAGCTTTGGGTCCCAACCCGGAAATCCCGAAACGGGGCGCTTTCTTAGGAGCGGAGCGCCAGCGGAGTCGAGAAATCTGCTTTTGAGCGTGACGCAACCGGAAAAATCGGATTCCTCCACTTCGGTCGGAATGACATTCCCGCGAAACTGAACCCACTCGCCACTCGATTTTCGTTGACAGGGCATATATCCTGTGCTAACATCTGCCGTTGTTTCGGGAGTTGAGGGTTGGGCGGCATACGCATGCTATAGCGGACTACTTCGGGTCCCAACCCGGAAATCCCGAAACGGGGCGCTTCATTAGGAGCGGAGCGCCAGCGGAGTCGAGAAATCTGCTTTT
>JAUSGG010000072.1 GCA_030649165.1 Armatimonadota bacterium
CTGGATGACCCTCGGCAGCCACGACCACGCGCACCTGCGCAAATTCGTCCTGCGTATGTACTGGGACGACGAGGAAACCCCGAGCGTGGAAGTCCCAATCGGCGATTTCTTCGGAATGGGCCACGGGATGTACATGAAGCACACGTCCCTTCCGCTGCAGACCAACACCAGAGAGGGCAGGGGGATGAACTGCTTCTTCCCGATGCCGTTCGAAAAACGCGCCCGTGTGACGTTTACGAACGAGAGCGATCAGCCGTCCAGGCACGTTTACTTCTATTTCGACTATGAGACCTACGATGAGCTGGAGCAAGACCTGGGCCGTTTCCACGCCTCCTGGCGCAGGGAGAACAAGACTCAGGGCGTGACGGGCAATGGCATGAATCTCGATGGAAAAGACAATTACGTCATCCTTGAGGCCGAGGGTAAGGGGCAATACGTGGGCTGCAACCTCAACATCGACGCGCCGATACCCGGATGGTACGGTGAAGGTGACGATATGATCTTCATCGACGGTGAGCCATGGCCGCCGCGGCTGCACGGCACCGGGACCGAGGACTATTTCAACACCGCCTTTTGTCCGAACGAGGAGTTCAACGGCCCGTACGCGGGACTGACGCTCGCGGAGAACAAGAATTGGTCGGGCAAATCGACGATGTACCGGTTCCACGTCGAGGACCCGATCACGTTCGAGAAGTCCATCAAAGTCACCATCGAGCACGGCCACGCCAATGATCTGGCTAACGACTACTCGAGCACGGCCTATTGGTATCAGACCGAGCCGCACAAGCCCTTGCCGAAGCTGCCGCCGAGCGCGGAGAGGCTGCCCGGGGACTAAGGCTGGTTCAGGGAAGAACGCAGATGAACGCCGATTTCCGCAGATGAATGCGGATGGGGGTTGGTTCGCGCGTAGGATGGCCGAAATATCAAAGAGGGCCAGAAGTGTTTCTTCCGGCCCTCCGTGCTCATTCTACCGGTAGACTCTCCGCTCCGCGAGCAGACGTAACGTAAGCCGCACGAGGGTGAAGACACAGCCCGAATCAATCAGGAACGGTAGCCAGAAATACGGACGCAAGGCACCGATGGGAGATAGGCCAAGCGACATCGACCCCGCAATACCGCCGACTAATGCGGCCATAGACGGCGCGTGCTCAGAAGGATCGAACGACCTCTTGTTGACGAAGCCACGGTACAGGCAATAGCAGTTGAATGCTGTAAGCGCCGCGGCCAGAAGGAACAGGAGTCCGGATACAATCCAGCGAGCCATCATCATGGTTTGCTTCTTCTGCCTCTAAGCAGTCAGCAGACCGGAATCGGACCTACTGATTGCCGTTAGCTGAAAGCTGATCGCCGAGACCCTGGCTGACACTTTATTCACCGCTCGCCGATCATTGCTCACAACTCATATCCGCGCCCAGGCTTGGTTCAGCGTCCGCTTTGCGTTCGCGACTACTGCAGCGGTAGTCTCACCCAGGGCCGCAATCGGCTTCACTTCGAAGCTCACCGGCTTTGGGGTCTTGCCGTCCAGATAACCGATCTCCAGCAACACTCGCAGGAACTCGGCCAGCTCAGGCACGCCGTTCTCGCCTCCCTTGATCCCGAACCGTGGGTGCTCGTCGCCATAAGCAGGATGGTCGGGGTCGCGCATAACGCAGTTGCCGATGTGGATGTGCCCGATATGGTCCTTCGCGATAGTCAGGCATTCCCTGCTCGTCTCGCCGAGGAGCGGCAGGTGGCTCAGGTCCAGCATCAGCCCAAAGTTGGGGCATTCGGCCTTCACGGCTTCAGCTACTTTCACAGCCTCGCTGGTCGGGCCGATCAGCGCGTTCTTGCCGTAGGCGACTCGGTCGAACGTTTCCAGGGCGATCGGCATTCTCCGTTTGCCGCAAATCTGCTTCAACGAGTCGATCAGCAGTTCCTTCGCCTTTGCCCGGCCCCCCTCACCGGGGTCTTTCCCCGCCAACACCGCCAAACCCCGCGCGCCCATCTCGTAGGCCTCGTCCACACACGCCTTGACCTGGTCGATTGCCTTCTTTCGCTCGGCAGGATCTTCGGCGTTCAAGCTCAGCTTCTGGGTCAGAAGCGCGGGCTGCGCGCCGTAGGCGACGCTCATTCCCGCGTGCTCCAAGAGGTCCTTGGCCTTCTGACGGACCTCGGGGTCTTTCATCCACGTGATCTCAACGAGGGTGAAATAGTCATCGGCGGCGATCTCGGCCAGGGTCTCCAGAATCGGGCCCTCACCCTTTATCGTCTGCGGGTAGGCCATGAAGTGTATCAGGCCAACGTCCATATACTTGTACATCGATTCGTTCATTGCCCTTGCTCCTTAATGGTCGTCACCAGTCGGACATGTCGGACAGGTCAGACGAGTCGGACTGATACTTGACAGCTAGACTGTGCTCTTCACCCACGCGTGCTTGGGATCGTCCGACCAGGTTCCGAACTCGCGGGTTTCTCCTGCCAACACCCAAACGTAAAGCATTCTATAGCCGGGGCCGGCGACCACCGGATGATATCCGAAGGGAATTGCGACCGTCGTGCCGTCTTCCAGCGGTATGCCGATGTCCAACTGGCCCGGCGAATCCTCCCCGCTGTAGATACGCTGCATCCCGAAGCCCTGCGGCGGGTCAAAGACGAAGAAGTACACTTCCTCCATCAACTTCTCCTGGCCCTTGCTCACGTCGTGCTTGTGGGGCGGCGCGCTGGACCAGTTGCCGGGTGGGTTCAGGGTCTCGCCGATCAGAAGCATATCCGCATCGACGTTGTCGTGGATCGACGTGTTCACGCTTCGCTGCCAGTTGCCGCCGCCGACGGTCTTGACCATAACGCCGTCCGTTCCGACCAATTGGGGTTTCGAGTCCTTCTTTGAAGGCGCGGCTGCCACAACGATGTCCGCGTTATCCGTGTCGGCCGTAACCGTGAAGCTCGAATTGCGGGGCACATAGACCATAGTCGGCAGACCGGAGAAGGCGTTGTCGCGCTCGCCAACCTTATCGAACCTGACCTCGCCGGCCGGGCTTTTGATCGACACGGACACCTTACCTCCGAGAATATCGACAACCATTTCATCCGAGCCGGTCTGCAGTTGCATTGTCTTGCCGGTTGCTCCAAATATCATTCGGCCGAACGAAAGATGCTTCAGCCCAGACTGGCCTTTGGTGACGATCCATTTGAACTCACCTGGAGTAGGATCGGATTTGTAGACTAGGTTCAATGAAACAGTCCTCCTGACTAGGCTAAGGCAGGCGCAAACCCGCCTGCTCCGGTTGGCATGGTAGAGCACGGGGGAGGGGAGTGTCAAGGGAAGGGTAAGAGTTCAGAAATGGAGAGAACTTTCACCCTCACCCTCACCCTCTCCCTCAAGGGAGAGGGGATTGCGCTCGTGCTTTCCCAAAGGGTGAGCAGCGAAGAGAGTCGTACCGACCATTCCTGAACTGTTACAGGGAAGGTTGTCAGGTTTTATAGGTTTGGTTCTTAGGGTCTTGGGGATTGCGCAGCGCCCGATGGTGGATTATGGCCGGGAGTTGGTGTCATCTCGTCAATCCAGCGGTACCGTATCGTAGGGAACCAGAACTGGACAGGCTCCGGGACGTCTTGGATTGTAAACGTGAATCGATAGTCTCCGATGGACAATAGTTCCCCTCGAAGGGTCAGCAGGGAAGGGGCAAGGTCGCGCAGGTTTTTCGCCTTGGAGGCGGTGAACTTGTTGAAGTGAGCCAGTTGTTCGGCGCTTAGCTCCGATAGAGCGAGCCCCGATGAAGACATCACTCTCTCCCACTGTAGTTTGTCGAGAAGTGAGCAGGTCCGCAGCAGCTCGCGGTGGAACTCCATGGTTCCTTCGATATTGCTGCCCTGAAAATCCTTATCGCACGCTATGTTGGCCTTGAATTGGTCCTCGGTTAGATTCGCAAGTCCCATCAGGTCCTCTATGTCCAACGTCCGGGTCTCCTTAAGCGTCTTGCGCCACGCTTCTACCCACACTTCCGGGATCAACTGTTTGCGATAAGTGAACCAATCCCTGCTCCAGAACTCCACAATCGTACGCGGCTTGTCCCAATTGTAACGGTAGCCCCGCGTGATCTCATCGATGAGCTTCTGTGCGGACGTTTCTTCCGCGGGGATCTTGGCTTGGCCTCTTGGTTTGAAGAAATAGTCGGACACGATGTTCAGCTCAGCCGACTCAGAGAGCGCCCAAAGGAGGTCTGTAAACTCGGCTCTGTTTTCAGTCTTCAGACTTGTCCTCTTGCTCAGCGCCGGATCGTCTTCGGGATGTTCGAGCTGAGACTCACCAGTATCCATCTTCTGCCATTCTGCCATTTGCTCACGGCGATAACCCGCCGTCAGGTCTTTCTTCACCTGCTCCGTAAACTCGCCACCCGCCATTCTGTGGAGGAAGTAATTGCCGATGACGCCGGCCAGCTTACTGTCCGGGTCGTTTAATTCAAAATCGAGAGCGTCGTACTCGCTATCTCCCCAGCCGCCGCAGATACGACCAAGCCGCCAGCGACGAAGAGAGTCCTTCACGAGATGCGTTCCCCAGTTGACGCGGAGGGTAATGCCCTCCAGCCGGCTGCGAAAGTCGTCCGGCAGAACGCCTTTTCTTGCAGGATCCAGCTTGAGACTCCAGGTATTGGATACGCCTATAAGCCGGGCAAGCGCTTCACTGCCTTCGGGTGAGAGATCCATTCCTCGAATCGCTGCTTCTTCACCCGCCACAAGCGCTTCCTTTACCGATGGGACCGCGCGGAAAAGCCTGTCCAGCGCCGGCGCCATGCCATTGACCCTCATCACGTAGCTATAAGGATTGTCCTGCTTCAGCTTTTCGAGCTCGGTTTCGCTGAGGGTTCGCGAGTCGGCTATCTTATCGAGAGCTTCCAGGCATTGCTTTCGACATTGCGCTTCTTGCTGTTCCTCCCTCGCCTGGGCTTCGGCTAAGAACTTCTGTACGGCGTACAAACGGTATCCGGGAGGTTCGTGCTTATCTTTGCTCCACGTGAATTTCATAACACGGGCCATCGAGTTCATGAGGTTGACGAGTGGGACGTCCTTCACGGAGATGATCATCTTCCGATCACGCACCTGCCAGTCATCGAGGCTTTGCCCCGCCGTCAGCGTGACGCCTGTCATCTTACTGAGGTCGGCCAGGATCGTTTTGACCCTCTGTTCATTCGCCCGATAGGTAACCTTTTGAAGCAGTCGCGAATCGGAATTCCCACCTACGTCTGCGGTGGGAGCCGGGGCGGGGTCAGCGACACAACGGCCGACGAAAAGCACGGCCATTAGCGCCAAAATGGATGCAGATATCTTGATTCCTCCCACAGCCTATCTTCCCCTCCCGTCCTTGGCGCGGGGGCGTCCTCTCATGGTAAACAGCGCGACCGCGGCGACGAGCAATATCAGTACGCTCGCGATCTGCGCCTGGGTCAGACCGAAAGCCAGAACGTCGGCTGTCGCGCCTTTTCTGAGATTCTCGACCAGAAACCTGTACACGCTGTACAGCGCCAGGTACGCGGCGAATACATAGCCCCGCGGCTTGTTCCACCTCTCCACCATCACCAGCGCAAGGTAGATCAGAAAGCTCGCGGCAGCCGAGTAAAGCTGAGTAGGATGCCGCGCGAGGTCGTCCAGAACAGGGAACCTGACGCCCCACGGCAGGTTGGTCGGTACGCCGTAGCAGCAGCCGTTGAGGAAACAGCCGATCCGGGTGACAGCGTAAGCGAGCGCGAGTGACGGCGCCAGCAAGTCCGCTATCATCATAAACGGAATGCGCTTTGCGCGCGCGTAAGCACAAGCGGCGCCGATGGCGAACAGGATTCCTCCGTGAAACGACAGTCCGCCCTGCCACACGCTTAGGATTTCGCCCATGTGACCGCGAAATTCGGCCCAGTTCAGCAGGATAAAGACCAACCTGGAGCCGACTATCCCCGCCAAAAGCGAATAGAGGCACACGTCAATAACAGCGCCGGCATCCATGCCGCGCTTTTTCGCGGCGCGCACGGCGCGGTACAACCCGAGCAGGAACCCGATCATCATCATCACGCCGTAAGATCGGAACGGAAGCGGACCTAGTTGGAAGAGTATGGGACGCATATTGATCGTCAGTTGTCAGTTGATGGTTGGCGAGGCGCTGCGATCCAGTATACCAAGAGCAACCCCCCGCCGAGTGTCACCGCGGCGTCCGCCAGGTTGAACACCGGCCAGGGGTGAAAGTCGAGAAAGTCGAACACCGCGCCGATAGTAAGACGGTCGATCAAGTTCCCTGTTGCTCCGCCGAGTAGAAGGCCCAGCGCGACTGCCAGCAGCCTGCTTCTCGATCTCTGCAGCCTGAACTTTACTAAGGCGAAAACGACGACCAGGCTGATCAGCGCCAGCAGATGCCCCCAGTTTTGAAGAATCCCGAAAGCGGCCCCGGGATTGCTCTCCGGGGTAATGTCGAAAACGCCGGGAATGACGGTCACGGAACCACCCGAAGGCACGAAAACCCGTACGAGCACTTTGCTCGCCTGATCGGCGATCAGCGCCCCAAGGGCCGTGAAGTAAAACTCTCGCCTGCCGCGGCCATCCTGGCCGGGTGGGGGCGCGCGTTCTACCCGAGTTCCTCGACTATGTCCTGGCAATCTATGCAAAGGGTCGCGTAAGGGATCGCCTTCAACCGTTCAGGGATTATCATTCCGCGGCAGCGGTCGCAGGCGCCGTACGTGCCGTCCTCTATCTTCCGCAAGGCTTCGTCTATCTGAGCCAGCAGGAAGTTGATGTTCTCGTCAAGGGCGAGGTCCTTCGTGCGGCTCTCAGTCTCGGTGGCCGCGTCCGCGGGATGATTGTCGTAGTCGGCGCTCTCGCTGACCTCGTCCCCCTCACTCGCCGAGCTGTTCCGCATATCTATACGGCGCTCTTTCTCCTGAAGGCGCTGTTTCTCTTTCAGGAGGATTTCCTTGAACTTCGCAAAGTCGATTTTTGAGCTGATCATGGGATTTGCCCCCAATTCGGACCGCCCCCTAACCCCCTCCTAAGAGGAGGGGGGACTCCCTCTCCTTTCAGGAGAGGGCTGGGGTGAGGTTCCGTCTGCGGTTTCAACCTTCAACTCTCAACGATCTTCGAGACCACCTCAGCGCATCTCTCGCAAATGCCGGGAAGCCCTTGGGTCTTCCCGACTGATTCCAGAACGAGCCAGCATCTCTCGCACTTCTCTCCGACAGGCGCGGATACCTTCACTTCCAAGTCGCCCCCATCCTTTTTCTTCAGCCGGACCTGTGAAACGATAAAAAGCGTTGGCAGTTGGTCTTCATACTGCTGGAGGAGATCAAACTGATCTCCGGACGCCCGCAGCTCCACTAGAGGCTGAGCCTGCTTCCCGGTCGCCTCTTGCCGGGCCTGTTCCAGAACTCTATACACTTCCTCCCGCGCATCCAAGAGCCGCTGCCACGTGGCTTCCATATCTTCGTCCTGCATCGTCGGGTCAACCTCGGGAAACTCCGCGAGGTGGACGCTCTCAGGCCGCCCCTCTCCGGGCATCGATCTCCACGCCTCTTCGGAAGTGTGCGCCAATATGGGCGCCAGCATCCTGACCAGAACGGACAGCAGTTGATACATCGCGGTCTGCGCCGAACGTCGCTCCTTCGAATCCGAAGCCGAAGCGTACAGCCGATCCTTGAGAACGTTCAGATACAATGAACTCAGATCGACGGCGCAGAAGTTATGCGCGCTGTGGAAGACGCGATGGAACTCATAGCTATCATACCCGTCTATAGCCCGCGCAATCAGCTTCTGCAGACGGTGGAGAATCCAGCGGTCGATCTCCAGCATCTCGGAGTATGGGACTGCGTTTTTTGCCGGATCGAAGTCGTAAAGATTGCCCAGCAGGAACCGGAACGTGTTCCTGATCCTGCGGTAGGCGTCGCTCGCGCGCTCCAGAGATTCGTCGCTCAGCCTGACGTCGGTGAAGACATCGAAGGAAGACGCCGTGAGACGAACGACGTCCGCCCCGAACTTCGAGGTAACGTCCGTGGTCTTCACCACGTTTCCCTTTGACTTGCTCATCTTCCTGCCAAGAGCGTCAGCGACGAGACCGTGCGCCGCGACCAGTTTGAATGGGGCCTTTTCGGTGAGGGCAACCGAGACAATCAGGGACTTGCCGAACCACGCCTTGTACTGGTCGTAACCCTCGTAATAGAGGTCCGCCGGCAGCCAAAGGTCGTCGCGCGCTTCGCAAACGGTGCGCCAGGATGAGCCGGAATCGAACCACACGTCGAGGACGTCGTTCTCTTTGGTGAACTCCGCGCCGCCGCAGATCGGGCATTTGAAGCCGGCCGGCAGAATCTCGGTGGATTCCTTCTCGAACCAGGCGTCGGAGCCGCCCTCCAGGACCGCCCTATACGCCGCGTCGAATGATTCCCTCGTCATCACTTCCTTGCCGCACTTCCGGCAGTAAAATACCGGAATTCCCACGCCCCAGCTTCGCTGCCTGGAAAGGCACCAGTCGGGCGCTGCTTCCATCAACGCCGCCGTCCGCGCCTGGCCGTCCACGGGAAGCCATCCGACCGTGGCGATGGCGTCCAGGACGCGCTGCCGGAGGTTCCTGTGGTCCATGTTCAGGAACCACTGCACGGTTGTCCTGAAAACTACCGGATGATGGCAGCGCCAGCAGTGCGGATAGCTGTGCTGAACGATGCCGCTCGCCATCAGCGCCTCGACCTCTTTCAGAGCATCGACTACCGCGTTGTTGCCCTCTTCCAGAACGTGCAATCCCGAGAACGGCCCGGCCTCGTCGGTAAACCGGCCTCTTTCATTGACCGGGTTGATCACCGGCAGACCGTATTGCTGACCCGTCTGGAAGTCTTCCCGACCATGCCCGGGCGCGGTGTGAACGATCCCGGTGCCTTCTTCGAGCGTCACGTAGTTCGCGAATACGGTCGGCGATTCGCGGTCGAACAGCGGGTGCTTGAAGACCAGACCCTGCAGTTCGGACCCCGTCAGCGTCTTGACCACGTTCGCATCCACCCCGCCGATAGCGTTCAGGGTGGCTTCTCTCAGCTCTTCCGCCATAAGATACGTCGCGCCGCCGATTGTGACCAGCGAGTACTTGTACTCGGGATGCACGGCCAGGGCCACGTTGGCGGGGATTGTCCAGGGTGTCGTGGTCCAGATCAGGCCGTATGCTTCAGTCTGTCCGAAAACGCCTTTCGGATCTCGAATAAGCGGGAATCGCACGTAGATGGAAGGCGAGGTGTGCGTATCGTATTCGATCTCGGCTTCGGCCAGCGCGGTCTCGTCGTACACGCACCAGTGGATCGGCCTGAGGCCGCGGTAGATATAGCCGTTGAGCGCGAGGTCGGCGAACACCAGAATCTCCGTGGCCTCGTAATCGGTTGCCATCGTGAGATACGGATTCTCCCAGTCGCCCATAATGCCGAGCCTTTGGTACTGCTCACGCTGCTTGTCGACCCAGTACGCCGCGTACTCGCGACAGCGTTTGCGAAGCTCCAGCCGCGTCGGCTGCTTGTGCGCTTTGCGGAACTCCGCCGCGACGTTGTTCTCAATCGGCAGGCCGTGGTTGTCCCAGCCGGGGACGAAAGGCGCGTTATAGCCGCGCATCGTCATGTAGCGGGTAATGAAATCCTTAGGCAGCTTGTTCTGCATAGCGTTGCCGACGTGTACGTCGCCGTTAGAGTAAGGTGGACCATCGTGAAGCAGGAACCGCCCTTTCGGGGCGGGTTTCTCCAGCGACCTCCGGTACAGGTCGATCTCGTCCCAGAACCGCTGGATATCCGGTTCCCGCTGTGGCAGGTTTGCCTTCATCGGAAAATCGGTCTTTGGCAGGTTTACTGTCTTGCTGTAGTCCATCTCTCAACAAACTCCGAAAGGGCTTCGTCCCAGGGCCGCAGATCGTCCCGCCCCTGCATTTCAAGCGCCAAATGGCGCAGCACGGAGCGTTTCGGCCTCCGCGTCGGAGTCGGCCACTCCGAGGTCGGGATTGGGGTAACGTAAACCCCCTTCAGCCCCGCGAATTGCACAGCTTTCACGGCCAGCTCGTACCAGGAACAGCTTCCGCTATTGGTAGCGTGGTAGACTCCATACAATGGAGATCCGGCCAGCGATACGATCACTCGGGCCAAGTCCTTGGAATACGTCGGCGACCCGATCTGGTCCGATACAACTCTTAGATGCTTTCCTTCGGCCGCGGCGTTCAGTATGGTCGTAACAAAATTCTTGCCGCGCTCGCCGTACATCCAGGCAGTGCGGATTATGAAATGCTTCCGGCACGCCTCGCGCACGAGCTGCTCGCCGGCCCATTTCGACCGTCCGTAATGGCTGAGCGGGTTAGGTGTGTCGAACTCGTCATAGTGGCCGTCCTTCTCGCCGTCAAAGACGAAATCGGTGCCGATATAGAGTATTGCCGCGCCGACCTGTTCGCTCGCCGCCGCCACGTTCCACGATCCCAGAGCATTGACGCGGTATGCCTTGTCGGGATCGCGCTCGCATCCGTCCACGTCCGTAAACGCGGCGCAGTGGACGACAAGCTCCGGCTTGGCCCGACCGATCACGTCGAATGTCTGGCGCGTATGAGTAATGTCCAGGGTTTCGCAAGCGGCGACACGGAGCCAATCACAATTGCCCACTATGTCGGCGGCAACGACTTTGTGTTCGCCGGCGAGCGCGTCGCAGACGTCCGATCCCAGCATACCCGCCGCTCCAGTAACCAGTACGCGCAAGTCCCGCCTCCACGATCAGCATAAAACAAAAACCCCTGTCAAACCAGGGGTCTAATACGTTATAAAGCCGGGCCCCCAATGCCCTTCAATGGCAACATTATACTTAAACGGCAGCCGGAGCGTCAAGGGAACAAACGAGTGAACGGTGAACAGTGACCAGTCAACTGTCAAACCTCACAAACCCCATAAACCTTCCGCTCTGCTTGACACCTCAACCGCGGAAACATATAATCTGTGTGAAAGTAAGGTTTTTGCTAACGGAACTGGGCGGGTTGAAGCCGCCTCGAGTTCCGTTGATTTGTTTATGGGGCTCAACTCCCTCTCCCTTGAGGGAGAGGGTTGGGGTGAGGGTGAAAGGTCGCAACAGTGGGAGCGGATATGAGAGAACGAGAACAAAAATACGATCATCGATCCATAGAGAAGAAATGGCAGCAGCGTTGGGAGGAGCAGGGGCTGTTCCGCACCAAGACTGATATCTCTAGGCCCAAGTTCTACTACCTCGACATGTTCCCGTATCCGTCCGGCGACCTGCACATGGGCCACATGCGCAACTACGTCATTGGCGACGTGTTGTCACGCCACTACACGATGAACGGCCGCAACGTCCTGCATCCTATGGGCTACGACGCTTTCGGCCTGCCGGCGGAGACAGCGGCGATCGAGCGCGGCCTGCACCCGGCCAAGTGGACTCCCGAGTGCATTGCTCGGATGCGCGCGCAGTTCAACAGCCTGGGTATCTCGTTCGACTGGGACCGCGAGGTGGTGACGTGCGTTCCCGAATACTATCGCTGGAACCAATGGCTGTTCCTCAGGTTTCTGGAGCGCGGGCTGGCCTACAAGAAGCTGGCCCCGGCGAACTGGTGCCCATCATGCGAGACGACGCTGGCGAACGAGGAGGCCGAGGGCGGCCAGTGCTGGCGGTGCGGTTCGCAGGTGACGAAGAAGGACATCGACCAGTGGTTCTTCCGCATCACCCAATACGCCGACCGGCTGCTGAACGATATCGACCTTTTGGAAAACTGGCCTGAGCGCGTGCGCGTGATGCAGCGCAACTGGATAGGCCGCAGCGAAGGCGTCGAGATCAAGTTCACGCTGGAGAAGACCGGCGAGGAGATTCCCGTCTTCACCACGCGCGTTGACACTATCTACGGGGTCACGTTTATGGTCCTGGCGCCGGAGCATCCTCTGGTGGAGAAGCTGACGGCCGGAACGGAGTACGAGGAGCCTGTGCGCAAGTTTGTTCAAGAAGTGCGGCAAATGTCTGACATCGACCGCCTTTCCGCGGTGACTGAGAAGCACGGCATGTATATCGGCTCGCACGCCATCAACCCGATGAACGGGGATCACGTGCCGATCTGGATCACAAACTACGTCCTACTGGAATACGGCACGGGCGGCGTTATGGGAGTCCCCGCGCACGACCAGCGTGACTTCGAGTTTGCTAAGAAATACGATCTGCCGATCAAAGAGGTCATTTACCCGCCGGGCGCCGAGCCGGGCAAGGAGTTGGAGCGGGCTTACGTTGAAGCGGGAACACAAGTCAAATCGGGCCCGTTCGACGGAATGCCGACGCAGCAATCCAAAGATGCGATGGCGGACTATATGGAAGATCGAAATATCGGAAAGCGCACGGTGCACTACCGCCTGCGCGACTGGCTGATCTCCCGCCAGCGCTATTGGGGCACGCCTATCCCGATTGTGTATTGCGACAAGTGCGGTATGGTCCCTTTGCCGGACCACCAACTGCCCGTCGCGCTGCCTACGGATGTCGTCTTTACCGGCAAGGGCGAGTCGCCGCTGGCCAAATCGGAGGAGTTCGTGAATGCGACCTGTCCCAAATGCGGCGGACCCGCGCGGCGCGACACCGACACGATGGCCACCTGGATCGACTCGTCGTGGTACTTCCTGCGATATGCAAGTCCGCAATACGACAAGGGGCCGTTCGATAGGAAGCAGGTCGACTACTGGCTGCCGGTAGACCAGTACGTCGGCGGCATAGAGCACGCGGTCCTGCACCTGCTGTATTCAAGGTTCTTCACTAAAGTTATACACGACCTGGGCCTGATAAGCTTCTCCGAGCCGTTCGCCCGCTTGTTCACTCAGGGGATGATCTACAAGGACGGCGAGAAGATGAGCAAGAGCAAGTCTAACTCCGTCTCGCCGGACTACATCAACGAGCGTTACGGCGCGGACACGGGGCGGATGTTCATCCTGTTCGTCGGCCCGCCCGACCAGGACGCGGAGTGGAACGACCAGGGGGTCGAAGGCGTTTACCGGTTCCTGAACCGTCTGTGGCGGACCGCCACCACCGGCCTGGAGGATGGACGCTACATTCCCGAATGGCGCAACCACATCGGGCAGATAGAGGCCGCGGGCGAACTGTCCGACCTCAGACGCAAAACGCATCAGACAATCTCCAAGGTCACGCGGGATATAGTGGGCTTCCATTTCAACACGGCGGTTTCGGCGTTGATGGAGATGCTGAACACGCTGATGGCCGTCAAAGAGCCAGCCGGCCTCGAAGTCCAGCACGAGTATCGTGTCGTCTGGAGCGAGGTGATCGAAAGCCTGGCGTTGATCCTGTCGCCGTTCGCGCCGCACATCGCGGACGAGCTGTGGGAGCGGCTGGGCAAATCCGGCTCCACGTATCAGCACGAGTGGCCGAAATGGGACGAGGCCGTCGCGAGAGAGGAGCAGGTAACGATAGTAGTCCAGGTAAACGGCAAAGTCCGCGACCGCCTGACAGTCCCCGCCGACACCCCAGACGAAGACGTCCGCCAAATGGCCCTGTCGAGCGAAAAGGTCCAGCAGTTCATGGAAGGCAAGCAGATTCGCAACGTGGTTGTGGTGTCGGGGAAGTTGGTTAATATAGTTGTTGGGTGAGGGTTCATGGTTGTTGGTTCACGGTTCACAGTTGATGGTTGGAGGCTGGTATTATGTCCGCAAGTGACGAGCAATTGCAGGAAGTAGTTCGGCGAATAGTCGAGGCTGCGCACCCGATACGGATTATTCTGTTCGGGTCGACGGCGCGGGGTGAAGCAGGGCCTGTGAGCGATGTGGACGTGCTGGTCGTGGTGCCGGATGGGACGCATCGGCTGGACACGGCTGAAAACGTCTACCTGAATCTGCACGGCTTCAGGGTTGATGTTGATGTTGTAGTAGCGACAGAGAGCGACATTGCCAAATACAAGGACTCGCCAGGGCTGGTGTATCGGGAGGCTGTCCGGGAAGGAAGAACGCTCTATGCCGCATGATTCGGACAAAGCAGATTCGCCGGAGAGCTGGATGGCAGTCGCACGTGGGGACCTGGCCATGGCCCGCATCGACCTTCCCCTACACGCAACCTACGAGATGCTCTGCTTCCACGCCCAGCAGGCGGCTGAGAAGAGCATAAAGGCGCTTCTGGCGCATCTTGGCATCGACTTCCCATACACTCACAACATCGCGATCCTTGTTGCTCTATTGCCATCTGATCTGCAATCCGTGAGTCTGCTTAGGGAAGCCGAGCGTTTGACTCCCTACGCTGTTTTGACGCGATATCCGGGGGAGAAAGAGCCTGTTGATGAAGAACGATATCGCCGATTGGTGGGAATAGCGGCGGCAGTTGTGGAGTGGGTTCAGGATTACGTGTCACGGCACGGGTAGCCGCTCGCCGACCTGGCGCTGGCAAATGAGAAGGTCCAGCAGTTCATAGAAGGCAAGCAGATCAGGAACGTGGTTGTGGTGACGGGGAAGTTGGTGAATGTGGTGGTGGGGTGAGAGTTGTTGGTTGTTGGTTGAACTGCTGACACGCTGAGGTTGGTGAGGCCGGTGAAGGGAGAGGCGAGACAGCGCGTTGCGGGAGCAGTGAGGTGGGGTATGTCGAGAGGTCATCTGTCGGCGTCGTTTCGTGGGTATGCAGAAAGGAGTTTGGGAAATGAGTTCAATTCTGTGGGCATTGTTGTGGCTACGCTGCCGCTCCGTTTCTCGAGCCACCGTCGTTCTCTTGGTTGTATACATCTTGCTGTGCGCCGTGGCGATCATGTATGGGTGGTCGCTGATCAATATGCTTTCGAGTTTAGATGCGTTCGCCCTGCGAGACACGACAACAGATTCCGGGGAGAAAATGGCTATAGCGGAAGCAATGGCGAGGCAAGCGACGCTTAACAATGTTTTGGGACTTCAGTTCTTAGCTTATCTCTGCGCCTCGGTTTTCTTTTTGGTATGGATTCACCGCGCCCACCAGAATCTCTCAGCATTCGACATGCAGGGCCTAAGCTATTCTCCGGCGTGGGCTGTCGGTTGGTTCTTTGTGCCCATTCTGAACCTGTTCCAACCGTATCATGTCGCGGTGGAGATTTGGAAGGCAAGCGACCCCAGGCTTGGAAACGACAGGCACTGGCAGACGGCAAGATCCTCCTGGCTGATCGGCTGCTGGTGGGTGCTCTTTGTGCTGATGAATGTGGCACATGGCATCTCCAGCAAGCTGTCTGACGCTTCGAGTGCCATTTGGGGATTGGTGATATCCGAGATCCTAGGGATTGCAGCCGCGATACTGGCTGTGCTTCTTGTAAGGGCGATAGACTCACGGCAAGAGCAGAGAAGCAGGGGACTCGCTACAGGGGACACCACTTCGGAGAGTGGACGGTCTCGCGGGATTTGAAATCGTGCCCGAAACCGGTTGTCCTATGCTTTGGGGACTGACGGGACTCATTGGAGGAGGAACAGAGGATGATTCGACTTACAGCTATAGCTTTTGCCTGCGCTGCAGGCTTCCTGACCGGCATGGGAATGGGGACTTGGATTGAGGGCCATCCGCACAGCCTCATAGCCCGCGCTCACCCGTTGTTCCTGGGGGTCGGTCTCGTAATCGCAGTGCTTGTTATGGGACCTACTGTTGGCCCTTGCTGGTGGCCGCGAAACCGAACCTACGCGGGCGCGGTGGTGGTACTGTGTGCAACCGGCATGTGGCAAGTCTTGATGGGGTGGGACATCGCTCTGACGGGACTGGCTATCCTGCTTGTAGTGGCTATGATAGCCCGGTTTCAGAACAGTCTGATTGCAAGGGCACTCGTGGAGCAGGCGGAGGCCGCGTGTCGTAGATCGGAGTGGGAACAGGCAAGGGATCTCGCGTATTCTGCACTGAAGCGCGACGCTACAAGCTGGCATGCGCAGTATCTCCATACCTTGGCGGTCGGAGAGGGCGGGTTGTGGAAAACCGCCGGGGCTGCGGCCACTGCTCTGATCAAGGAGATGCCGTTGTCTAGTGTTTGGCGCCCAAACATGCTTCGCGTACTGGGAAAAGCCTTGGTAGTGCTTGGGCGAGATGAAGAGGCAATCAGATGTCTCCAGGATGCCCTGACTACTGCGTCGGAGGATCCGCAATTCCCAGCCGATCAAGTCCGCCAGCAGGTAGAAATGCTGCAGCAAGGACGGGGGAACGATATCCGGGATGGGATATACGTCAACCCGTATGACGTCCCACCACGGCGCACGTGATCTCTGCTATGCCGGAAGAACCAGCCACGATCCGGCGCGATTTGAAATCCCAAGACCGGTCTCTGCCGCTCGCCGGGTGCTGAAACACGAAAGCCGCGAAACGGCGCGAAGGGCGCGAAAGGGGGGAAGGCGGGCGGGTGTAATGTTAGACCTCCCCCTAACCCCCTCCGAAACGGAGGGGTACAGGTTGGCTACCTTCTCGGTCTGTAGGCGAGGGCCGCTCTGATGTCCTTATCCTGAAGGCCGTAATCGTCTCTGAGTTCCTCAAAGCTCGCGCCGGCCGAAAGCGCCCCAACTATCCGCGCAACCGGAACTCGCGTACCCTTTATGACCGGCCGGCCCTCCTGTATCTCCGGGTCGATTGCCACTCGCGCCAGAAGGCGCTCTCTGTTCTCCATCGCGCATCAATCCTCTGCACAGATTATACCACATTCCGGTGGGGCGGTATCCGTTTTCTTTCACCCTCACCCCGGCCCTCTCCCTCAAGGGAGAGGGAGTCTTTCGGCATTTGAGCGACCTGTCCCGAGAATCGGGAAGCGGAAATCCCGAAACGAGGAAATGGCACTCTCGAAACACGAAAACCGCGAAACGGCTTAATCCGCTTGCATCTAACAGTGACGCTTTCACCCTCACGCCGACCCTCTCCCTCAAGGGAGAGGGAGTTTTCCTCCAGAAATAGCTGCATTTATATGCGGATATATTCACTTTTACCGGATTATGGTATATAGTGAAGGTAGCAACTGAGGCAGGTGGTGGAACAATGCTACAACCGATTTTGTCAGTAAAAGAAGCCGCGAGTTACCTTAAAGTCCAACCTCGGACCATTAGAGATTGGATCGCGGCAGGCAGGCTTATGGCGCGAAAAGTGGGGAAGTCCTACATTATCGCGGAAGAGGAGGTCGGCAAGATGGTTACTACTATCAAACGGCCCAAGCATACAACATTCGGTGATGAAGAGAGAAGGGCCAGGTCCGTCGAGTTCAGAGCATTGCTTAGAGGTGGAAGACAGATCGACAAAGACAGTGTCCGCACTGAGTGGGACCAAGACCCGGACTATGAAAAGCGCATCGGCGAACCGAAATGAGTATAGTTCTGGAGCCATGTACCCTGGCTGATCTGCATAATCTGGATGAAGATGATCCTGTCTACGAGGCGCTGGCGCGGATATTGGATACAGAGCAGTGCTACATTATCCCTGCACACGTTGTGCAAACGTATCGTATGATAAAGGACGCCGTTAGCAAGAATCGTGCGGAAGCCGTGCTTGATATGATGAAGAAGCCGGATTCTCCGCAACGAATCGTAACGGACCTCGGTCTTATAGACTTGGCTATTGAAGCTATGGAATACGGAGTACCTCTTACAGTCGCTTTTTGCGGCGCGCTTGCCAAATCGTTGGACGCCGACATCCTGACGAACGAGCAGGTATTCGACCCGCTTCAAGAGCACGGTTTCTGCAGGATAAGGCGCTATTAGCGGTGCGCGGTCAGGCCGAACACGTTCAAGTTACTCTTTCGGACGGGTCGGCGTCCAAACCCCTCGGTAAAGACTGATGCACGAGAATTCCCCCATCCGTTTCCGGGTTGTGTTGCTCGCGGCTTTGTGCGGAATTAGCGCCACCATTCCAACTGCCTGGGCCAAAGCAACCAAGTAACCGTACCGCATCCGGCCTTTCTTGGTCCCTCAACTCTCAAACCTCAACTCTCAGCCTCCTGACCAGGAATTTTGCTCATTCTTGGCGAAGTGTATGATGTGGAGTCTGAAATGCACCGTTCAACTCCCTCAGGAGGAAGCGCATGACGATGAACGGGATGACCCGCCGCGACTTCATCAGGAAGGCCGGATTGGCGGCGGCGGCGCTCGCCTTGCCAACGGATTTGCTGGCCGACGCCGCGCGCGCCGACAGGCCGAACTTCGTGTTCATCCTGGCCGATGATCTCGGATGGGCCGACCTCAACTGCTACGGGAATACGTTTCACGAGACGCCCAATATCGACCGTCTGGCGGCGGAAGGCGTGCGTTTCACGAACGCCTACGCTGCATGTCCGGTCTGCTCCCCGACGCGAGCAAGCATTATGACGGGCAGATACCCGGCCAGAATAGGGCTGACTGACTGGATTCCCGGGCACAGAATCAAGGACGCCAAGCTCGTCACTCCGGATGTTCTCAAATATCTCCCCCACGACGAGATCACCATCGCGGAGGCGCTCAAGAGCGCCGGTTACGCGACCGGCAGCGTCGGCAAATGGCACATGGGCGGGGACGGTTATCTGCCGCAGGACCAGGGGTTCGATATCAATATCGGCGGCTCAAATGCCGGCTCGCCGCCCGGAGGCTATTATCTTCCGAACAAGATGAACCTGAAGGACATGAAGCCGGGCGAATACCTGACGGACCGGTTGGCATCCGAAGGCGCCAAGTTCATCGAAGCCAACAAGAGTCGTCCGTTCTTCCTGTATCAGGCGTTTCATTCCGTGCATATACCTATCCAGGCCAAAAAGGAATATCAGGAAAAGTACAGGGCAAAACCGTCTGGTGACCGGAAATACAACGCGGCATACGCGGGCATGGTCCAGAGCCTCGA
The DNA here is from genome assembly GCA_030649165.1 of Armatimonadota bacterium. Taxonomy (GTDB): domain Bacteria; phylum Armatimonadota; class UBA5829; order UBA5829; family JAUSEB01; genus JAUSGG01. Next base: position 18,769 of record JAUSGG010000072.1, read on the forward strand.
CGAAGGCGTTGGTCGTATTCTCCGGACCCTCAAAGACCTGGATCTGGACAAGCGGACAGTTGTCTTCTTTGTGAGCGACAACGGTGGATTCCTCCAGTACACGAGGAACGATCCGCTTCGTGAAGGCAAGGGGTACCTTTACGAAGGCGGGATTCGCGATCCGATGATAGTTCGTTACCCGCCTCTGGTCAAGGCTGGGAGAGTCCGCGAGACTCCCGTGTCAAGCGTGGATTTCTTCCCGACGATTCTGGAGATGGCCGGCGCTCGGACGCCGAAACGCCAGATAGACGGAATCAGTATCGTGTCCCTGCTGCGAGGCAAAGACGCTCTTCCTCGCAGGGCGTTGTACTGGCACTATCCGCACTATAACAGTCAGGGCGGAACGCCGGCGTCAGCGATAAGATATGGGGACTACAAACTGCTGCATTTCTACGAAGACAACCATGTCGAACTCTACAACCTGAGGGACGACATCAGCGAACAGCACGATCTTTCCGCGAAGGCGCCACAGACAGTCGCCAAACTCCGCGGATTGCTTTCAGACTGGCTGAATGATGTCGGGGCAAAACTGCCTACACCGATTGGACCGAGATAGGGGATTCCAGCATGAGCTTATCCAGACGCGATTTTATCAAGAAACTGGGTCTGACCGGAGCCGCGTTCATCATCGCCCCCACGGTCTCGGCGGAGGAAAGCCAGCCGTCGCCACTTCAGGATGCGGGATTCGAACTGCTCGACCATCAGGTTCTTTCTTCCGACCCCGGCTCATACGCGGACAACCCGGTTCTGTCATCGGACGGCAAAGGACGGGCCTGGCTTGCGTGGCTGCAAAGGTTGGAGAATGACAAAGAAACGATTGCGGTCAGAGAGTACCATGGCGAATGGAAACCTGCTGTCTCGATAACTCCCATTCCCGGGCGATACGAGTCCCCATGCCTGGCTTGCGGCCAGGACGGACATCCCCTGGCGGTATGGCTGAGACTCGACGGGAGTCGCTGGAATCTGGAAAGCAGCCTTTGCCGCGATGGCAAGTTCCTGAAACCGACCGCGGTTGGCTCCGGAGCCGGCAAGCCCTGGAATCCGTGTCTTGTGAGCGGCCGGAACGGCTCGTTTTGGCTTGCGTGGGAAGTCTACTCCAGGGGCAAGTTCAGGATTCGTCTCAAGGAGTTCCGGGACGGGCGCTGGGGTCGGGCGATTGACGTCACGGATGGCCGAAACAACGCTTATGACCCCGCCCCGGCTGTTGACCTCGGAGGCAGAGTCTGGATCGCCTATTCCGCGGTCAAAGACGGTAGCCGCAACGTTTTCCTGACAGCTTACAATCCCGGCGACGGCTCACTCGATGCGCCCGTCGTTGTCTCAGACTGCGCGGGAACGCCGGCGAAGGCAGTGGCGAACTCCAAGCCTTCGGTGATCTGCGACGCTGACAACGGCGTCTGGATAGCTTACCAGCACAGCGCGTTCAAGGAGAGGGGGAGCTATCACGGAAAGATGGAGGTCCGGGCCGTCAGATACCGAAAAGGCGAGTTGTCTCGCGCAGTCGGAGAAATGGACGACAGCCAGGTCCATGCGCTGGCCGGAGCCAACGACCACTTTCCAGTATTCGCGCAAGGCGCCGGAGGCGCTCTCTGTCTGTTCTCGCGGAACTCGCTGGAATCCAGGCGCACCTGGGAAGTTCGCGCAAGTCGCCTTGACGGCAGTGGGTGGAGCAAGCCGCTGGCGCCGCTGTGCGATGCTCCGCTGGGCAGACTGGCGAGACCCGCCGTTTGCCCGGCGCAAGACGGCTCTTTCTGGCTGGCCTGGCAGTCGGACGATTACTGGGGTGTGAAGAATCTGGGGGACATCAAGAGCCGGGTACACGTGGCGCGCGTTGTCATGGACTCCCCATCCCCCGTCTCACCCGTCCGTTTCGAGAAGGCCGCTCCGGTGGTTTCCGACCCTTCGCCATACGGACGGCCGAGGCAGTCAAGGCGCAGGATCAGGACCCCGGACAGGGATTACACCCTTCTGTTCGGCAATTTGCACGAACACTCCCTGATCTCGAAATGCTGGGCGGACGGCTCGGATGGGACTTCCGACGATAACTATCGCTACGGCATGGATGCGGAAGGCTACGACTTTATGGCGATTACCGACCACTGTTTCAACCTGTACGAGGCCGCTTGGAGAAAAACCCGGCGGGCGGCGAGCTTCTATAACGATCCACCGTATTTCGTTGCCCTACCCGCCTACGAATGGACGTTGGGCAAGCAGGATAAGCCACCGAGCAGCGGACACCGCAATATCATATTCGCGTCCGATAAGGACGCCGGGGCCTTCCTGTCGCCGAAGGGCGCGGTGTACCACAGCGTTTTGGACGAGTCGAATCGGATGGATAAGGTCTGGCAGCTCATGCGAGATAAGCGTATCTCCGCCGTCACGATTCCCCATCATCCGGCCATGGTCGGCGCTCCTATGGATTGGGACTTCCACGATCCGCATTACCAGTCCGTCGTGGAGATATACCAGTGCCGCCACTCGTCGGAATACCGAGGGTGTCCGCAGGAGATTCGCAACCCCACCAAACACGAGGGCAGCTACGTTCAGGATGCGCTCGCCCTGGGCCACAGGCTCGGCTTCATAGCGAGTGGCGACCATAATGCGATGGGCATCGGCCTGGCGGCCATTCTCGTTGAAGAGGTCAGCCAGAGAGGGATCGTCGAGGCGTTACTCGCCAGGAGGTGTTATGCGACCACCGGCGACAAGATATTCCTCGATTTCCGTGTAGACGGTCACCTGATGGGGGAGGAGTACGTGGCGGCGGGCAAGCCGCGAATCTCAGCCATCGTGGAGTGCGAGCAGCCGATCATCAACCTGGTTGTCTTTAAGAACAACAAAGTTGTTCACGAGATGGCGGAGGGCGATCTGAAATCGCGGAAGATCCTGACAGTAGACTTCGTGGATGAGGGGTTTTCCGGGAACAGCTATTACTACCTGCGCGTCATTCAAGACAACAAACAGATCGCCTGGTCGAGTCCCGTCTGGGCGAACTACCCATCCGCTCTCTGAACCCTCAACTCTCAACCTGCACCACCCGCCCCGTCTCCAGCGACTCTATCGCTGCCGCGATGACCTTCTGCGCCGCCAGGCCATCCGCTCCTGAGCCGTCGATCTCCTCCGGGCGCGCGCCTTCGGCAATCTGCCGGACGAAGCAGCGTATCCGCTCCCGGAACGTGTCGAAGAACCCCGTATAGCCGCCGAAAACGGGGTTTGTGTATACGGTTTTCGGCTGTTCTCCCGCGGGATAGAGCGTGACCTCCCGCCACATGTCCTCCAGCACGAAGCGCCCCTCCAGACCGGCGACCTCGCAGCGCTCCATCGGATGCCCGCGCTCGATGTCGTAGCTGCTGGTGAGATGTCCCACCGCGCCGTTCTCAAACTGCGCGTTGAAGGAAGCGGTCGACCAGATCGTCCTTCCCGGCGCCTTCGTGGCGAAACACTGTACCTTTGTAATATCCCCGCAGTAGTGGCGCATCATGTCGATAGAGTGGGGGTTCAGCGCCTTGATGTGGAAGTAGGGGGAATCCGGGTCCTGAGGCCGACCAATCCACAGAGAGACGTTCGCGAAGAGCAGGCTTCCCAGCCGGCCCTCATCGAGCCATGATTTGGCCAGCCGCGCGGCGGGAGTGAACCGATGGTTGAAGTCTATTCCGAAGCAAAGCCCCTTCTCACGGGCGACACGGACCATCTCCTCCGCCGGCGCTATCTCGTTGCTGATCGGTTTTTCGCACAGCACGTGACAGCCCGCATTGAACGCCTGAATCGTGGGCTCAAAATGGTCGCCGGCGTACTCGTAGCCGCCTGTCGCGATACTGCAAATATTCGGCGCGAGATCCGCCAGCATTGCCGCAGCGTCGAGAAACCACGGCACACCCAGCCGCTCGCCCGCAGCCTTGGCCCGCTCCTCGATGATATCGCACACGCCGGCCAATTCGACGATCTCATCGGCGGCATACACGTCCGCATGGACATTCCCAATCGGCCCCATGCCGATTACACAAGTTCTGAGCCTTTCGGTTGAGGGTTGAGGGTTGAAGGTTGAGGGAGTTGGCCTCTTGCTACGTGCTGTCATTCCTTTCTCCTCCCAACGCCGCCCGCTTCAGTCCGGAAAGCATCATGCACATCTTGAGAATGTCGTTCCGGGCGCGGGTTAGCATGTCCTCTGTAATCAAAGCCTGTAGACTCGCTATGTGGAACATCGTGGCCATTTCATTGAGCGACCCGTAGGCTATTTCGAAGAACCTGGCTTGATCCTTACGTGAAGTACGAGAGGCGCCCTCAGCAATATTCGCTGCAACCGACACACTGGCGCGTCGCAATTGGGTTGTGAGCCCAAACAGCTCGTCGCGCGGAAACACTTTTGTCATCTCGTACACCAGTGATGCAAATCTCACTGCTCGCTGCCAAACCTCAAGTCGCTCGAACCCGAACCTTTCGTCAGCCATTTCCTTCAACACTCAACCCTCAACTCTCAACTTAGCTACAAACCTTCCTTCTGCCCTCTCTGTGTCTTCAACTCCCGCGCCTGAAGCGCCTCGGCGGCCTTGGGCGAGCCGATGCGCAGCGTATCGTACGCCTGCTGTGAGCTCTCAAACGGCCCGCCCTGGCCGTGCCAGTTCAGGTTCGTGTAGATCGGGTTGGGGCGGCCTGTCTCTCGCTCGCGTTTGGCGATATGCGCCTGCATCCGCGCCTCCAAGTCGGCAACTACATCAGGACGCGCCTCCGCCAGATTGTTGTACTCCTCCGGGTCGTCGATAAGATTGTAAAGCTCGATCTCCGGTTTGAAGTGGAAATCCGGCTCCAGCGCGTGGATCAGCTTCCACTCCGGCGTCCGCCAGCCGTGTTTGCGCATCCACGTCGCCTCCGTGATGTAATACTCGTCCCGCGGCGGAAGCTGTTCGCCCTTCATCAGCGGGACCAGGCTGCGTCCGTCGAATTTAATACCGGCGTCTATCCCCATCAGGTCCAGGATGGTCGGCGTCACGTCCTGCAGGCCGCAATAGTCCGGCAATCGCGTTCCCGCGGGCACGACCCCCGGCCAATGGAACGCCAGCGGCACGTGAAGAGTTGCGTCGTACATGCTGTGGTGGTCGAAATAGCAGTCATGGTCGAAAAGGGTCTCGCCGTGGTCGGAATCGATCACGATCAGCGTGTCCTCCGTAAGCCCGAGCGACTCGATGGCCGTGAACAGAATAGCTATGCAGGCGTCCATGTACGCTAATTCGCCATCGTACTGCGCGATGATGTAATCCTTATCGGTGCAGCCCGGCGGGAACCAGCTCTGGAAATAGTAAGTGAAAGGCAGGAAGTCGTAAACCGGTTGGAGAGATTTGTTGTTCGGATCCAGTTCATTGCCGTGGTAGAACATCCGCTCGAACGGCTGCGGCGGGAGATACGGCGAGTGCGGGTCCATGTGCCGCAGGAACAGGAAAAACGGCTTGTCCTCCGAGGCCAAGCGCTCGAGTTCCGGAATAGTGACCTCATTGAGGTTCTCGGCTTTCCGGCTGCGGCCTTCCTCCCACGAGCCCCATCCCTTGAAGTCGATATAGCTCTGGAACCCTCGTGCCGCCGGATTTCCGCTGAACCCGACGCAGGTGGTGTTGTAGTCCCGCTCGCCGAGGATCTCCGCAAGCGTCTTCACGTGCCCGCCCATAGCGCCCTGATGCCGCAAGGCAACGACGTCCGTGCCAAACACGTCCATCCCCGTCAACATCGACCCATACCCGGGGGTAGTCGGAATATGGGGGCTGTACGCCTTCTCGCAGATAGTGCCTTTGGAGGCCAGCTTGTCCATATGCGGGGTGGTCAGCCTGGGGTATCCGTACAAGCTCATGTGGTCAGCTCGCATACTGTCGATACCAAAGAATATTAGGTTGGGTTTACTGCGCATCGTAACTCCTTTCAACGTCCGCCCAGTGATTTCAGACACGCGTTCAGATATCCATAGCTTTCCGCCGCGATAATAGACACTTCGGCCAATTCCAACGCATTCGCCCCGATGACTTCCAGGCAGACCGGCCCCGAGTACCGGCCCTCCACCATCACCTTGCAGTAAGCCATCAAGTCGATATCTCCGCGCCCGCAGGCCTGGTTTTGCGGCGATCCCGGCCCGGGTCCCGAATCCGGACAGTCGCGGATATGGATGTGTTTGACGCGAGGCAAGACGTCCGAAAGAGCCTTTGCCGGATCTTCCCCCGCGCGGTAGATATGGCTCGGATCCATATCCACGCCGAACGCCGGCGATTTGATCTTCTCCATCGCGCGGAGAGTCGTCGGCGTGTTGTAGATCGACGCGCCGACGTGCGCCTTGCAGCACAGCATCCCGCCGTATGACTCGGCCTTTTCCGACATTTTGGCGATCAGGTCTGTCTGCCGCTCCAAATCCTCCTCCACGCCGCTCTGACCACCAGGGCCGATGTTGACCACGGGAATGCCGATCTCAGCCCCCGCCTCGAATGCTTTGATGAGCCGGTCTTCATCCAGAGCGGCCTCTTCCATAGACAGGAACTCCAGGCCGTTGTCCGCGACGATCTGCTTCAATTCAGCAGACTGCTCCCGCCAGCGGTCCAGATCGAGATGCTCGCACATCCCCTTGATGGCCGAAATCTCAATACCATCGTAACCGGCCAGGGCTATATGCTTGGCTGCGGTAGCAAAGTCGAATCCGCCGAATAGGACGGAATTGACGCCGAGCTTTATCATAATGTCCTCTCCTATGTTCAGTAGATATGATCGTTTAACTCGTTCGATGGCAGGGGCGCTGATACCTCCCGCGAAACGAGTCGGACTCAACCTGACGTTTTCTCACCTCAGCCTTGACTTGGAGCATCTGCTATGTTAGATTGCGTTTGTTTGGACTGGAACGGAAAGGAGATGCGGGCATGAGCGCTAAGATTGAAGTCCTAAACGTCGTGGCCTTGACTCAGGATATCCCGGAGCATAGCCTCCTTAGGGGGCAAGTCGGCACGGTCGTCGAAATACTGGCCCCCGGCGTATACGAGGTCGAGTTCAGCGACGACAACGGCAAGACTTACGCAACCGCCAGTGTCCGCGAAGACAAGCTCATGCTACTGCACCTTCGTCCCGTCAAAGCAGCTTAGCGGTCTCTCACTGGGTAGTCGTCCCTTCAACCCTCAACAATTCACAGGTCCACTATCGCGTGCGTCTCCCACGACTCAATCGCCGCTTCGATCACCTTCTGCACCTTCAGCGCGTCCGCGCCGGAGCCGTTGACCTTGTCATACGTGACACCGGCTTCGAGCTGATCTACCCAATCACCGATCCGGCTCTTGAACGTTTCGCCAAAAGAACGCATCCCGCCGAGATAGCTGTAGGTTTCGGTCTCTATGCTGTTGCGCGGGAAGAAGGTCAACTGCTCGCAGGCATCCTCGATCACAAACCGCCCCGCGGACCCTACCACCTCGCATCGCTCCAGGCCGTAGCTGGCGCCGGCGTCGTAACTGCCGGTCAGATTTCCCACCACGCCGTTTTCGAAATGCAGGAGGACCTGTGCGTTTGACCAGATCGCGCGGCCCTCGCCCTTCATCATAAACGCCGCCACGCTCTTGATGTCTCCACAGAAGTAACGCATAACGTCCAGCGAGTGCGGATGAAGGGCGCGTAGATGAAACCACGGCGAGGTCTCGATTGGGTTGTTGATCCACATCCGCATATTGATTATGGCGAGCTTGCCGAGGCGGCCGGTGTCAACCCAATCTTTAGCGCGAAGCGCCGCCGGGGTGAAGCGATGGTTCAGGTTGACGGCGTACGGCAGTTTCTTGCTCTTTGCCAGGGCAACCATTTGCTCCCCTTCGTCAACCCTGTTTGAGATAGGCTTCTCTCCGAGGACAGGAATTCCGCCCTCTAGCAGTTCCATCGTGGGGGTAAAGTGATCGCCGCCGTTCTCTTCGCCTCTGGCGCACATGCTGCAGGCGTCCAGATCGATTCCACTCGCCAGCATTTCCTTGACGCTGTAGAAGGGCCGGGCGCCAAACCTCTCAGCGGCAGCGTCGGCCTTCTCCTTTATGATGTCGCAGACCGCGACAAGCTCGACTTTCGGATTGTTCTTGTAGACGTCGGCGTGCACACTACCGATATTGCCGACTCCAACGACGCCGATTTTCAAAGCCATTGATGTATTTCCTCCATTCCTTCGGACGCTCGCAAACAGAGGCAGTATACGGAAACACAAGACGACTGTCAACGCCAAAATCGATTTATTGGCAGAGGAAAGAAGTGGAGAAAGCGCGAAAGAAGTAGTAGATACATTCCATCGGTTGCTTCAATTGTGGAAGGCCGCCGATTGAACAAGCCGCAAGAGCTTGTCTGGCTTCGAGCCTGCTTAGCCGCTACAAATCTGGGTATGCTAATAGTTAACCGCGTTTAGCAGCGCCACGATTTCGGCAAAACTATTCATGATCTTCTTTTTCTCGATGGGGAACCACGATAACCACGTCGCGTAAGGAAACTTATCACAGCCAAGGAGGGTAAACACGATGGATATTCGTGAACAGGTAATGGCTGGGTTGATTCGTACTCGTTTGTGCGAGGACAGGCGCACCGGCGGGCAGCCCATCGATGTGCTGGTCGCAAACGGTGACGTTTATCTTCTGGGCCAGGTGGACAGCGAAGACCAGCGAATGGCGGCGGAGACCATAGTCAGAGGCTTGGTTGGTGTTCGCCAGATTGTGGACAAGGTTGTCGTTCGCGTCCACAGGGCCAGTGCGCAGTACTCTTCGGCGTAGTCAATAACAATGATCTGCGTATTTCCCCCTGTAATTGCCTCTTGCCCGTGCTGCTTATTCGACCAAAGCAGACGCCATTGTCGCACGTACTCCTGAAGGACCTTCCGCGCACGCCGGTTTAACCTCCCTAAGGCCGGGGTACTCTGTACCGGGCTATATTAGCGGTCGAGCACAATCTGCCCCTCCTTCGAAAATAGCCGGCTACGGCTGTTTTCCTCTATAGTGATGTCCCGAAGGGACATGCATGATTCCTAAGAAAGCCTGTTTCTGCCGAAAATTCTCATGGCAATCGTTTCGCGTAACTATGGCTCGGATTCGATTGTCTTATCATGTAGAGGTTCACGTGATGTGGAAAAAGGAACTCGAAGTCACTCAATATGACCGACGCGCGGTAGTCAGGGCCCCAGGGTCTCTGGGGAAGGATACCGCGGAACACGTTCGCGCCATGATGCTTTCCTGCCTCAACAAGGGCGACACGCATGTGGTGCTCGACATGGAAGCTGTTCCATACATAAACAGCGATGGCCTTCGGATGCTTCAGGACGTCGTCGAACAGGCGGAGACCCGTGAAGCCTCCCTGGCTCTTGCCAATCCGAACGACAGCGTGCTGCGCACTCTCACCATGACCCGCATGGACAAGCTTCTGCCAATCTATGCGTCCGTAGAGGAAGCCCTCCGGAAAAAAACGTAGCCCGCGGTGGACTGCAAGGCTGCCGACTGTGAAGCAGGCAAAGCAAGCTGAGGGTCATCTGAAGCTTGCTTCAGCCTGCTTTTTCCGTTTTTATGGGCCAGTCGCTTATGGCGAGCAGGTAACTCGAGAGCGCAAGCCGAACTATCTTCTGCGTGCGATTGAAACAGCCGGGGTTTCAGTTAGCCGGGCATTGGAAAAATATAACGGACGCGATTTTCCGTGGAAGGAGCCAACGAGCTATGCCGTTAGTGGCCGGCAAGGATTTGCTGACGCAGGCCGACGCCGAGGGCTACGCGGTGGGCGCTTTCAACGCCATCAATATGGAGACCGCTCAGTCGATCATCCAGGCGGCGGAAGAGGAGAATAGTCCCGTCATCATACAGGTGACGCAGACAACTCTCGCCTATACGGAGCCGGAGGAATTGGCGGCCCTGATACGCGCTCTGATCGAAAAGGCGAAGGTTCCCGTGGCGATGCATCTGGATCACGGGCGGACCTTCGAGATCGTCGTAAAATTCCTCAGGCTGGGGTTTACCTCAGTGATGATCGATGGATCACTGCAGGCCGACGGCAAAACTCCGAGGACATATCAGGAAAACGTCGAGGTAACGAAGCTGGCCGCGCGCGCCGCGCACGCGGTGGGAGTCACTGTGGAGGCGGAACTGGGTCGTTTGGGTCAGATCGGAACGGAGATACCCGAGTCTGATGCCGAAAACGCCCTCACGGACCCCGATATGGCGGCCAGATTTGTGGAGGAGACCGGCGTGGACTCGCTGGCGGTTGCAATAGGCACCACTCACGGCCTGTTCAAGGGTTCTCCGACTATAGTGCACGACCGGCTGCGAAAGATTGATGAAAAGGTCAGTGTCCCGCTCGTGATGCACGGCGGCACCGGCGTGCCGGATGACGCTGTGCGGAAGGCGATCGATTTTGGCATCCGCAAGGTCAACATCGATACGCAGATACGCGTCGCTTTCTACGAGACAATGGCGGGATTGATAGATCAAGCGCAAAAGGAGCACGCCGAGGCCGACACGGCTGGACAGGTCCGCAAATATGACATCCGGAAGCTGCTGAAACCGGCGCGCGACGCCATGCGCGAAGCCGTGAAGGGCCGCATCCGCGTGTTCGGCAGTTCCGGCAAAGCGAGCGCATTCACCGGCGTGTAGGCGCTGGGATCTAACTAAGAAAGCAGTAAAGCTGGGAAAACTCGATCGCGTATCGATCGCGCGCGATATACCATCGCGCGCGTGCGAAACAGAATCGCGGGATTTGATATATCTGGATTCTATTTCGGGCGTCGTTGCAAATAACGCCCGATCTATGGACCTATAGCCGGTTGGCTTCCTGGCCAGCAAAGCAACGGAGTGATCAAAGTACAAGCTGATCTCGACAGCACGGACAAAGTCCTGCTGAATACCCTGCAAACGGAGTTTCCACTTTCCCTGAAGCCGTTCCACTGGCTTGCCCGGCGGCTTGGCGTCACGGAAGAGGAGATCATCGGTCGAACACGTCGGCTCAAGGAAGCGGACATCCTCAGGCAGATCAGCGCCATATTCGACTCCCGGGCATTGGGATATTCGAGCGTCCTCGTCGCGATGAAGATTGACCCATCTCGCCTGGATTCAGGCGCCGAGACCGTCAACCGCCATTCCGGCGTCAGTCACAACTATGCCAGGGACCACGAGTTCAACCTCTGGTTCACCCTTACTACGCCGCCTGGGGTATCGATCGAAGATGAGGCGCAAAGGCTCGGTTCCGAAGCCGGCGCCAAGGCCGTCCGGTTGCTTCCAACGGTGAGGCTATTCAAGATCGGGGTGGCTTTCGACATGACCGACTCGGACGACGCCCGCGTGGCCCCCTCCAATCAAGTTGCCGCGACCCGGTCGCCGTCCGCGGAGAAACTCACTCGTGACGAGATAAAGGCGGTTCGCGCGCTGCAGGAAGATTTGCCCCTGGAGACGCGGCCCTTCAAACGGCTGGCGGAGCGGTTTGAGATGACTGAGGACCAGATTCTGGATATGGCGAGGTCTTTCATCGGCAGAGGCATCATGCGCCGTTACGCTGGTACGCTCCGTCACCGCGCCGCGGGTTTCAGGGCGAACGCAATGGGAGTGTGGGTTGTCCCGGAGGACCGAGTGGAAGAGGTTGGGCAGGTGATGGCCGGTTTCGCCGCGGTCAGTCACTGCTATCAGCGTCCCACTTACCCGGATTGGCCCTATTCACTGTTCACTATGATCCACGGACGCTCCAGGGCCGAGTGCGAAGCCGTTGCTCGGGAGATTTCCGACGCCGCCGGGATAGCAGAGTATCGTTTACTATTCAGCGCTAAAGAGTATAAAAAGATTAGAGTGAGGTATTTCGACGAGGTCGGTGTGGAGTGAGCGCGATGGGCAAGATCAACTGGCGGGAATGGGGCGGTGACGCGTTCGCGGAGGCCCGCAGGAAAAACAAACCGGTCCTTCTGGACATAATGGCAACGTGGTGTCACTGGTGTCACGTGATGGATGAAACGTCTTACAGCAGCGACGAAGTGGCGGAGATCATCAACAGTGACTACATCCCCGTTCGTGTAGATACCGACCGCAGGCCCGACGTAAACGCGCGTTACAATATGGGTGGTTGGCCTACCACAGCGTTTCTGACCCCGGAAGGCGATGTCTTGACCGGAGGGACCTACATTCCTCCGGATCGGCTGGTCGAGACACTGCGACGGGTCGCGAGCGCTTACCGCGAGGGCGGCCCCCAGCTTAGCGAAAGAACTGCGGCCGCGCGCGCTGAGCGGGCCACCGCAACCACGTCCGGCGCGGTCGGGTCCTCCCTCTCGGACCGTATTGTGAGCGACGTTATCTGGGCAATACGCTCCGATTACGACGAGGAGTTCGCGGGCTTCGGCAGGCAGGCGAAATTTCCCCACCCCGATTCGATTGAACTCCTGCTCGACCAGTATCACCGCACTCAGGAGACTGACCTCCGTGACATGGCTCTCGGCACGCTCGACGCCAAGATGAGCGGCGAGATTTGGGACTCGTACGCGGGAGGGTTTTTCAGATACGCCACTATGCGCGATTGGACCGCCCCGCACTACGAGAAACTGCTGTCGGACCAGGCGGGCGCGGTGCGGAACTATGTCCAGGCCTATCAGGCGACAACTCGGAAAGAGTACCTGCAAGTCGTAAGGATGACGCTTGCATACTTGGAATCCACTTTGCTTGACTCGGAGACAGGGGCCTTCTTCGGCAGCCAATCGACTGACGAAGAGTACTACCGGCTGCGCCCGTCCGAGCGTTCCGCGAAGCCCGCGCCGCCCGTGGACCGGGCAATCTACACGGATTCGAACGCAGACATGGCGTACGCCTATCTGAAAGCATATCAGGCTACACTTCACGAGGAGTATCTGGAGAGGTCAAAGGGCGTCACGCGCTTCCTGCTGGATGTGATGCGGAGGCCCGGCGGGGGGATGTGCCACTTTTACGACGGTAACCCGCGCGCCTATGGTATGCTGACCGATTTGGTCAGTACGGTCGCGCTACTCTGCGAGATGCGCGAAAGCACGGGCGAAAAGCATTACGTGGATACCGCGGAGGAGCTTGCGGCGGTCATGAGGCGCGACTTCGCGGATTCGCTTGGAGGCTTCCTGGACGTGACGGTAGAGCGCGCGAAGGAGGAACGTCTCCCGTATCGCGACAAGCCGCTCGAGCTGAATGGCGCCGCCGGGAGAGTTCTCATTCGCCTCGGCGCCCTGACCGGCAAGAGCGAGTACCGCAGGCTGGGCGAGACGGCGCTGCGGTCCGTCACGGGACGGTACAAGCGCTACGGGCATCTTGCCGCGGGATACGGCATTGCGGTGAGCCAGGCGATGGAGGACCCCGTGGAGATCACTCTCGTTGGAAGAGCGGATGATCCCAGAATGGCCGGGCTGCGCAGGTCCGCGCTGCACAGCTATGAGCCGTACAAGGTCGTGCTGAGTTTCGACCCCATCCTCGACCGTTCGCAAATTGCCGAACGGGGTCTTCCTGTTTCGGAACGGCCGAAGGCATTCGTCTGCATCGCGCAATCTTGCCAGCCGCCGACCGGCGAACCGGAGGCGGTAGAGGAAGCTGTCGCCCGGGCCGGCGGCCACGCGGAAGAGTTGTAGGGAATGGGCCGCGGCGGAATACACTGAGCGAAAACCTCTCCATGCTTCCAACCATCAACCTACAACCTAACTCGTCAACAACCTCGCCTGATCGATGATGTCCTCGGCCGATGACGCGCGCGGGATGTAGGTCCCGCGGTATTTCAACCCCTGAAGTACTGGTCCGAGCGCCCGATAGCCGGAGAACTTCTGGAATATCTTGATGGCAATGTTCCCGGCGTCCAATGAGGGGAAAATCAGCACGTTAGCGTTTCCGGCGACCGTGCTTGAAGGCGACTTCGTCCCTGCGACAGCCGGAATCAATGCGGCGTCGATCTGCATTTCGCCGTCAACCGCAAGTTCGGGTTTGCGGGACCGCGTGAGAGCCACGGCGTCACGTACCTTCCGGGCGGATGGGTGGTCCGAGCTGCCCATAGTCGAGAACGACAAAAAGGCCACCCTCGGCTCCGACTGCGTCATGCGCGCGTAGTTGGCGGCGGATTGTGTGGCGATGTCCGCAAGCTGCTCGACCGTCGGATCGCCGACGACGCTCACGTCGGCCATTCCCACAATTCGGTTTCTGACGAAATCGCACCCTTCAAACGCCACCAGGGACATTCCGGACATCGTCGCGCAATCATCCGCCATGCCCAGAAGCCGGAGATAAACACGCATTACGTGCGTGGGAGTGGTGGCGGCGCCCGCCAGTACGGCGTCCGCCAGGCCGTTTCTGACCAGCCACGCTCCGGCGACAACCGGATCGGTCGGGTCCAGCAAATCTCCGGATTCTGTCTCAGAGATATGCTTTCTTATGGCGTCCTGGATCTCGGCGCTTTCGTGGTCCACGACATCTACTCCATTGAGGCTCGTCCGGTAGCCGACGGCGGCCCGATCCAGTTCGTCGTAAGAGCCGAGGAGCACGACCTTCGCGAGCTTGTGCTCGTTCATAAGGTGAGCGGCTCTTAGAATACGCTGGTCGAACGATTCACAGAACGCGATACGAGGCAATCCGCCGCCTGACCTGGTGAAACCCGTTAGAACCGACATTCGCCTCCTCCTTTACTCCTCCGCGCCCGTATACTGAGTCTTGAGCTTCTGGATGACCGACGGGTCCGCGAGCGTGGTGACGTCACCAAGCGCCTTGCCGTTGGCCACATCCCGAAGCAGCCTTCTCATTATCTTACCACTTCTGGTCTTTGGAAGATCCGCCGTGAACAGAATGTTCTCCGGCCTGGCAATCGCGCCAATCTTCTTCACCACGTGGTCCTTCAACTCCTGCGCCAGGTCAACGCCTGCGTTGGCCGATTCCTTTATCGTGACAAACGCCGTTATGGCCTGTCCCTTGATCTCGTGGCTCGTGCCGACGACCGCCGCCTCAGCCACGGCAGGGTGGTCCACAAGGGCCGATTCGACCTCCATGGTCCCTATCCTGTGCCCGGCGACGTTTAGCACGTCGTCCACTCTCCCGACGATGAGGAAGTAACCGGTTTTATCGCGTTTGGCGCCGTCGCCGGTGAAGTAGGTGTTTTTCCATTTGGACCAGTACGTTTTGACAAATCGCTCAGGGTCGCCGTAGATGCCGCGGATCATCCCCGGCCACGGCGCGGTCAGCGCCAGATAGCCGCCGCCGACTTCTATCTCTCTGCCGGAGTCGTCGAGTATCGCGGCGCTGACACCGGGAAGCGGCTGTCCGGCGAAGCCGGGACGCATCGTCCCGATGCCCGGCAGAGTCGTTATGAGTATGTGGCCTGTCTCCGTCTGCCACCACGTATCGACTACCGGACACCTGCCTTTGCCGATATTCTCGTAGTACCACATCCACGCCTCTGGGTTGATCGGCTCGCCGACCGTGCCGAGGAGTCGCAGGCTGGACAGGTCGTGCCGCTCCACCGGCTCCGTGCCCCATTTCATGAATGCCCTTATTGCCGTGGGGGCGGTGTATATTACCGTAACGCCATATTCCTCTACAAGCGCCCAGAAACGGTCGCGGTCCGGCCAGTCCGGCGCGCCTTCGTACATCAGGACCGTCGCTCCAAGTGACAGGGGGCCATATACGACATAGCTGTGCCCCGTGACCCAACCGATATCGGCCGTGCACCAATAGAGGTCATCCGGCTTGAGATCGAAAACCCACTTGCTCGTCGCGTAGCATCCGACCATATATCCGCCGGTAGTGTGCACTATTCCCTTTGGCTTACCCGTCGTGCCGGAAGTGTAGAGGATATAGCTCATGTCTTCGGAATCCAGCGGCTCCGCATCGCAGTCGGGCGATGCGGCCTGCATCAAGTCGTCCCACCACAGGTCCCTGCCCGGATTGATGCGTATCGGGAAATTCCCCCGTCGCACGATAATGACGTGCTTCACGCTCGGGGTGTCGCGCAGCGCGTAGTCCGCGTCGTGTTTCAACGGCACAAGGCCGCCTCTGCGGAAACCGCCGTCGGCGGTAATCAATACTTTGGCCTGCGCGTCGTTGATCCTGTCCGACAGGGATTCGGCTGAAAACCCGCCGAAAACGACGGAATGGACGGCGCCGATTCGCACGCACGCGAGCATCGCAATCGCAAGTTCAGGGATCATCGGCATGTATATCGCCACACGGTCGCCTTTCTCGACGCCCAGGCTCTTCAGGACGTTGGCGAACTTGCAGACCTGGCGGTGAAGGTCGAAATACGTCAGGGTCCGCTTTTCGCCCGGTTCGCCCTCCCACACAATCGCGGCCTTGTTGCGCAGTCCCTTATTGATGTTCACGTCGAGGCAGTTGTAGCTGATGTTGGTTTTGCCGCCGGCAAACCAGCTCGCGTAAGGCGGCTTCCACTCCAGGACCTTGTTCCATTTCTTGAACCAGTGAAGCTCATTGGCAAAACGCTCCCAGAACTTCGGTCCCTCCGCCCGGGCCGTTTCATAGATGTTTTCGTCCGTGATATTGGCCTGCGCGATGAATTCCGCCGACGGCCTGAAGGCCCGGTCCTCCCTCAACAGGTCACTGATCACGCCCGTGCCGGACTCGACAACCGGCTGCTTTCGGTCGGGCTGGACAGGGTTGGCGCCGCCGTCCGATTTGCGCAGCCATTCCTGAAGATCGGAACGGTTGAACCGCCACGCGCGCCCCAGTTTCTTTGCCGGAAGTTTTTGGGACTCGAGGAGCTTATAAAGGGCGCTCTTGGAGATCTTGAGGAAGAGCGCTGCCTCATCGAGCGTTAAAACGTGCTCGTCCATTGCGATACCTCCAGGGCCGGTTAGCCATTGTTAGCTGATATTAGCAATATACCGAGGATTGAGGGAACATGTCAACGTGGTGATTAGAACTTAAGTATCAACTGCGTCTTCTATCCCGCTGGAACGGCCTTGCACGAATCAGTTGGGAAGTCTGGATCCCGGCAGTTCGGGACTACAGTCGGTTCGAGCAACTGTCAACCATCAGCGCCGCCCGCGTCGCAGCCCTTGTGCGCGAAATGGACTTCCAACCTGCCGACGTTCTCGCGAGTGTATGAGAGGAGGGAGTATATAAACAGTATCGCCCCGCACATCTCCAGACTCTCTTCGAGGGTGCTCTCGACCGCGTACATCAAGCCCTGGTTCATTCTCACGTCCTTGAGCAGACCACAAATCGCCTCCAGCCCCAGCGCGCCGGTGATATAAACGACGCCGGACGCAAGGAACAATATCTCCACTTTCGCTGAAGCGCAAGCAGAAACCGCAGAAACGCAATGGTGAAGAGGACCACGACCACAATGCCGATGGGAATCCAGGGAAAGTGCATAATGCCTTTGCCGCGGTGGAGTACCGGCATTAGCGCGGGCCACATTTCGTGGAACCGGCCCACCTCGTCGAAGGACATATATGCGAAGACCGCCGAAAGCGCGATCCAGTGTCGCCGGTAGCGGTCGCGGGACCTGATCTTCGCAGCCGCGATGACGGCCAGCAGCGCCGAGCACATCATAAGCAGCAGCGCAGAGAAATACGTAGGCGTGTTGTTCTCCCGGTCGAAGTTGAATTGTCGGATGATGCCGTAAGGGTCGTCGTGACGGAGGAAGTGTCTCCACATCCCAGTTCCCACGTGGAGCGCGAGCAAGCAGGCGACGACCATCAAGAGGACCCGAGCGGCCCGGCCCGGCGATATCATCAGTCTCATTTTATCCCACCCTCGGCGGATTCAGATCATTCCTGAGTGTGCCCAATGCGAGCTTTTGTGAAACAGCACAGCGAACGAATGTGTCCTCGATCGGGCGTTATTTGCAGTGACGCCCGAAATAGAATCCAGGGATTTGAAATCCCGCGATTCTGTTTCGCACGCGATGGCATATCGCGCGCGATCGAGTGTGCCGGCATCATACGTCACCGAATTTACGAACAGGAGTACAAGTCAGCGGTTGCTAAGATTGCCCGCAAGCCCCTCTCATGCTACAATCCCACTAGTCTCGTTCGTACCGGAGGACACGCATGCCCCTTGAAAAGTACGGCCGGTTTTCCGAGGACGGTAAAGAGTTCATCATCACCCGCCCAGACACCCCCGCGCCGTGGGTCAACTACATATCGAACACCCGTTACACCGGCCTCGTGTCCCACACCGGCGGCGGCTATAGCTACTGGGTCGATCCCAGGGACTCCCGCATAACCCGCCACAGGTACAACTCCCTTCCGTGGGACCGGCCGGGCCGGTACGTTTACGTCCGCGAGACCGACGGTGAGTTCTGGTCACTCTCCTGGCAGCCTGTTCCGAAAGAACTCGACTTCTATGAGTGCCGCCACGGAATGGGTTACACGACGATTTCCACGCGATATCGCGACCTGAGCGGAGAGATAACCTACCTCGTGCCTCCCGATGATGACCTGGAGATTTGGCGCGTGCGCCTGCGGAACCTTGCCTATGAGGAGCGGAGGCTGTCCCTCTTCTCCTACGTGGAACTCTGCCTCGGCCATGCGCTCGTGGACCTGATCAACCAGCCAAACGACCAGCACTTCAACATTGTGACCTACGACCACGATCACAAGGCAATCTACGCGACCAAGAACTACTGGGTCACGTATCGCGAGGCCACCGTTAAGCAGCCGAACCAGGCGTGGGACAGGTACGTTTTCTTCACGACGTCACTGCCGATTGTCTCCCGCGAAGGCTCCAAGGACGCCTTCATCGGCAAATGGCGGTCCGAATCCAACCCCGATGGAGTAGAGCGTGGGATGCTGACAGACACCGACATAACCGCGGGAGACGCCTGCGCCGCGCTGCACTCCGAGATAGTCCTGGAGCCCAGAGAAGAGACGGATTTCGTCGTTCTGCTGGGCTGCGTGAACGCCGACGGCTACAGAGAGACCGCATATCCGTTGATTCGCAAGTACTTGGACCTTGCCAATGTCGAATCGGCCCGCGAAGGCGTGAAACGTTACTGGGAATCCTACCTATCCTCTCCTATTGTCGAGACACCCGATCCGAATATGAATCTCATGCTGAACGTTTGGGCCAAGCGGCAGGCGTGGGTCACGTTCAACATGAACCGCAACGCCGGCTACTACCACGGCGGGCTGCTTTTCGGTGTCGGGATGCGCGACAGCGCCCAGGATATGATGGGTCCGCTGCTGGCGGAGCCCGACGCGGTCGCGGACCGTTTGACGGAGGTCCTCTCACACCAGTTCGCCGATGGAAGCACGCTGCACAACTATTTTAAGCTGACGGGCCACGGCGAGAAAACCGGCCATTCGGACACTCCGCTCTGGCTCCCGCTTGCGATCATGAACTATCTGAAAGAGACGGGCGACTTTGCATTCCTGGAACGGATTGTCGCCTACCAGGACGGAGGGCAGGGGACCGTGCGCGAGCATCTGGAGCGCGCGATAGATTATCCCCTCTCGAACCTGACGCCGAACCATTTGCCCAAATTCGGTCCCGGTGATTGGAACGATACCCTGGACTACGTTGGACGCAAAGGCATCGGGGAAAGCGTTTGGGTCGCCGAATTCCTGTGTTTCATCCTGCGCGAGACCGCCGATCTGCTCGACAGGCTCGGCGACGGCAACAAAGCGGCGCAATACTGCCGTGAGTACGATCTGATCGCTGATGCGCTGAACACGAGATGCTGGGACGGCGAGTGGTACATCCGCGGGACCCGCGACGACGGCGGAGTGATCGGCTCCTCGCGCAACACCGAGGGCCGCATCTTCATGAACGCCCAAAGCTGGGCGGTGATCAGCGGCGTCGCCCCCGAGGACCGCGCGCGGCGGTGCATGGATTCGGCGTACCGTATGCTCAATACCGAGCGCGGGCCGCAAATCCTCGCTCCAGCTTACCGCCATCCCGACCCCGGCGTCGGTCTCGCGACGAGGTGTGTTCCCGGCAAGAAGGAAAACGGCGCCATTTTCAACCACGTCGCGGCCTGGGCGATACTCGGCGAATGTGTTCTTGGAAACGGCGAGCGCGCCTACGAGTACCACAGGAAAACTATGCCCATGAACCAGGCGTACGACCCGGATTTGTATAAGATGGAGCCGTATGTTTACTCAGAGTATGTCACAAGCCCGGAGCACGAGACCTTTGGCCAGGCCAGCCACTCTTGGCTCACTGGTTCGGCGGTGTGGATGCTCAGAGGTGGCCTCGACTACATCCTTGGCGCGCGGCCCACTTACGACGGGCTTCTGATCGATCCGTGCGTTCCACCGGCCTGGGACGGCTATAGGATAACCCGCCGCTTCAGAGGCGCAATGTACGAGATAGAGGTCAGAAATCCGAACCACGTCCAGCGTGGAGTTCGCCGCCTGGAAGTGGATGGGCGGGAAATCCCCGGCCGCGTCCTTCCGATCGCTGCCGTTGGGGAAAGGGTAGGGGTCGTATGCCTTCTTGGATGACGCGCGCGGACAAGACGCCCCTTCTCACGTGGCGAGAGCCGCCCGAAGCGACCGCCCTGCGCGCCGCGGCCAACCTCACGTTCGGTCCATTTGGCCACGGACCCATGTTCTATGAAGACGAAAGCGGCCGGCGGCTGAACTGGGCGGCCGTAGCCGGCGTATTGAGCTGGATCGTCTTTGAGCTGAAGCCGTGGAAGTTCAGGAAGCTGGGCGCCGAGAAAATTGCGCTGATCCTGGGCGCGGCCATCCTCGCTTTTCTCATCCTCCGCAGGATACGCATTCCACAGCGACTGAAGAAGGCCCTTACAAAGAACGTCTTCGGCAAGCAGAAGCCTCCCAAGAAGTCGGCCGTCATCTCGATCTTTCATCGAGGTATTAAGCTGGACAATATCCTACTGCCCTGGCGTGACATCGCTCGCTATCGAATAGACTCTCATCCTGAAAAGCCTGACCTGCGGGTAATAGAACTCCGCGGGCGGTCGTCGCCCGCGTCTGAGTCCGCGATCTTCGTCGGCTTCTACCCTGACGAAGTCGAAGAAGGCCGGCTTCTCAATCTGCTTTTCGACCTGCATCCCATTGGGTATTGGGGGAATGTCGGAGCGACCTGATTAGAAAAGACGAGTGTATTCCCTCCCTTGAGGGAGAGGGTTAGGGTGAGGGTGAAACTTCTAGTCGATGGATAACGTATGGTATGCTATGATCCCAACGCTCAATCCCGCCACTGCCGGCGCAGGGCTCCCGCTCCATGAATTCGCCGCGCTTGCCGGCAAAGCCGGCTTCAAAGGAATCGAAATAAACGCAGGTGAGGTCGCCGACCTCATCCGCCGGACCTCCCTCGACAACGTGAAAAGCATCTTCGCGTCGAACAATGTCCTGCCCACCGCGTTTGGCCTCCCGGTCGAGTTCCGGCGAGACGAACAGACGTGGAATGATACTCTGCGGGCCGCGCCGGAGATCATCCACGCGGCTGTCGCGGTAGGCTGCCTGCGCTGCGTAACCTGGATCATGCCCAGGTCCGAACAGAGCTTCGACGATACGTGGCGTTTTCACGTTGTGCATCTCAAGCCCGCGGCGGCGCTGCTGAAAGAGCAGGGCGTCGCATTTGGCGTCGAGTTCGTGGCTCCAAGGACGATGCGGACCGGCCCCTACGATTTCATCTGGAATCTCGATCAGGCCATCCATCTCGCCGAGGAGATCGGCGCGGACGGCGTTCTCCTCGACTCCTTCCACTGGTTCTGTGCCGGGCTCGGAACAGAAGATATCGAAAGACTGCGTCCCGAGCAGGTCGTCCACGTCCATATCAACGACGCGCCCAACCTCCCGCGTGACGAGCAGATGGACCATCTCCGCCTGCTGCCCGGGGACGGCATAATAGACCTTTGTGGCTTTCTGAGCGCGTTGGAGAAGATTGGCTATGACGGCCCGGTTGCTGTAGAAGTTTTTGGCGCAGAATTGGACAAACTATCGCCGGAAGATGCAGCCGCTCGGGCCTACGAAGCGCTAACGGCGGTCATGCAACAGGCGCTCAAATCCACAATTTGAGATTTGCAGTCCGAAATCCCGGTCCCCAACCCAATTGCGAACTATTCCGTATCCATCAGCCGTCAATTGCCCCCGCTGTGGGTAACCCTACTACGTAAGACATTAGACCGGCATTGGAGACTGCCATGACTTTCATCAGATCAGCGGTCGGGCCTGGCTTGGCGCTGGTCTATCTTCTTACACTGGTTTTTGCGCTGCCTTCGATGGCGGAGGTATCGGCGGGGGACAAGGCCCCCGATTTTACACTCGGCAGCGTTGACGGCAATGGAACGGTCAAGTTGTCCGATTACACCGTCGAACCCACACTCCTCGTCTTCTGGGTGAGTTGGCGCCCGCACTGCCAAAGGGAGCTTCCAATCATCCAGAAAATCTACGCCGACCTCGGCTCCAAAGGCATGAACACGGTCGGTGTGAGTGTGGATAGCGAAGTAGAGGACGCCAGAGGTTTCGTTAAGGACTACGGGCTTAGGTTTCCCAACGCATTTGCGGGAACTGCCGACGGAAGAAAGGTCCTGGATACCTACGGTATCGACGGCGTCCCTACGATTCTCGTAATCGCCAAGGGGGAACTGGTAAAGGCCCGCTTCGGTGGCGAGACGGCAGAGAAGACCCTCCGAGGTGAGCTTGCAAAACTGGGCGTCAGATAGGCGGACATAAGTCAGCGGGCGTGGCGCTCCTTCCGGGCCGCGCCCGGTGGCTTTGTCTTTCCCTAATCCAGAACGCTTTCCAGCCCCTGGACGCTCACCACCCGCCACTCGCGCGTGCGGAAGATCAGGTACTTGCGCAGCTTCTCCTTCCGCAAATGTATTGTCAGGTCGTGGTCGAAGAGTGTTTCCTCGGTCCGGCGGTCGCCCACGCGCACGTGGGTTTGCAGCGTTCCGTGGTCCCCCGTGATGGAAAACCGGGAGTTCGCCAGCGTCACGTCGGGCTGAGCGTTCGAGTTCAGCGCGTCGGTGGCTCGGATTCGGAGGAGCGAATAGGTCGTTCCCATATCGTCTTTGTAGTCTCGTGAGACGACCGACATGGCCATTCGCGCGTCCCCGCGCTCGACGCCGCTCTCAGCCCGTTGGATCACGGCGGCGATCTGCTGCTCGGCGGACCCGGTCTCCTGGTTCAAGCTGATCTGGTAGTAGACCCCCGCCGCGACAGCGACGATGACCAACAACATGAGCGCTCGGTTTCTATTCATAGCGTGATTCTACAACGCGAGCGACAGACGCGCAAGCGGGAAATCGAATCACGAAAGCACGAAGGTACGAAAACACGAAAAACGCGCTGGACAGGAAGAGGTGAACAGTGACCGGTGAACGGTGAACAGTAAGCCGGACAAAAGCGATCCCCATCCATCTGCGTCTATCCGCGTTCATCGGCGGTTAAAAGCTACTCAAGCAGGAATTTGTGCCTGGCGGGCAAAAGCGCATATTGTGACTCCTTCTCCTGAGTGGCAGGCTTGCATACAGTCGATTGTCCAGAACCCCGGCCTGGTTGTGGTTATCGGAAGCTCCGATACCGGCAAGACGACTTTCTGCGCGCAGTTGATCAACGCCGCCGTCGAGGCGGAACTCAAATGCGCGCTCGTTGACGCCGACATCGGCCAATCGGAGATCGGTCCGCCCGGCGTCATTGGTTTGGGAGAGGCGAACTCGCCGGTGGAACGCCCAAGCGACATTCCCATTCGCCGCATGTATTTTGCCGGGACGACGAGCCCGGTCGGTAACATGCTGCCAAGCGTGGTCGGAGCAAAGAAGATGGCTGACGAGGCCAAAACGCTCGGCGCGCGCCTGATAGTAGTGGACACTACCGGCTTCGTCCGCGGCGTGCTTGCGCGCAAGTTGAAGACTCACAAAGTTCACTTGCTGGCTCCCGATCACATCGTCGCTATCCAGAGAGGACACGAGATCGATTCGATTCTCGGCGCGTTCGGCAAGCTGGAGAAATGCGCGGTTCACAATCTCAAAGTGTCGGAGTTGGCGCGTCTCAAGTCACCGGAGATGAGGGCTTCCCGCCGGCGCGTGAGATTCTTGAAACACTTCGAAAGCGCGGAGGAGCACGTGATCCGGCTGGATGACGTTGCGTGCTGGGGGACCTGGCTGAACACTGGGCGCGCGCTGACCTGGCAGCGCGTCCGCCGTATCGAGCAAATCCTACGGATTCGGATTCTGCACGCGGAGGCGACCGGTCAGGGATATTACGTGGTGGTCGAGCGTATGCCCCAGGCCGAGAACCTGGCCGATCTGCGGGAGCGGGTGCGCGCGCGGGACGTAACTGTAGTCCCCGGGAGCGCGTTCACCTACGCCTACGTCGGTCTTGCCGACGGCCGGGCGCGGCTTTTGGACGTGGGGATTGTCCACGCGATAGATTTCCGGCAGCGGCACGTAACGGTCCTGACCAGACTCAAGACCGTAGCTCCCGTGCGGCTGATTCAGTTCGGTCTGATGAGGGTCCGGCCCGATGGAACGGAACTGACCAAGCTGCGCCAGGGGGAGATATGAGGGGGCCGGCTTTTATCACGAAAGCACGAAAGGACGAGAACACGAAAGGAACTGCCCTGGTGTTTCGGGATTCGAGGGTTGGGCGCTGCCCCTGTCGGCTTTGAGGAGGGAGCTTCTTCTCCCAACCCGGAAATCCCGAAACCGGCGTTCGTTCCTTCGTGTTTTCGTGATTGAACCCGGTTTTGCAAGATATGGTTAAACTGATCCTCGTCCGTCACGGTCAGACGACCTGGAATGCTGAAGACCGTCTGCAGGGGCAGCTCGACCCGGAGTTGAGCGAACTGGGGCTGCGCCAGGCGGCGGCCGCCGCCGATGCGCTGGCCGGCGAGAGGGTCGATGCCGTCTACTCCAGCGATCTGCGACGCGCGCTCACCACAGCCCTTCTGATTGCGGAAAAACGCGGGCTGCCGGTCGACGCGACGCCGCTGCTGCGAGAGGTCAACCTGGGAGCGTGGCAGGGTCTTACTCTGGTGGAGGTACAGGCGCGATATCCGACCGAATACGCCGCGTACCGGGAGGATTCCGTCGCGAACCGCCCGCCGGGCGCGGAGCGGCTGGAAGATCTGATCGACCGCGCGCGGCGGTTCATCGAGACGGTTGTGGCCGATTGCGCGGCGGGAAATATAGTGGTGGTCGCCCACGGAGGGATCATACGCGGGGCTCTGTGCTGTGCGCTGGACGGCGCTCCCACGCTCTACCGGCGGGTCAAGCTGGATAATGGCGGTTTTACGACCATTGGCTTTTCTTCATCCGGTCCACCACACATATTCGCCGTGAACGAGACCTGCCACCTCCGGGAGATCGGGGAAACCGAGACGGTTCAGGAGTTATGAGTTGAGACAAGACATACCAATCGGACGGCCTGGTCTGCTGGACAGGATGCGCTTCCTCTACCGCCTGCCGCGGATGATGTCCTTGTACTGGCGCCTCTGGAGGGACGAGCGCGTGCCCTGGTTCGCCAAGTCCATGCCCATCCTGGCTTTGCTGTATGTCGCCCTGCCGTGGGATTTCGTCATCGACTGGCTCCCGGCCCTGGGGCAACTCGATGACGCGGCCATCGTCATTCTGGCCCTGCGGGCCTTCGTCCGCCTGTCCCCGGCGCAGGTCGTAGAGGAACATGCCGCCGACGTTGGTTTGAAGCGGATATAAGGGAGTTCTTAACGAGGCAAGGGCGAAATGGGGGAAAGCGGGAAAGGGTTCTGGAATGGCGGAAAGTCGCGTTTTCGCAGGGGTTGATTCCCTCCAGGTAAGGTACCTGGAGGGATAGAAAACACACTCCGCTCTGGCTTTTATGGCCAGATGTCGCTCTGCCGGCGGACTAATATCAGACGCCGGAGACCCCCGTCGAGCTCGTAGCACGAGCTGATTCCCGTCACCACCGCGTACGAACCGACCGATGGGGGAGTGACTCCCTGCGGGACCGAGACTTTGAGTCCCGCCGGAGCGCCGAGGCCGATGGTTTCGTAGTCGTCGCAACTTGAGCCGTCGTCGATGCAGAAACTACTGGCGTCCGCCCATGTTACGCGCCCCGAGGTCTTTATGAGCCCGCCTATGTTGTTCGGGCCGAGGAGGTCCGCTAGCGCTCGTTGGCCCGAGCCGGACCATGCTTGCGGTCCATTTTGCCCGGAATTCGTGGCCTCATTGTATGAGAAATCGCTTCCGCCTACGGCTTTGCCGGCGAGGACCGGAGGCGCAATGCTGTCGGTACCCGTGGACCTGACGACGTCCGCCTGGATGTATCTCTCCGCGGCGGAGCCGGCCATCATTCCCGCGATGTCGACGACATTTCCGATTGCGAGAGTCTTGGACGTCGCGATTTTGACTCCCATTCCATTGGTGTCCTGGACGTAGACGCAGGTCGGGAATACCGCGGTTACGATCTTGCTGTACAGAGCAGTGGGCGCGTCGTCGGAGAGCAACTTGCTCTGGCTTATCTTCTGCGCGTCAGAGGCCACGGTGATTCCGTCGCTTGTCCCGACCGGGCCGCCCGTCGCACGGACGGAAACGTAGTAAGCGGTCCCTTCGGAGAGCGTAAGATCAGTTCTTTCGACCGAAAGCGCCGCGGCTATCGAGGTAAACGGAACGACCTGCTGTCCTCCAACGGTGGTCCCGATGGCGTACTCGTAGCTAAGTGACGGGCCCACCTCGAGCCAAGTCGCGTGGATGTAGTCTCTGGTCGTATATGCGCCGTCGTCGGTCACGGTTGGGGCCGTGGGTGAGCCGCTCCAGTAGTGGAACGGGCCGATATCTACGGAGCCGTTGGGATCGTCCTCCGCGCTGAAGCCCTTGAGATGCAGATAGTAGGTTCCGTACTGCGGGGCGACCAAGACGAGGTTGCCGTTGGTCGGCGAGGGCGCAAAGGCGCCGTCGTTGCGCCAGGCTATCCATTGGTAGGACCAGGCCCCGTACGCGTCGCTTGTGCCCTGGCCGAAGGACGGTCCGCTCCAGTCCGTCGTGCCTGACGCGCCCTGCGTCAAGTTCATCAGGTATTGGCCGTCACGGTAGAGGTTCCAGGTGGAGTTCTGGAAGGTAAGCGTGTACGTGTGGTACGAGTAACCATTGTCGATCGCCTGCGCGGTGTTGCTGGCGGACGGGCCTCTCATCTGGAGGGATCCCGGGAGGACGACGACACCGGTCTCAGTGGAGTCCGGAAGAGTGAAACCGAAGTTCGTGTTGGTGTTCCACCATCCGAGGGGGCTGTCGGCGGCCTTCATCCTGACCATCATCGTTCCGCCCGTGCTTCTGCTGAAAGGCACGTTGGGATAAGCGACTATTTTGACCTTCGTGTTGTAGTTTCTGCCCTGGTCCACGAACTTCCACGACGGCACACCGTCTTCGTAGACTATTTCCTCCGACATCAGGCGCTGCGTTGTCGATCCTTCGTAGAGCAGCCAGCCGGAGACGTTGTCCGTGGGGGAAGTGTAAGGACGCCAGACGGTCCACTGTGGAGCTGTCGGCGCTGTTACGGACGGCCACGAGGCCTCGGTTCCGGTCCAGGCGTGGGTGGGACTCGAATCCCACGCGAGGTGATAGTAGGCGACCTTGCCGATGCCGAAACCGTTGA
Source organism: Armatimonadota bacterium (assembly GCA_030649165.1). Taxonomy (GTDB): domain Bacteria; phylum Armatimonadota; class UBA5829; order UBA5829; family JAUSEB01; genus JAUSGG01. The sequence continues at coordinate 46,295 of JAUSGG010000072.1, forward strand.
CGGCCGTGAAGGTAAACTGGTTGGAGGTCTGCCACGACCCCGGGGCCGCGCTGGTGATGGTGGTGGGCAAAGCGGGCGCGTTGGACAGCGTATTGGTGTACGCCATCTGGCCGGCGGAGGAGGTATAATCGGCGTCGTTATGCGCCGCAACGGTGTAAGTGTATTGCGTGTTGGGCGACAGGCCGGAATCCGTCAAGCTCGTTCCAGTTGCCCACCCAGCCAAAGAGCTGCTTCTGCAGACCTGATATCTCGTCGCGCCGGGGACGGCGGTCCAGTTGAGCGATATCTGCGTCGTGGACACGGGAGCGGCCTGCAGGTTCGTCGGCCGGGCGAGGGTCCCTGTCGGCTCGGCATAGTAGAGCCTCACACTGCTGATGCGAATGTCCTGATTGCCGCCGACGTAGAGACGGAAGTCCGCTGACAGGCCCAATCGGTGTCCGAAGCTAACGTTGTCCAGTCGCCATGTCGCGGTTCGCCAAGTCGAACCGCCCGCCAGATACACGGGCGAGAGGGCTTCGTCGTTCTTCATTACGCTGTCGTAGACGGGGGTTATCGAACCGGTCGAACCATAGTAGTCCACCTGGAGGTAGAGCGTGTCCGGATTCCTGTCGTAAGCAAACCCTTCATCCGCCTGGAAGAAGAAATTGTTGTTTCCGGAGGCGACCTGCCTACAGGACCTGCCGCCGGCGGTCGTGCCGACGGTGTTGCCGTCGCTCCCCTGCGGATGCAAGATGCCATCGGAGACATTGCTGGTTCCGAGGTTGATGTATGCCTGATCGAGACCCCGCACAGTGTAGACTCTTGACGTAGTCACCGTGCCCACGAGGTTGGTTGCGGTCAGCCTTATCTTATTTCGGCCGGCGGTGGGCGATCCGAACGGCATCGGGCCGGTCGTGACAAGATATGGCTCGGTCCCCGAACCTTCGGCGTTGACGGTGATACCCGCGTAGTCGGGCCAAGTGGCGCCGCCGTCAGTGGAATACTCAAGCAGGAACAAGGCGGGATTCAGCCCGTAAGTCGCGTCTACGACTCTGATCGCGACGCTCGGGTTGGACTGGGCGCTGTAGGCCGGGCTGAAGTCGCCAAAAAGCGTAGTGGGGGGCGTGACAGCCAGCATGCTGGCGGCGCGCAGAAGCGGATCGCGAAGGGCGGTGTAGTTCAGCATGCCGGCCTGGAAGTTATTGGTCGTTTTCAGCGCCACGCTTACGCAGTCCAGGTGGAACAGTGACCTGAGCAGGTAATCTCTCGCAACGCTCCCGGAGAAGGCGTAGACTGTCGGCAGGCCGTAGCAGGCGTTGGTTATCTCCCTCGTGTATTTGAGCGAGGAGGCAACGCGAGGTCCGGCGACTTGGCCGAACCAGTGGGAACTCCAATAACTGTAGACGCTGTCTACGTCGATGTCGGGGCAGTCGGCAAGCGCGTCGATGCCATATAGGTTGACGCGGGCGGGCCCGTACATGGCTTTTCCACTGCCCCTGTCGATTCTTGCCACCATTCCATCGACACCGCGGGGCAGGGAGAACTCCGTCCAGAGATGCTTCAAATAGTCGACACCTGCCCACGGCGTATTGCCCATTCCCCAGTACTCGCCGATGACGTCGAGTTCCAGCAATTCGGGATGGCCGGTGCAGGTGCCGATTATGTCGTAGTCGTCGTAAATAGCGTTCCAGTCGGCGGCCCCGACTCCCTTGCTCATCATCCATATTCGCGGATCGTTGCGCAGGATGGCGTCACGCGCCCATCTGTCCGGGCCGGCGCCGAGCCAGGTGCGAATGTACAGCGACTTGTTGTGCCGGTTGCAGACGTTCCAGAGGGTCTCTATGGCCTGGGCGAAAGTGTCCGTTGGGCTCTTGCCTGTGTGAATAGTACTGCCGCGGTCGTTGAAGTCCGCTCCCTCGAAGTTTTCGCTGAAGGTGAATATCAGGCCGTCCAGGTTCGGGAGCACCTGGAACAGCGTTTCGTATTCCGAGTCCATCCACTGCCAGAAGCCGGGGTCATCCAGGTTGACTTTCCCGCCCACGAAATACTGCGCCGGCAGGTCGTTGAACTGAATCTCGTGGGTCCATACGGTCACTTCGGTCACGCCGTTCTGGTGCGCAACGTCTATGAGTTCGTTTATCCTGTTGCGTCTGTTGATATCGTTGATCGGCTGCCATGCGTACATTATGATGTCGTGGGAAATCTGTATGTGGTTTACGTGGTATTCCCGCGCCTTCGACAGCAGTTCCAGGTTGTAAGCCTGGTCGTCGATCAGCATGACCCAGCCTTTCTTGTACGGCTGTCCGGTGACACTCACGTTGAACTGCCTTCCAGCGCTCCAGGCGCTCCAGCCGAAGGCGTCGCGTACTCGGACGAACGCGTAATAGGCGCCGTTCGCGAGGGGGCCGGCGTCACAGGAGTCCGCGGAGCTGGAAGTATCGCCGGAATCCCAAACTGACCCGTCGGTGGGAACGTTTGTAGTGTTTATGTGGACTTCATAGCCGTCGTGGGGGCCGCCTTCCCATTGGATTGCCGGTTGCTGGACGTTCACCGTTGCATTCTCATTGGGGACGGCAATCGAAGGAGTCACGATGACTGGCGCCTGGTAGCTCACGTTGAACGCCCGTCCGGCGCTCCATGGACTCCATCCGACTGCGTTGGCTATGCGGACGAAGACATAGTACGAACCGTCAGGCAGGGGGCCGGCCGAGCAGTAGTCTGCCGCGCTCGAAATCTGGCCGGAGTCCCAGGCGTCGGCGTCGCCCGGCACATTGGTTGTGTTGACGTGGACCTCATACGAGCTGTGGATTGGGCCGCTCCATTGCACGGGCACGTTCTGCGTCGTGATGGTCGCTCCGTCGGCGGGGGAGATCAGTGTCGGCGCCGCGGGCGGTCCCGTAGGCATCGGGTCCCACTGCGCCGGACTGAAGGCGCCGCCGTTGTTAGCGGCGATCCAATCGAAGTACCACGTTCCTTTGCCGTTGGTTCCGTTGTGTCCGACGGAAAAACCGTCGAACGTGTCGGCCGTTCCGGCTCCCCCATAGGTGATGACAACAACGCCGTCGCGGTAGACCTTCCATTGCGCCGAACCGTTGTCGTTCCCGATGGCATTGAGCACGGTAAGGTAGTATCGGTGATAGTCGCTCTGGCCATCGGCGGAATACGAAGCCACCTCCGTCCCGGTAAGATTCGTCAGGACTAGAGAGGCCCTCTTGATGGCGAGGTACATTCCTCCGACGTTGCCGTTTGTGATGCCGAGGTTGTAAGAGCTGCTCGTGTCGCTCGTGCACTTCACCCTGGCGGCAATCGTGACGCCCGTGTTGAACGACACGTCGCCGAGCACGAGATTCTGCACGGCGCAGCGGTTGGTCGTGCTATTATCGTTCAGCCTCCAAGTATTGGACCCGCCGTCGGCGACGATTGTGCTTGTGATACCTCCACCGTTGATGTAGGAATTGGTGTGGTGGACCGTCCATCCGTCGCTCGTCGGCAGCACGTCTCCGGTATACAGAAACTCTCCGGCGGTCACTGCGGCGGGGACCAAGAGGCAAGTGAGGATTGCCATAAACAGGGGCAGGCGCGGAAGGGCCCTATGCATAATGACTCCATCTCCTTTGCTCGCGCCTTTCGCGGGGCTGCTCGCTTCCGAACCCGTACGTACGCACACCTCGCCGGCAGGCGCGACTATTGACAGCATATCCCTAAAGCGCGCCATCGTCAATCCGTACTATTGCTGGGAGTGAGTTCAGTTTCGCGGGAATGTCATTCCGACCGAAGTGGAGGAATCTGCTTTTTCCGGTTGCGTCACGCGGCTTGCTCGGCAAGGGTCTCCGGACCCCGCCGTCGAGATGACCGAAGGTCTCCTGACGTGCGAACATTCCGGGAGACCTACGGTCAAACCCGTGCGCGGGGTCAGGAGACCCGCGCACAGTGAGTGGTCAATCGCCCAAATCTTTCGTGTTTTCGTCCTTTCGTGCTTTCGTGATACCCCCCTCTGTCCTTGGGAAGCGTCCATTGCCGGAGCAACCAGGCACAAATACCATATTTTGTCCCGGAACCCGTCCGAACGCGCCCTCGTATATTAAGTACCATTCCGCCTAGGGTATAACCCTATTGGATGGGCTTATGCAGGCCCATCGGGTCTTCCGAGGCGAAAAAGGCTGTCGGCTCTCGGGCCGACGGGTTGAAAGAAGGAATAGGATATGCTTTGCAAGTGTGGAAGCGAGATAACGAACGTGCCTGAGCATTTGCGTAACCTGGCGTCGTGGATGTGCTACAGGTGCACGAACACCGCGCCGAAGTCGGCTCCGCTGCCATTTGAGTTGCAGCCAAGGCGAACATTCCCGAGGAAACCAAGGAAGGAAGCCGCCTGATCAAGGCACGAGCGCAAACTTCTGATACCCGGGGTTGCTTGTAAGCGACTCCGGGTCTCGTTCATTACAAGGTTGTCGGTTGTCAGTTGACGGTTGTCAGTTGGCGGCTGTCACAACTGGTCCGACCTGTCCGACCTGTCCGACTCCCCCGACTCTTCCGACTCTTCCGATTGAGAAACCCTCTCTGTTGTGGTACAATCAGCTAGCCTTATAGTCGGAGAGGGACCGTGGACCGCGAACTGGACATGTTCATCGACCATCTGAGGGTCACAAAGCGAGCCTCGGCGCATACGGTTAGGAGCTATAGCTCCGACATCGTGCAGTTTATGTGTTTTGTGCGCGAAAGTGAAGGCGAGAACGCCCGGACCGACACGGTGGACTATCTGATGATCCGCCGCTACCTGGCGCATCTCCAGAGGACCGGCAGAGCGAAGATTTCGGCCTCCAGAAAGCTGGCCTCTCTGCGCGCCTTTTTTCGGTTCTTGGCCGGCAGAAAGCTGATCGGGACCGACCCTACCGTGGGCGTCTCTTCGCCGCGACAGGACAAGCGGCTGCCGACCTTTCTTCGGGAGGACCAGGTGGACCGTCTGATGCAGATGCCGGATGGTTCGACTCCGGCGGGACTGCGCGACCGCGCGCTGCTGGAAATGCTGTATGCCACGGGAATGCGGGTGAGCGAACTCGTCAGCCTGAGCCTGCGCGATTTGCACGGGTCGGCTGAGGAAATCCGCGTGATGGGCAAAGGGGCAAAGCAGCGAATAGTCCTCACCGGTTCGGCGTCGCGCGAAGCGCTGGCGGAGTATCTTTCGGCCGGCCGGCCGGTTCTGGCGGCGAAGTCGACGGCGCCCGGAAATGCCCTCTTTCTGAACGCGCGGGGCACGAGGCTCACCGATCGCAGCGTCAGGCGAATCGTGGATAAGTATATCGGCGCCGTCAGCGACTCGTTGAAGGTGAGTCCGCACACGATGCGTCACACCTTCGCGACGCATCTGTTGGCAAACGGGGCTGACCTTCGCGCCGTTCAGGAATTGCTGGGGCATTCGAGTGTCGCGACGACGCAGATATACACGCACGTGACCAGGGAACGCATGAAGGAGGTCTACGACAAGGCGCATCCGAGGGCGCGGGAGTAGATCAGGTGATGTGTGTTGGCGCTGGGAGTCAGTGCGATCTAAGCTGGGCATAAACATGAGAGGGAACGACATGCGGATACGAGGTACAACCATAGTCGCCGTGAGAAAGGACGGCAAGGTCGCCATCGCCGGAGACGGCCAGGTGACTATAGAAAATGTCGTCATGAAGCACGGCGCGCGGAAGATCCGGCGGCTGTATCAGGACAAGGTTCTTATGGGCTTTGCCGGTTCAGTGGCGGACGCGCAGGCGCTGGCAGGCAAGTTCGAGTCCAAATTGGAAGAAGCGCATGGCAATCTGAAACGCGCTGTTATTGAATTCGCCAAGGAGTGGCGGACCGACCGAATTCTCCGGCGGCTTGAAGCGTTAATGATAGTAGCCGACGCCGAATTCCTTCTGGTTCTGTCGGGGAATGGTGAGGTGATCGAGCCCGACGACGGGATTGCCGCGATTGGCTCCGGCGGACCATACGCGCAGGCGGCCGCAAAAGCCCTTGCCGGCCACACCACCATGGGACCCAGAGAGATAGTGGAGGCCGCGATACAGATTGCATCGCAGATATGCATCTATACGAACGATAGAATCTCAATCGATGAGCTGTGAGGATTTGACGTGAATACCGCGGATAACATGACTCCGAAGCAAATCGTCGGAGAGCTGGACAAGTATATCATCGGACAGGACAAGGCAAAACGCGCGGTCGCGATCGCGCTGCGAAACCGATACCGCAGAAGGCTCCTTTCAGAGGACCTGAGGGACGAGGTCATCCCGAAGAATATTCTCATGATCGGCCCGACCGGGGTAGGGAAGACCGAGATTGCTCGCCGGCTTGCCGGCCTGGCCGGGGCGCCGTTCATCAAGATCGAAGCGACTAAGTTTACGGAAGTGGGCTATGTGGGCCGCGACGTCGATTCGATGGTGCGAGATCTGGTTCAAGTGGCCGTGCGGATGGTTGAATCGGAGAAGATCGAAGACATCCGCCCCAAGGCTTATGACCAGGCTAACGAGCGAATCTTAGACATACTTGCGCCGTCGCCAAAACGGCGGCGGGAAGAACGAATGCCTCGTCAGTTGATGGAAGCAATGGAGCAAACGCTCGGTCACCTTTTCCCCGATAAGGAGCCTGCGCCCGGGCAGGCGGAAGAAGGAGAGGTGGAATCGGAGGATTACGCGAGGACCAGGACCGAGCAGCGCGAGCGGCTTAGAGACCGGCTCAAAGAGCAGCTTTTGGCCGGGGAACTGGACGACAGGACTGTCGAGATCGAAGTTGAGGACACGAGCAGTCCATTCCTGCAGGTCTTTACGCAGCAAGGGATGGAAGAGATGGGGGTAGACATGCCCGGGATACTGGGCAGTATGCTCCCAAGACGTCACAAAAGAAAGCAGGCCACGGTCGCCGAGGCCAGGGAAATACTCACGGATCAGGCGGCTCGTGAAATGCTGGACCAGGACCAGGTCGTGCGTGAGGCGATCGAGCGGACGGAACAGAGCGGGATCATATTCGTGGACGAGCTGGACAAGATCGCGGGCAGGGAACGGGAAGGCGGACCGCAGGTTTCCCGCGAGGGCGTTCAACGGGACATTCTGCCGATCATAGAGGGCTCGACGGTTATAACCAAATACGGTCCCGTGAGCACGAATCACATCCTGTTTATCGCGGCCGGGGCTTTTCACGTGAGTAAACCTTCGGACCTTATTCCGGAGCTTCAGGGCCGGCTGCCGATACGGGTCGAGCTGGACAGTCTTTCGGAAGGGGATCTTGAGCGGATTCTGACCGAGCCGAAGAACGCACTGGTCAAACAGTACGTCGCGCTCATCGCGGTGGAGGGAGTCGATCTCGAGTTTTCGGACGACGCCGTCGCGGAGATCGCTCGGATTGCGGCGTTGGTGAACTCGTCGATGGAGAATATCGGCGCGAGGCGGCTGCACACTATCATGGAGCGGCTGCTGGATGACCTCTCGTTCCAGGCCCCGGATGTAGCCGACAAGAGGATGGTGATCGACGCCGAATACGTTCGGCAGAAGCTGGAAGATATAGTGAAGGACGAGGACCTGAGCAGGTATATCCTTTAGGGAATTGGAGAGTCGAGAGGTGACGTGTAAATGTTTGCGCTGAATTTCTACTCAGAGCTATACGCGGACATGTTAAACAAGGGCCGGAAAACCGCAACAATACGGCTGGGGGACAAAAGCGACAAGTACCGTTCCGGGCAGCTCGTCTGGATAACCGTCGGCAGGCGCTTTGGACCGAGGCAGAAGCTGTTTACGGCGATTATCGACGAAGTGGATGTCAAACCGGCCGGGGACCTTACCGCGCGGGAGATAGAGAAGGAGAATCCGGAGATGCGGCTGCCCGAAGAGGTCATGACGCTGCTCAGCCGTATATACGATCACACTGTCACGCCGCTCGACCTCGTCACGGTGATCCACTTTTCGCCGATCTGGGATAGCGCCGCTCCGGCCAAAGAGCAGGACATTTTCGAGCGCTGGACATAGAAAAAGGCCCGCCGGCTGTTTGCCCGCGGACCATAGTTGGCTGCTTGTCGCAGCCCATTCAGAAAGGAGAAAAAGAGTCGCAAGCGTTATTCTCTAAGCATGAATACGTAAAGTGCGGGCGATAAGTTCCCACTCTCGGAAGAGCGCGAGCGTAATCCCCTCTCCCTTCAGGGAGAGGGTTAGGGTGAGAGTTCTCTCCATTTCTGATCTCTTACGTGGCTCTTGCGATAGCTATTTCTGAGCTTGATATCGGCGAGTTGAAAAAAGCGGAAGCCCCAAGGTGTGAGCGTGGCCCGGTGGTGAATAGGCTGAAATTGGCGGGTTTTCACCCCAAAGTAAGCGAATGGACTTTCTCGCTGTTTGTGAGCGCTGTATCAAGCGTTTGCAGAAGGCGTGGCCGAACATCGTGCCCGTGCATTTGCCGGTTCATGCGAGTTGGCTTAATCAGATTGAGATATACTTCTCTGTGTTGTCCAACGGAAAGTCCTCACTCCCAATGACTTTTGCTCGCTAACGATGGTCTCGGGTCGAATACTCCAATTTCAGGAACGCTACGAACTGATGGCAAAACCATTTGAATGGAAGTTCACCAGGCAAAACCTGGCAGAACTCATGTCAAAGCCGCCGCCAATGGCCGTGCCATTGGCGCAAGCAGCGTGAGCGACAAAGCTATACGTCATCGAATTTACGAACAGGAGTACTTAGGCTGAAGTTGCATCCCGCCGCAAAGACGTGGCAAAGGTCCCAGGGAGTAGTGCGCGTGGATTAGCAAACACAGCTACAAGAAGCGGCTCGCTGAGCAATCTTAACTTAGCCCAGCCTGGAAAACGGCGTCAAAGCTCACCCAAGGCCGCCGGGAAGCTCTGATTTAGCCCATCGTCGGAACCCCACGAGACCCTGCAGGAACCTAGACGGCGGATTTGGGAGTGTTAGAGGCCGTTGCGATAGACGGTATACCGGGATCAGCGCTGCCATATGTAGTATGGAATCAGGCTGGACCATACTACATATCGTATGCCTGGCTGCTATCTGAGGTAGATTTGCTTCTATCGCAACAACCTCGTTACGCCAGCCTTGACATGGCACAAACCTACCTGGTAAAATGCAGTTGAAGGAAGCGCGGGGCTTGTGCTCACGCCTTCCGTGAGCAGAGAAGCAAGTCGATGAAAAGCGCGCACGTGACAGAACACAGCAGCATCGGAGGGACCGCCGCGCGGCGTCTCAGACTGGTAGAGGACAGTCTGTGCCATTCCCAACATTTCCAACAGACTGTCGTCGTACGTGTGGTGATCCCGCTCTGACTCTGTGTCGCAGCGGGTTTTTTGTTAATGGTGGTAGTCGATGGGTCAAGAGGTGCTTGTATTAAACAGCGATTATGAGCCTCTGAATGTGTGCAACTTGAAGCGGGCAGTGGCTCTAATGTTCCTGGGAAAGGTGGACGTGCTGCACACGGATACGAAGATCATCCACACCGTATCCGGTTCGTTTGATTCGCCGTCCGTTGTCAGGCTGCGCCGCCACGTTAAGCGTCCGCTCCCAGAGTTGAGGCTGTCGCGGCGAAGCATATTCGCTCGCGACAGCTACACCTGCCAATACTGCGGCCACGGAGCCAAGGAGCTCACGATCGACCACGTTGTCCCCAAACGGTTCGGCGGCGGGACGACGTGGGACAACCTCGTGTGCTGCTGCCGTCGATGCAATACGAAGAAGGGCGATAAGACTGTTCAGCAGGTAGGGTTTACGCTGAAACGACACCCGAGGCGGCCTAAGTACGTTCCATTCATCAGCCTGACCAAGTACCTCGATGGGACAAGAAACACCGTGTGGAGAGATTACCTGCCCATTTTCGACGATATGCCTGAGCAACAGCAGGCGATAAACGAAGAGGGAAACTGACAGCCAGCCGGCAACGTATAAGTAAGTGACCGGGCGCGGAGCATACCGCGCCCGTTTGTCAACTGGTCCAACACAATCAGGAGGTCGGAGTCCATGCGGATCACTCTCTCCCGCGGCATCTGTCTGGTGGCCGCGTTCGCAGCGACTTTCTCCACGGCACACGCGCTGAAAACGCGCGATCTTTCCCCGTGGTACACGGATTACGCCACAGTCCTCGAAGGCGCCGCTATATCGTCGCCCTCGAAGATACTCGGCGGGCACGAACTCGAAGGTATCATCGGCGGCAAGAATCCCGTGCGGGGACAAGACAGCGGCGGATGTGTTTTCGCCGATATCGAACAGCACGAGGAGTTCACCATCGACCTGGGGCAAACCCGGACTCTCGGTCTGATCAGGTACGAAGCATGGCTTCCACGGAGAACCCCGATCCGGCTGAGAATCGAAAGTTCGACCGAAAGCGCCCTGGGACCGTGGAAACTCCTCTTTGACACCCAATCCCCGTACGCCGGGCACACGATCGGCATCGATGACGTTCCCGCGCGCTGGATACACGTCGATTTGGGCGACAATACCGACGGCCGCGGATCCTACGTGCACCGTCTCCGTGTCCAGCCGAGGTATCACCTGCCGCCGGCCGGGGATGTGGCAAAGGATCTTGCCGGAAAACTGCGACGCGACCTGCCGGAGCTGGCGGCCTACTGGAAAGCAGTGGACGAACAGAAATGGGACCAGGCGGCCGACGCTCTGATTGCATTCTACGCGGCCCAGGCCGATCCGGTGAAACGCGATCCCAACTTCAAGCCGCAGGACCGCGTTGAAAAGTGGCTGAACAATACCGTCGAGGACGGCGGCAACACTTATCACTTCGAGAGCAGCGACTGGAACTGGCATGCCTTGAAGCCAGGCTCGCCGACTCCAGCCTTAGGCATGCTTCCCGGCGCCTACGTTATTTTCCACATGCTGACCAGCGCGTATCTGGCGTCAGGTGACGAGAAATACGCAAGGAAAGCAGCCGAATTGGTCACGGACTGGCTTCAGGACATGCCCTGCCCAGGATGGCACGCCGACTATGAAGGCAATCTTATAGAAGGATGGACAGGGCTCACTACGGCGGGCCGGTGCGCGGCAATATCCTACATGCTCAAGACTTTCTCCGCGGAGAACAAGTATTTCAGCCGTGACCTCAAGACGAACCTGGTCCTCTCGGTCTGGCAGCACCTGGATATGCTGCACTCGACTCGGACGGAGGTCGGCGGCAATTGGCTGACTAACGTCAACTCCAGCCTGTTCACTGTCGCTTCGGACCATCCGGAGTTCGCTCTGCAGAAACAGTGGATGGCGGACTCACTCGTATCGTTCGAACAATCGCTCATGACTGACGTGTTTCCGTGCGGACGGGAGGTCGAGGACTCGACCATGTACGTGCCCATCGCGTCCGGGCAGTTGACGGGGCAGTATGCGAGGATACGCGAGGTCGGCATTAAACTCAAGCCGGAACTGGAGCAGCGCATGGCCCTGCTTTACGATGCAATCGCCTGGACTAGCTACCCGGATGGATCGGGGCCGACTGTGGGCGACTGCGGTCGATTGGCTTCACTTCCGCCAGGCGGCCCATTCGTCCCCACCACTTATATGGACCTGTATGACCGCCCGGACTTCAAGTATATGAACTCTTACGGTAAAGAAGGCTCTGTTCCGGCCCAGACTTCGAGGTCCTTCGCCGGCTGGTACGTGATGCGCACTCCCTGGGAGGAGAGGCCTTTCGAGGACGCGCGCGAGATGTTCTTCAAGAACTCGCAAGTGGGGCCGAAGCTGAACCGGGCGCATTCCCATTTGGACCAACTGGAAGTGACTGTGTACGCCTATGGCAGAGAGTTGCTGACAGACCCGGGTATGACGGGTTACGGTCTGCCATCGAATGCCGTGATGAGGGCTACCGCGTCGCACAATACAATCTGCGTAGATGACACGGACCAACCTGATGGCGCCGCGGGCCGGGAAAACGCGTGGATCACCGCATCGGGGGCGGATTTCGTAGACGGCATTTTCCACACGCATCCGACCCAAATGCAGCGTCGACAAATCCTGTTCCTGAAGTCCGGGAAAGGCCTGCCGGACTATTGGCTCGTGCACGACCGCGTAAGCGGACGCGCGGATGAGCATACCATCGACTCGAACTTTCATTTCTCCGTTGGCGCGGACCCAGTGGTCGAAGGGGCGAGTGTCCGAACAACCTACACCACAGGCGGCAACCTCCTCATATACGGAGCAGGAATATCTCCGATCCCAACGCTAAACGGCTACAACATAGCCGACAACAAACGCGGCGAGGTGCCGGCCAAATGCGCGCGGTACAGGATCAAGGGCGTTACGCCCGTCAAATTCGATACGTTTCTCGTTCCGTACAAAGGACCTTCCGCGCCGGTCTTCTCAGCGGAGGAACTGACGCCGGATCAGCAGGAACGTCGTCATACCGCGTCCGCGTTTGTCGTGGCAACCGCGCGCGGCAAAGACGTGGTTATGGTTAACGAGGAGCCGAACCAAACGCTGTCATTTGGAAACGGTAAGCTTGTATCAGACGGGCTGGCGGTCATCCTTCGATATGACAAGAATGGCCGGCTGACGTATGCGTTCCAGTTTGGCGGCGCAGAGACGAAATATGCGGGGGAAAAGGCTATCGCCATTGGTTCCGGTAAAACGTTTTCCGAAAAGTTTCCGTAAGAACAGATGGGAGTTGGCTGTCAGCCGCGGGATATTCTCTACCATCGGAGGCGTGAAAGGTTTCCGGGCTGACGGCTGAAAGCTGATAGCTGAAGGCTTTATCCCAGGAGCATCGTTTGTAGTCATTAGCCACAGATGGACCTCCCCCTAACCCCCTCCCACGGGGAGGGGGGGATTTGCCCCTCTCCTTTCAGGGGAGGGTTGGGGTGGGGTTCAAACAGGGTGAGCCTTCCACAAACGATGCTCCTGGGCTTCATCCCGGTTGCCGTACGCCACTCTACGCGCTATACTGAATATGAGGCGGTTTGTGTGAGACTCAAGGCTTTGGCCGGCTCCGCCGATAATTAGAATCGGATATATTTCAAGGAAACCAGATTGGCAGAATCGATTCAACGTCTCAAGGAACGGCTGAGCAAGCTCCTGCACCAGAAGGACCTCGCGGCCCAGAAGGCGAGCTTGCTGGAGGCGCAAACGGAGCGCGACCGTCAGCGAGAGCAGATGCTGACCGGTTTGACACATCAGCTCATGGATCGCCAGCGCGAGCTGAACATCATGCTCAATCGCGCCAACATAATGCTCAATCGCGCGCAGGAAGCGAACACGATTCTATCCCTCGAGTTCACGGAACTCTGCCACGCGCTTCCGGCGCCTGAAGCCCCGGAGGTCCAGGACCGCATCCGCCGCATCAACGATCTGTTCAAGACCACCGGTATTTCCGATGCGGAGGTCGCGAGCGCGCCCGGCGCGCCGGACTCTGTGATCGTCACCCCGCCGCCCGAGGAGTCGCAACCCGTCGCCGAGCCGCCTTTCGAGGTAATCGAGGAAGTCGAATCCATGAGCGCCGGTGGCGATGGCAAGAGAGCCTCGCGGACCGCAGACGCTCGTCTGGATGATCTTTTCCGGCGCACCGGCTCCGACGATGGGGCAACCACTCCGGACGCTCAGGCGGAAACTTCACCGGCCCAGGATGTCATCAGCGAGCCGGCCCCGGAGTCGGAGTCGCCGCCTTCGGCCTTTGCTTCGCAGTTCACCGGTCCTCGACTCATTGACGAACCCCTTGTGGACTTCAGCGAGCCTATCGTTCTGGAGGAGTCGCAATTCACGGCCGCGGATGAACCCGTCGATGACGGCGTCGCGGAGCCTGAGCGGATTGGGATGGCTTCCTCAGGCAGCGGTCATGCCGCCGCGCCGGGCCGTCGCTGGTGGCGACTCTTAGGACGACGGTGAGACATCTCGCCGGCTACTTCCGGACGGTTCCTTAACACTCCACCGCCTCGCGCCAATCCTTTCAACCGCGCCTCCCGCAGGAATCCTCACAACCCTCTTAGAAGGAGTACTAGCAGCCAACGGATAAAGTCGAAACAAATCCTGAACCTCCCCCTAATCCCCTCCTAAGAGGAGGGGGAACTCCCTCTCCTTCTAGGAGAGGGCTGGGGTGAGGTTTTGCCTCGTCATCCACTTTATCCGGCGGTTGCTAATCATCGCTCGCGTCTCAATGCGCCGGGACGGAGCGGCAATCTGAACGGAGAATCGTTTTCCCATGTCCTTGTTAGTCGATTTGCCTCTTGAGGACGCTCCGGAAGGGGCCATCTTCAGCGCAGCGGAACCCCCTCGCAAGCTGTCGCCCTTTGGCGCTTGGTCCCTGGTCACGTGGCTGCACGGGACGTGCAGGGAGTGGGTCGTCGTACGGGACTGCGACCGCAAGGTACTGGAGCATCCGACCGAGTTCACGTCGTGTATTCGAGCGGGCGACGGCTCGTGGAGCGACTTTACGTTGGAGTTCGACCTCCGCCAGATGCGCCCTCTGGCCGACACGTCGATGGACGAAGTCCACAACGTAAAAGGCCGGGTGGGCGTATTGTTCCGGTATCTCACTTATCGCCACACCTACGCGCTTATCCTCGAATGCCAGGAAAGGGTGGTCCTGTGCCGCAGAGACGAAGAAGAATGGGTTCCACTGGCTGTCCACGAGATGCAGATCGACAAGTCGAGGTACTACCGGTTCAAAGTCGAGTGCAGCGGAGACAGAATACGCTGCTGGATGGACGACGGTCCGCTTTTCGACGTGACCGACAAGACGTTTCGGCGGGGCCATATCGCCATCTTTGCAAACACGCTGGCGCGGTTCGGGTATCTTCACGCGACGATGGATAAAGGTGGGAAGGCGGAGATCGCCGGTTTCGTCTCCTCCGAACGGCTGGAGGCAGCCAAGGCGGCCGAGGGTTTGCCGAAGCCGGTCCTATGGAAGCGGATATCCCATCCTGCCCGCCCAAGCGTTGGCGGGCGCAGAGCGTTTGATATCGCCCCGGACGGGCAATTGCACGGCGTGATCATGACGACGGCGGATCATCGGTACGCTCCTCGTGACGGGCTTGCGCTGGTTCGCGTGGGCATTGACGGCCGCGTTGTGTGGAGCCGGGAAGCGACCAGGGCGACATATCCGGGCGTATGGGATTTGGACGGAGACGGAAAACGAGAGGTGATATGCTTCGACGGACCTACCGTGAAGCTCCTGGACATAGAAAGCGGCGCCGTCAAGCTGGAGCGCCCTGCTCCCGCCTGCAACGAGATGGGCAACCGCGGCGGCAGGGAGAACCAGACTCCGTACGCGCCCATATATAGGATTTTCCCGGCCAATCTTAGAGGGCTTGGCGAAGGCCGTGATATTGTCATAATGGACATCCATACCGCCTTCTGGGTCCTGAACGACAAGCTTGAGGTGGAGTTCTGGCGGAGCTGCGAACACGGACACGAACTCGGTGTCCACGATGTGGACGGCGACGGACGCGACGAGATCATGTGCGGATTCGTGCTGTTCGACCACGATGGAAAGAGGATGTGGAGCGTTCCGGACACCGAGTATATGGCGCACACGCACCACCACGTCGATCACATCAGGATCGGTGAATTCGATGGCAACCCGGACAACGGCCCGGAGATCGCCCTGACTTGCGGGAACCTGGGCTTTATGCTCGTCGATGTCCACGGCAGCGTTCTGGCCCGTCGGGAAGTTGGGCACGCGCAATCCCTGATAGCGGGCAGGTTCAGGACCGATCTGCCGGGCAAGCAATTGCTGGTGGGCTCCTTATGGGGAAATCCGGGAGCGCGCACACTGTTCACCGGGACCGGCGAGAAGCTCTGGACAATGGAGCCCGACAACACCGAGGCGTACGACATCCCGGTCAGATGGACGGCGGACCGGGATTTGTTCCTGTTGGTGTCATCGACCAAAGCCGCGGGTTTGTACGACGGTCACGGACGCAGACTGGTACCGTTTCCGGACGCCGAGCTCAGTGATCCTGATCGGGCGCTCCTGGCCAGAGACTTCACGGGCAATGGGCTTGATGATTTCGTGATTCAGGCAAAGGACGCGCTGCTCGTGTACACGCAGGGCGACACTAAGTAAGTCGAGACTTGAAATTCGCGAACCCGGACCAGTTGCGCGGGAGAGGGAGTCTCGCCCTGGACTCTCTCCGCTCCCCCTCCCTCCACTCTCTGAACTCTGGGTGCACGTCACGATTATGGTAAGACTCAACTCAACCTTCTTGCGTGGACCTGCTTTGGAGTGCGGCGGCTCGACGCCGCTTTGACGAGCCTATCGGCGCTTGTTTCACTTCACTATACGGAGTTCCAACTCACCAAAGGCGGCGTC
>JAUSGG010000076.1 GCA_030649165.1 Armatimonadota bacterium
AGAGATATTGAAACACCTAACCTCCCCCTAACCCCCTCCGAAGCGGAGGGGGGATTTGCCCCCTCCCCTCTCAGGGGAGGGTTGGGGAGGGGTTTCCGGGAAACGTAACTCAGGGAGAATACCGAAGGATGCGACTGAACGCCGAGAGAGTTAGAGAATACCTCCGAGACTGCGACTTCAACAGCCTATTTGTTGAGGAACTGGGCTGGAGTCACTGCGGCATTTCGCCGTTCGCCATTCCCATCGACGGCCATGACTACACCCTGACGGCCGTCTCCGAAATGGGCGGCATGGTCGTTTTGCGGTGCGGCTCGGCGTCGTACGGCCGGCTTCCCGACTACCACGTCCGCCGCAAGATCGACCGAATGGTCTCGAAACTCCATTACGAGCACATCATCATCTATTGCGATGACAATCAGCAGGTGTGGCAGTGGGTCAAGAAGGAGCCGAGCAAACCTTCCGCTTCTCGCGAGCACCATTTCTACTATGACCAGTCCGGTCTACCCCTCATCCAAAAACTCGACGGCCTCGTTTTCGCATTGGAGGAACTGGACGAAGACGGCGGCATCTCAATCCAATCCGTTGCCGAGCGCGTGAAGTCGGCCCTCGACGTTGACAGGATAACCAAACGCTTCTACGACAGGTTCAAGGACGAACTCGCCGTCTTCAAGCGCTTCGTCACAGGCTTGAGCGATGTCACGAAACTCGACTGGTACACGTCCCTGATGCTCGACCGTCTGATGTTCATCTACTTCGTGCAGAAGAAGGGCTTCCTCGACAACAACAAAGACTACCTGCGCGATAGGTTGGCATCGGCCCCGCGGATACTGGGCAAGGACAAATTCTACTCGTTTTACCGCAGTTTCCTGCGGGTTCTCTTCCACGAAGGCTTGAACTCCAACGAGGAGCGAAGCACGGAGCTTCAGGCTCTCCTTGGCGCTGTTCCATACCTCAACGGAGGCTTGTTTGAGGAGCATGAGATCGAGAGGGACAACCCCAATCTCGACATTCCCGACAAGGCGTTCACGGGCATTTTCGGCTTCTTCGATCAGTACGACTGGCACCTCGATACTCGCCCAATGCGCAACCAGAACGAGATCAACCCCGACGTGCTCGGCTACATATTCGAGAAGTACATAAACGCCATTCAGCCGGGAGAGCAGAAGGCGAAGGGGGCTTACTACACCAAGGAAGACATAACCGGCTACATCGCCCAGAATACGGTAATCCCCTATCTCTTCGACACCGCCCGGAAAGATTGCGGGATAGCTTTCAAAGGTGAGCACTCACTGTGGGCTTTGCTCCGGGACGACCCCGACCGTTACATATACCCGGCGGTGAAACTTGGCGTGATCGACAACTCCGGCAACGTCATCCCCGAATCCGACCTCCCGGACTTCGTTCAGATCGGCATGCACGACCCCAAGGCCCGCATGTTCGACAAGCGCTACAACCTGACCGAGGCCTTCCTTTGGTCCGACGAGATCGGCCAGACCCCTCCCCAGCCCTCCCCGAAACGGGGAGGGGGCCAGCCTGTCCCGCCAATCCGCCTCACCCTCCCCACCGAGACCTGGCGCGAGTACGTGGAACGCCGCACGCGGTGTCTGGAACTGCGCGAGAAGCTCGCGGCGGGCGAGGTAACGTCGATAGACGACCTCATCACCTACAACCTGGACATACGCCAGTTCGCGCAGGACGTGGTGGAGAACACGGAGAGCCAGGATGTGCTGAAGGCGTTCTGGGACGCGCTGACAAACGTAACCGTGCTGGACCCAACGTGCGGGTCGGGGGCCTTTCTCTTCGCGGCCCTTGGCATCCTCGAACCGCTTTACGAAGGTTGTCTCGGCAGGATGCGGGAGTTCCTGGAAGTCTGGGGCGACGCCGGCAGAAAGCTGCACCCCAACTACTGCAAGTGGTTCACGGACACGCTGGAACACGTCGAGCGGCATCCCAGCCGTCCTTACTTCATCTTCAAGAGCATTATCCTCAACAACCTCTACGGCGTGGACATAATGCCGGAGGCGGTGGAGATATGCAAGCTGCGCCTGTTCCTGAAGCTGGCCGCGCAGGTCGAGCCGGACAGGTCGAAGCCGAACATGGGCCTTGATCCGCTGCCGGACATAGACTTCAATATCCGGGCGGGGAACACGCTGGTGGGCTTTGCGACTGAAGGGGAGTTACGTGCGACCGTCGAAGGCTCCCAACAAAGCAGTGGAGCGTTCGACTTCGACGACACGATGGCCGACATCAACGAAAACGCCCGGCTTGCTCAAAACGCCTGGGACTTCTTCCACGACGCGCAAGTCAAGCCCGATACGCCGCAGCCTGATCTGGAGGAGGCGAAGGCCGATGTGCGTCTGCGACTCGCTCATCTCAACGAACAGCTTAATCGGTACCTGGCGGCGCGGTATGGCGACAAGGCAAAGGAATACCAGAAGTGGCTTGCCTCCCACCAGCCGTTCCACTGGTTTGTGGAGTTCTATGGGATCATGAAGCGGGGTGGATTTGACGTGATCATCGGGAACCCGCCTTATGTTGAGTTGGCGAAGGTGCACTCCTATAGTGTATTGGGCTACTCCACTCTGGATTGCGGAAACCTGTACGCCTTGGTCGCTGAACGCACACTGGCATTGAACCGCAAGGGGGGCTGGTGCGGCCTGATCGTGCCAATCAGCGTCGCATGCACGGAGAGAATGGCTGACCTTCAAGACCTGCAGCGGAAGAATTGCAGTTCCTGGTACAGCTCTTACGATATGCGACCCGCAAGCCTATTCAGCGGGATCTCCCAGCGCCTGACGATATCCCTTCTCCAGAAGACCGATTCGGAGACCTTGCACTGTGGCGGCTTCCGGCGTTGGAGTGAAGTGGAGCGGCCTAACCTTCTCGCCCTAACATCATATTGTGGCGTGGATCCATCGGGCGTTCGACTCGGCTACCTGCCAAAACTCGCGACGCCCAGAGAAGTCAGCGTATGGCGCAAGACAATGGGAGAACCGTTGGCCTTGCACGAGACTCCGGCACATCAGAGCCCAGTATATGTTCACCGTATCGTGCGATACTTCGTCAAGGCCGTGGACTACGTTCCGCACTTCTCGAATGAGACTGAGGGAGAGAAGAGATCGGACGATTACAAGCCCTTCTATCTCACTCCCGTCCTGTCACGCCCCTTGGCGGCTTTGCTCAACAGCTCGTTGTTCTATTGGCACTGGCGGGCCTTCAGCGATGGTTTCCACTGCGGCTACCGAGATGTCAGAGCGTTGCAGTTGGGACATCTCTCCGCGTCGCCGTATCTGAATGAGCTGTCCGGCCTGGCTTCAGTGTTGATGACCGACCTCAAGAACCATTGTGTTCGCAAGACCGTTTTGTCTAAGGCAACCGGGCGGGTCGAGTATGATGAGTTCAACGTCAAGGTGAGCAAACCCATCATCGACCAAATCGACTGCGTTCTGGCGAAGCACTACGGTTTCACGGACGAGGAGCTGGACTTCATCGTCAACTACGACATCAAGTACCGGATGGGGCTGGGGGATGGGGAGGATGGGGAGGACAATTGAGGTGGCCCGAGTTCGGAGCCTGGGTAACAGCGCTTTGCTGGAGCGCGCGAAGGTAGCTCTGCTTTGTTCGGTCAAATGCCCAGGCAGCGCTATTTTGCGCACCTACGATCTGATGCGCGACGTAAGAAACGAAAAGGTCATCGTGATCAGCGGCTTTCACTCCCCGATGGAACAGGAGTGTCTTACCATCCTTTTGCGGGGCACATGCGGCATCATTCTCTGCCCCGCCCGCGGCTTGCCTGCAAGGATTCGCACGGAGTTCAGGAAGCCAATTGACGACGGTCGTATGCTAGTCCTATCTGCCTTCGACGACAAGCTCAGGCGGGCTACCATCCAAAGTAGCGCCGTCAGAAACCGTTTCGTTGCCCAACTCGCGGACGCCGTCTTCGTGCCGTATGCCTCCCCCGGCGGCAGCACGGAAACCCTGTGCGCGGAGATCGTCCGGTCGGGCAAACTACTTTACACCTTCGCCGGAGAGTACAATGGGAACCTTATCGGGATCGGCGCGGTTCCCCTTGAGCATGACAGCGCATTAACCGCTCTATGCGACAACGCAGCCGCCTTGCAGGGCTTCTGACGTTTCACATTCGCAGTTCCCCGCCGAACCTCCCCCTAACCCCCTCCGAAGCGGTGGGGGGATTTGAAGCCCCCTCCCCGTTTCGGGGAGGGTTGGGGTGGGGTTTTCCGGGGACGATGACGCGAGGCCGAACCTCCCCCTAACCCCCTCCGAAGCGGAGGGGGGATTTGAAGCCCCCTCCCCGTTTAGGGGAGGGTTGGGGAGGGGTTTTCCGGGAGGCGAGAATTGCCTAAGCTCCAATGCCTCCTTGACACCTTTCCCCCTCCCCGATATGCTGATACTGCTGCTGATTGCGGCAGGGAGGGTTTGCGCGCGATGGCTTCTCGCAAAATACAACGATTGCTGTTCGGCCTGTTGCTGCCGGGTCTGCTATTCGCGACCGGGGCGCGGGCAGGCGGGATCAGGTGGCTCTTTGACAGCCCCAAGCAGATGGTGGCCAACACCCACGGCTACCGGGACGAGAAGAGCGATCAGCAGTTCTGGGAGGGGATCATCTCGAACTCCGCGGACCCGATCATCGAGCTGAATCCCGTTATCGTCAACGCGGGCAAATCCAAATATCTATACTTCAAACTCGCCTCGGAGGCGGGGCAGTCTCTGCAGTTGTTTTTCTCACCCAATGGCTCGTTCTCCGAGACGCTCAGTTTCAGAGGAGGCGGACTGGAGAACAGCGGCGAGCCGGCGGTGTACCGGTTCGACCTCTCCGGGTTCTCGCTTTGGAACGGCGCTATTCGCACGCTGCGCCTCGACGTTGACGGAAGCCGCGACGGGGCATTTGTTCGCCTGTATGGGGTGGGGGTGTCCGACCAGCCGATCGAAAAGGTCGAGGGAATCGCGGTCACGACTTTCTCAGCGTTTAACCGGCAGATGGACGACCGCATGGCGGCGCATCACGAGACGATGGTCGCCACCGACGAAATGCGCCCGAACTCCTGCATCTCCACTTACATGAACGACAAGTTCTCCTACATGGACAGCTATTCGCTCGCCAAACTGGTCGCCGGGATCGAGGTCAACGGCAAGACCCTTTGGCCCGCAAGCGCGCGTAGCGTCCGGGTCGACGACATACCCGGCGGCGTGGTCGCGAAGTACACGCTCGGCGGGGTGAGGGTCACCACAGAGATCGTGCCGCTTCTCATCGGTCGCGACACCAAACAGCAGGACGGCGCGGCTCTTTATTCAGTCAAGACCGACCCTGCGACGCCCGTTGTGGTTCGGTGCGGAGAAGGCTCTGTGACCGGTATGGTCGCTTCGAGGGCGGCCTGGCTCAGAAACGACGAGATGGGCGCGGAAGGCGATTCCGTTCAGATGTCAGGCGGCGTTGCGCTCTTGCGAAGCCCCAGGCATCCTTTTGAGGTGGGCGTCAAGAGTTCCGCAGCAATCACCGCGCAGACCGGCAGTAAGGGCGGCCAGTACGCCTCCGCGCGCTTCGAGAAGGGCAGCGGGGCTCTTCTGGTCGCGTACGCCGCCGATGCCCAGCGCGCCGTCGAGTTGGCCAATACGGATCCGAAGGTCGCTCGCGCCCAATTCGCCCGATATTACTCAAAGCTGCTGCAGTGCAGGGTTGAGACACCGGAGAAGAAGCTCGACGCTGCGTTTAGGTCGGCCCTCTACAATCTCGAATACAACTGGATCAAACCCTACGGCTGGAACGAGTGCATCCACCACTGGCTCGCGCTGTGGCACATGCAGCACACCGCCGGCGCGGAGGGGATCGGCCAGGCGGACCGATCGAGGGACTGCAACGTCACCACCGCCGAGCATTTGCTGCCGAACGGCGCGGCGCCGCAGTTCCAGCCGAGCGGCTCCACGCGCAGGGATTTCGGCGGCTCGAACCAGTTCTTCGCGTGGCAGGTCAGGCATTACTGGAACTTCACCGGCGACCGCAAGATGATCGAGCAGGTCGCTCCCAAACTCGACAGGGTCATCGAGCAGACCTTCGAAGAGTCCGACCGCGACCACGATGGGCTTCTCGCCTGGGGACAGCAGATCGGCAACCAGGAGGACTACGTTTCAACCCCGTTCAACGGGACCACGCCCTCGATTGAAGGTATGAATATGCTCAAGACCGCCGCGACGCTTGCCAGGGCCTTGGGCGACGATGAAAAGGCGCGGAGCTACGAAGACCGCGCCTCCGAGGCCCTCGCCCGGCTTCGTTCCGAACTCTGGCAGAATGATCTCGGCAGGTTCGCCTTCTACAAGGACCCTTTGGGAATGGTCCGCCTAGATGGGCAGTATCACACGCAAATCTATCCCGTCATCTGGGGAGTTCTCGACCCGCTCGACAGTTGGACAAGCATGCGCCATCTCCGCGACCGCATGATCGGCGCGAACGGCGAGTGCTATTGCTCGAATAACTTCCCGAACCACGTCGGCGGAACCTGGGGCATGCAGGCGGGCGCCGCTCAACAGCCGTGGGCCGCCTGGGGACTCGCGGCCGTGGGGCTTCGCAATGAGGCTTACCGGCCCCTCAAGGCCGTCTCCGAGTGGGTGATGAATGAGGACCACCGCGGCTCGTGGCCGGAGATCGCGACCGAGCCGACTCCGGCCTATTTCTCCCCTCCGGCCGGGCTTTTTATCCAGTCCACCATCGAAGCCCTGTTCGGTCTGGAAGTCCACAGGCCGGAAGGATATCTGAAGGTGTCCCCTTCATTTCCCGACCGCTGGCCCTCAGCGAAGCTGAACCTCCCTGGATTTTCCGCAAGCTACAGCCGGCGGGGGAATACGTTGGATTACACGGTGACCAGCCGGCGCCCCCTCGCCCGGCGGCTGCGGTGGATGCTGCCTCCGTGTCGGATTACCCGGTTTCTCGTCAATGGACGGAAATCGGCCTTCAGCGTTATTCCGGGAGTCGATTGCGTCACGCTTTCCGCGAACACTGCGCCGGGCGAGGCAACGCGCTTCACCGTGTCGATCGAGCCGGTGAAGTACACCCTCGACCATCCCCGCTCGGTCGCCGAGGGCGACGGATTCCGGCTGAAAACGACCGGCTGCGCTACGGAGAAGATCGACGATCGGTGCGGCCTGCTGTCGAGCGTCAGCTACTCCGGTTCCCGGATGACGGCCAGAGTCCGGCAGGACCTCCTGAAGCCGTATCTGCCGTTCGGCCGCCTCGGTCAGATGAATTTCTCCCGTCGCACGTTCTTCCTGCTCTGCCGCGCTCCCGGGGGAGTGAGGTTCTGGGCTCCCGTGGACTTCACGGTACTGCCCAGGTACGAGTGCGCGGTAAGAGGGGAGGTAGAACCTGTTGCCGATGGCGGAAGTATCCTGCTGCTCGTCAGGAACAACTCCTCCGCGCCGCTCAAAGGCCCCGCCCATCTGAAGGCCGCCCGGCACGCCCTGCCGTTCATCGTGGACGTTCCCGCGAGGTCCGAGCGAGAATATCGCATTGCCGTTCCGCGCTCCGCGCTCGCGCTGCTCTCGCCGGGCGACAATCTCGCCACAGTTGTCCTGCCCCGGTCGAGCGCGCTCGACGTCACCCTGGTCGCGTCTGAGCTGTTCGACTCCAATCCCAAGTTGGCCGCGTACGCCGCGGGCCGCGTCGCCTCCGTTCCGCTTCCTGAAACGGCATTGAAAGATGACTCCGAATGGCGCCGGATGCGCGAGTTCTACGCCTACGGCCACTTCCCGTGGGCCGGGTCGAGACCCCCTCTTGCGGGGCTGGCGGGGAAATCGGAGGTCAGCATTCCGGGCCTGCCGTGCGTGAGTTTTGCGCTGCGAGACCGAAAAATGGCTGTCGTGTCGTCGAGATCGGGAACCCCCAGATTGTCGTTCGATCTCGCTTCGCAAGAGTGCAAGAAGATATACCTGCTCGTGGTCCCGTTCTTCGACAACCACGACACTTTCGCCTCCGTGGCGCGCGTTGATGTGGCTCTGGCGAACGGCGGCGTCGTGTCCGGAACTCTGCATTTCCCCGGCGACCTGGACTGGTGGTGCCCGCGGGAAGTTGTCGGCGACTTCGCCACGGCGCGCGCGCCGCGACCGGACCGCTTCGGGCTTCTGCCGCTTCTGGGACCGGAATCCGGAGACTGGAAGGAAGCGAAGCCGCCCGTCTTTCCGCGGCCCGAATACTGGGCGACCTCCCTCGCCTTCACAACGTCGAGTTCGACGCTGAACGTGGTCGAGATCGATCTTGGCCGGCCCTTCGGGGTCAAATCGGTCACTGTCTCGACTCTCGGAGTCGATCCGGCGATTGGCGTGGCGGCGGTGTCAGTTGAGAAGTCCGTCGGGCAGGACGCCCTCATGGGGACGCCCTGGATGCCTCCGGCGGAGTTCCGCGAGCCCAAGACAGTCTTTATCTTTACTGAGGCCGGCGATCTAAAAGGGTGGAAAACGGAGGGCGACGCATTCAGCGTCGCGCCCGTCCCCTCGCTGTTCACTGCGCCGACCTTGAACTCACTCGCGAAAGCGGGTGAAGCGGCGACAGGCAGGGCGGTCTCGCCCGACTTCGTCATCGGCGACGCCGACAACTCTCTGGATTTCGTATACCAGGGCGGCATTTCCGCCCCGGCGGACGGTCCGGGCATTCTGAGCATCGATCTTGTCGATTCCACCTCCAGCCAAACGCTGGAAAGGATGCTGGTCAACGGCTCCCATCTTCTGCGCGATGGCCGGATGCCGGTCGGCGCATGGCGCGGCAGGACCGTCCATCTGGAGCTCACCGACCGCAACACCGGCAGCAGCTACGCCTGGCTCGGAATACAACAGGTCACCCTCACCGCGAGGTAGCGTAAACGTTCGGTTTTCCGGGCATCGTCATTTCGAGCAACCGACCACGCAGGCGTGGTTATTTCGGAAAGAAACCACCCCGGTGTTTCGGGATTTGAGGGTTGGGCTTCACACTCGTGCGGTTATAGCACTACCTCGCATCCCAACCCGGAAATCCCGAAACCGGGCGCTTTCTTAGGAGCGGAGCGCTAGCGGAGTCGAGAAATCTGCTCTTGAGCGTGACGCAACCGGAAAAAGCAGATTCCTGCACTTCTATCCCGCGGGAACGGCCTCGTGCGACCGAGTCATCGAATATCACGAAGTCAGTTCCCGCAGGAGGCCATAAGCATCCTCCCTCTGCGTTTATCTGTGTCCATCCGTGTTCATCTGTGGTTACCCCGAATCAACCCTTTCGCCCTTTGTGCCGGCCCACCTTTGCGCCAGCCCGCTTGACACCGCCCCGCCTCCGGGTTATCCTGAACTCACTGCTCTCCGGAGATTCTGCGTGAAACTGTCCGTTATAATCCCGTACTTCAACGAAGCCAGGCATATAACGAGAGTTCTCGACGCCGTGCGCGAGGAAAGCACCCCTAAAGAGATCATAGTTGTGGATGACGGCTCGACCGATGATACGGCGAGGATCGTCGAGGATTACAACAAACGCCACCCGGTAGTTATCCATTCGTCCGAGGTGAACGCGGGCAAGGGCGCGGCGATCCGCGCGGGATTGCAATACGTTACGGGTGATATCGTGATAATCCAGGACGCCGATATGGAGTACGACCCGTCGCAGTATCCGGCGCTGATCGAGCCCATTGTGGACGGCGAGGCCGACGTCGTCTACGGGTCGCGATTTCTCGGCAATATAGAAGGGATGAAGCTGCGGAACCGGCTCGCTAACTACATCCTGGCCTGGACCGCAAACCTGCTGTACCGGGCGAACATAACCGACGAAGCCACGTGCTACAAGGCGTTTAAGGCGGATTTGGTCAAGAGCCTCCCGCTGAGATGCAACAGGTTCGAGTTTTGCCCGGAAGTCACGGCCAGGATCAGAAAGCGCGGGATCAAGATCAAAGAGGTCCCCATCAACTATAGAGGCCGGAACGTAGCCGAGGGGAAGAAGATCAAATGGACCGACTTTTTCTCAGCCGTTTGGACTCTTGTGAAGTACCGGTTCGTCGACTGACGCGGCGTGGTGATTGAAGGAAAATGCGCGAAGAATGGCGAAGTATAAGCCGATAATCCAACGTGAGCTCATTTAGCCTGTATTATTCACGAACAACGCCGCGGAGATTGTCATTCTGAACGAAGAGAAGAATCTTGTTTTGCTAATGCGCCAGGTGGGGCCTGTTCAAACCTCACGTGGTATTTTCGTGATACGAGATCCTTCGCTGGCGCTCAGGATGACGTGATCGCGGAGTGTAGGCAAAACACGCACATGCTGAATAATCCGGGTTAGCGCGCGCCCGCGCGTTTAGTGTCAGTTTCCATTTTCAGGAGGCAAGAACATGACAAGGGGCTTTTTTGTGCAACTTGGGTTTCTCATGACAGTAGTTGTCAGCTTGCTCGTGGCGTCGATCTCCCCGGCGCGCGCTTACATAGATCCGGGCACTGGAAGCTATCTGCTCCAGATTCTTGCGGCCAGCACGCTGGCGGGGCTCTTCATCCTCAAGACTTTCTGGAAGAATCTCAAGGACGGCATTTCCCGGATCATTGGCTGGCGGCCAAAATGACTGCGAAGGCTGTCGCGAGTTCGTTTCGAGACCCCAGTGGTTCCCTCTTTACCCTCGATGGAGCCATCTACCGAAGGGTCAACGAGAGCTATGCGAACGACTACGACCTGCTCATGCGCTCCGGTCTATACGAGGACCTGACAAGCCGCGGCCTGCTTGTATCTCACGAGGAGACAGAAGTCAGCGACGCCATGTCGGCCGGAGCTTACAGGATACTCAAACCGGAACTGGTCCCCTTCATCTCTTATCCCTACGAATGGTCGTTCAGCCAGCTCAAAGACGCCGCGCTCGTCACGTTGGCTATTCAGAAGAAAGCCCTTGACCGCGGGTTGTCCCTGAAGGATTCCAGCGCGTACAACATCCAGTTTCTCCGAGGTAAACCGACGCTGATCGATACCCTCTCGTTTGAGGAGTACGTTCAGGGTCGCCCGTGGGTGGCTTATAGGCAGTTCTGCCAACACTTCCTCGCTCCGCTGGCCTTGATGAGCATAAAGGACGTCAGGTTCAACCAGTTGCTGCGCGTGTATATCGACGGAATCCCGCTGGATTTGGCAAGCTCGCTGCTTCCGCGCCGCACGAGGCTGTCGTTCAACATGCTATTACATATTCATCTTCACGCGAAAAGCCAGAAGTACTACGCCGGTAAAAGAACTGCCAAATCGAAGAGCGCGCCGAAGGTCGGCCGGCAGTCTCTGTTGGGGCTGGTCGACAGCCTGGAAACCTGTGTCAAAGGTCTGAACTGGAAGGCCGGCGGGACCGAATGGGCGGACTACTACAGCGACGACAGCTATACCGCGCAAGGTTTGGAGGACAAGAGACGGCTGTTGTCGGAGTACCTTGCCGCCGCCGCTCCCCGGACCGTCTGGGACCTCGGCGCCAACAACGGCTTTCACAGCCGTATAGCCTGCGAACTGGGGGCGAGCGCCGTTGCATTCGACATAGACCCGGCCTGTGTGGAACAGAATTACCTTCAGGTCAGGAAGGACGACGAAGACAGCATACTCCCGCTCCTGATGGACCTCACTAATCCCAGCCCCGCTATCGGATGGGCGAATGACGAAAGGCTGTCTCTCGCGCAGCGGGGTCCCATTGACACGGCTATGGCCCTGGCCCTCATACACCATATTGCCATCTCGAATAACGTTCCTCTTGCTCGCATAGCCGAATACTTTAGCGGCCTTTGCGGAACGTTAATAATCGAATTCGTACCGAAAACCGACCACAAGGTCCAGGCGCTATTGGCGACACGCGAGGATATCTTTCCGGACTACACCCGGGAGGGATTTGAACGCGAGTTCAGCGCCAGTTTCAGCATTGACCGAACAGACACCATCGCGGAATCCGGCAGGATTCTATACTTGATGACCAGGAAGTAAGCAGGGTACGTTGCGCGCGCGCACCCTCCGCTTGGGCAGAAAGAGAGTTGCGTCGGCTCCACCCCGTGTAGGCCCGACGGGATCGAAGGAAGTTAGAGTAGTGAAAAAGAACATACCTCTTCATGCACCTCTGTTTATCGCGTATCCGATTCTGTTCCTCTACGCTAAGAATGTCGGGGAAGCGCGTTTCTCCGACGCGGCGCAATGCTTCGTATTCCTGATGACGCTCAGCGCCCTGCTGTATTTCCCCCTGCGCCGCCTGCTGAGGAACGGCGCCAGAGCAGGCGTGTTGGTTACCTATGGCGTAATGATGTTCTTCGCCTACGGATCCCTGTTCGATCTTGCGTCGACATACTCCGCGGGCGGCGTCGAGTTGGGCAAGAATCGGATTGTCTTTCCGATATGGACGTTCCTGGTGGTGGTTGGGATGGTTGGATTGTGGAAGGTCCATTGGGATTGGCGCCGCGCGTCAGGATTCCTCACCGTGGCCGGCTTGACCCTCGTATCGGTCCAGATGATCCAGATCGGTATGGGCTGTCTGAAGCTTACTCACGACGAGGGCCGCAAGTGGAGCGCGGTTTCGGCGGCGGCCGTTGACGGCCGGTTTCAATGGCAGGGCAATGGACCTAAGCCGGACATCTACTACATAATCCTCGATTCCTATGCCCGAGGCGACGCGCTCAAAAGGTATTACCGATACAGCGATGAGGGCTTCCTCAAACACCTCCGGCAAAAGGGCTTCTACGTAGCAACGGAAAGCAGAGCAAATTACCTGCAGACCTACCCTTCACTGGCGTGTTCCCTGAATATGGATTATCTCGGTGTGTTCGCAAAGGCCGTTGGGGCCAAGTCCGTCAACATGCGGCTCCTGGGACGGATGATCAAGGACAGCAAAGTAGGCCGTCTGCTGAAGGCCGCGGGCTATAAGTACGTCTTTTTCCCATCCGGATATCAGGCCACGGACAGGAATTCCAACGCCGATATCACCTTCTCCCAGGGAGCTATCAACCTGGGCGAATTCGAGCGCGCGCTTATCAAGGTTTCAGCGCTGAGAGCGTTTGACTTTGCCGCGCCGGTGCACAGGAAGAGGGTCCGTTACACGTTCGACAGCCTGGAGCGCATACCGGACATCAGGGAACCCACATTCACCTTTGCGCATATAGTATGCCCTCATTCACCTTATGTATTCGACTCCAGCGGCGCTACTCCCGATCAGCCGTTCCTGATGAGAGGAAAGGCGAGGAAAAACTACGTCAGGCTGTACGTTGGCCAGCTCGATTACATCAGCAAGAGAACACAGCAGGTGATAGACACTATACTTGCCCGGTCGGACGTCCCTCCGATCATTATTATCCAGGCGGACCACGGTCCTGAGTTTAAGGATGATCTTCCAGCGCCCGCGGACATTGAGCCTCCACTCCGGCAGGCAACGGAGGTCATGTACAAGGCCGACATAAGGACCGGGATACTGAACGCCTACTATTTCCAGGGATCCCGCCCCAATGCTCTCTACGACTCCATAAGCCCCGTCAACTCCTTCCGTATGCTCTTCAATGAGCGCTTCGGAATGAAGTTTGAGAGGCTGCCCGACTGTTCTTACGTTACGTGCTCGACGCCCACGGAGCACGTTTATTCCTTCACGAGGATTTTCCCCAGGCACCTGAAAGGCGACGTGCGTTTTTCACCATCCGGCGCGAGCAGGCTGTCGGCGGGAACAAATCTCCCCGCGCTCGACGAGGAATAGCCTTCGATCCTTCGGTAGCAGAGCGCCGGCGATGCTGCCGAATGAAGCAGCGAGCGCTCAAGAAATCGCATCGGGCCAGCCCGGTACCAGTTCCCGATAAATCTCAATGAGCCGCTTGTAATGCTCCCGCCGCGAATACTTGCTCTCCATCTTGCCTCTCCCGGCTCGCCCCATCTCGACGATTGACGCCCCGTCCGCAAGCAGCGACGATATCTTTACAGCAAGCTCTTCGTGATTTCCCGGCTCGAACAGCAGACCGTCGCTCCCTTCGTCCACCAACTCCGGTATTCCGCCAATCCGGCTCCCGATCACCGGTTTGCCCGCGGAATACGCTTCCAGCACGGTCGCCGGACAGTTCTCATACCAGACGGATGGTATGACGAAGACTGCGCACCGTTCCATTGCGCGCCGGAGCGTTTCGCCGGACAGGAAGCCCACAAACTCCACTCTGCCCGGCGCCAGTTCCTGTGCGAGCCGTTCCAGTTCCTCCCGCTGCGCTCCCGTCCCGGCTACAACCAGCCGGGTGTCGCTGATTAGCGCGACGGCTCTGATGAGAGTCGCGATTCCCTTCTCCGGCGTCAGTTTACCGAGGCAGAAAACGTAACCGTCGTTCTCGTAAGTGGGGGTGTACGCGTCCACGTTTGCGAGTGCCGGCACGTGGACCATTCGCGGTCCAGCCGCACCGCAGCGCGTTAGAATATCGATGAGAAACCGGCTCGGGCTGATAAACACGTCCACGCTGCGCTGATATACTCGCAGAAACCGGTGGATGTACATTTCCACCGCGCAAACGGCGCTCCGCGGGGAACTCCCGAACACGCACTTATGGATGACCGCGTTCCGAAATCGTCCGCCGCTGCACCTTTCGCAGACATCGCCGTCAACGTAGAAAAGCATGTTCGGACACGCCAGCTTGTAGTCGTGCAAGCTCATGACTATAGGGACGCCCCGCTTCTTCACCGGCCCGAATATCGACGGCGACAACTGGTGGTAGATGTTGTGCATGTGAGCGATGTCCGGCCTCGCGGCGTCCAGCAGCCTGGTGATCCTGCGCCTGGCTTCCCGAGAGTAGATGATATTCGCGGCTTCTCTGATCCCGGCAATGGGACCCGGATTGCCGTGGTAGTCTATCCGCGGGACAAAGTAGCCGGACCACGGCGACGGCCAGTTGTCCGGATGGGACATGGAGAAGGGGACGACCTCATGACCGTCGGCTTCGAGCAGCCTGGAGGTCTCCAGTACCTGCGTCTCCGGTCCGCCGTACGGCCTGTAGAATTTGTTGCAGACAAGAACCTTCATCGGTCAAAGAAGCGGCATCAACACGAGCTCTAACTCGATTATACCATACAGCGGAGTCGGACGAGTCAGACAGGTCCGACCGTAAGAGTTCAGGCTTGGTGAGTACGACTCTCTTCGCTGCTCACTTTCGAGAGAGCACGAGCGTAATCCCCTCTCCCTTGACGGGAGAGGGTTAGGGTGAGGGTGAATCCTCTCTCGGTTCCTGAACTGTTACCGGAGGAGTCGAAAGAGTCGAGGGAGTTCGAAGGAGTCGAAGGAGTGGAGAGAGCGGAGGAGAGCCGAGGGCGTGAACCCCCTCTCCCTGGAAGGGAGAGGGCAGGGGTGAGGGTTGAACGTAATGGCTGCAATCCCAGCGTTTGGCCTCGTGCGCAACCTTCCATCCAAGAGTTCCTTCAACCTTCAACCTTCAACTTTCAACTAGTCCGCCGTGATCGCTTCCAGGATATACAAACTATACGGCGAAAGCGTAAGCCGCGCCTCCCCCGACTCGGAAAGCGTTACAGCCGGCTTCGTATCCATCGTGACGTGCTGTTCCGGCCCTTCGTTGTTCCCCCGAATCCCCGCGGCTGAGCTCAAGGTGAGTACTCTGAACTGAAGCCCTGCAGCGCCTTTCCAGCGAATAGGCGTGTCCGTCATCTCCACGTCGGTGCGGTTTACCAGGACCAGCGATTTCTCCGTATCCGACGCCCCCTTGAAGCCGCAGGCGTAGACTCCCGGATAGCTCCTCTCGGTCTTTGAGCCGGTATACTTGCACTCAGCCTGAATGAGGTCGGATTTCGCGGCGTGCCGGACGAACTTGAATACGCTTGCGCTCGGTCGCTCTACCCACTCCGTGGCGGGATCGCCTTTGAGCGCTTTCAAAAGGCCGTGCGGGTTCTTGGAAGTGAGCGATGTGTCCGCCCAATAGTACCGCTGCGCGCTGTCCCAGCCGCCTTTGAGAATCTCACAAAGGGCGATAGCCGTGCTCAGTCCGCCGATATAACCTATCTCCGGAGAACCCCATTCCGTCATGGCCAGTTTCTTCGCGGCCAGCGGCTTCCTGGCCCGCGACTCGCCCGGCATCTTCCGCAGGTATTCCTGGTCGTACAGCATCGCCTGGAACGGAATGTAATGCAGTCCGGCGCGCTCAGGATCCCATGTCGGCGTGCCTGAGACGTATCCGTGAAACGCCAAACCGTCCACGAACGGAGCCACGCTCTCGAAACACTCGGTCCAACCGGGATTCTCCATGTTGCCGGATGAAGTAAACGCGGAACCGCCGTTCTTGCGGATCACCCCCGCCAGCGTCCTGACAACGGCGGCGTATTCCCTGGGAGCGATGTTGAACCCTATTGTGGACTCTTTCGGCTCAACGCTGTAAGCGCCTCCCGACGGCCACACTTTGACGAAGTAGAGTCTCTCGTCGCCCGCGCAAGCCCCGGCGGATAACTCTCCCATACTCGCCGGTTTCCACCGCTCGAACAACCCGTCGGGCGCGTACGTCGCGTCAGACCAGTAGACCACCCCGGATTTGGTGAGATTCCGCACGTCGTGCAGGTCGTCTGTTCTGCCGTACCTGGTCCACAAAAACGGCTTTGCGGAGGCCGGTCCGCCCTGGAATACCGGTTCCCAGCCCTTGTCGGTCCACACGGCCCAGTTGAGTCTTGCGTCGCCTTTCCCAACCTCAGCGAGGTTGATGTCGCAAGCCTCCCACCGGTGTCTGGACCCGAGGTATATGACCGATCCCTTGTTGTTCAACGGGAAAGTATAGTCATACGCGCCGCCTGGGTGCATAAGCGACTGCGGGACCGCCTCACTTATGGGCACCCAGCGAATCACCCCGTCGCAGATTTGCTCCCACTTGGAGCCTGTGAACACATAGCTGCTTTCAGGCCGCTGTGGTATGTCTACCTCGTTGCCGATCTCGTAAATACAGCCCCTGTGGCCCCGTTTCTTGTTATACTGGACCCACCCGTCAGGACCGTCCAGCTTCTTCCCGGCGGGGTCCGCATTGCCTATGTCTGTCGTGCACACTACCTGGGGATTCTCACCGAAGTAACTCAGGTGTTCCTCGAATGACCGTCCGTCTTTCTCGTAGCCTGAAGTCCCGTCGTTTTCCTTGTAAAAGAACGGCGGAGGCACAGCGTAATGCCCATATTCATCCCAGTCCACCCTTTGCCCAAGCATCCACCGCGCCGACGTTATCCCCAACGGCAGCGTCGCGAACTTCAGGTTCTTGTAAGGCACATTGTCGGTCAGGACCGCGTTTACGCCGAAACAATCGAAGTTGGTTCGTCTGAGGATTTTGTTGTCGTCAACATCTATGCGGAGAGGAACAGGCGAAAGGCGGATATCCGCCAATACGCCCGCTTCGTCCTCCGTCGTCGCCACTTTCACGTTGTCGAAGACGACGGCGCACGCGGCATTGTCCTGAGGGCCCAGCCGGATGAACTCCGCGGCTTCCGGCTTTCCAGCCTCCAGCGTGTTGTAATGGACTTCGTAAATCTTCACGCCGGAATAGTAGATTTTCACGAAACCGTTCTTGTCAAACTTGACGCCGAGGCCGATGTCGAGCGTTTCGCCCCTGGACCATGTAATCCCGGTCTTGTGAACCCCCAGCCGGCCCGTCGGAGTGTGCAGGAGCGCGTCGTGCGTCGCGATCTGCATCTCGATCGACGCGCGCGTCTGTTGGCTTCCGCCGACCCGACCGGTCAAGAACAGCGCCCCCGCGGCCGGCGCGGACTTCTCGAGTGTCGCCCCGGTCGTGGCGGATTCGACCTTCACGCGCAGGCTGATATACAGCTCCCGTCGTTCGCTCCCCAGGCTGTGGCTGACGTAGCACGCCTTGCCCAGCGGCGCCGCCGTGCGCAGCGCTTTGCCGCCCGCGCCGTCAGCGACCAGGCTCATCTCCCCGCCGGCGCCCGTGACGGCGTTCCATCCCGGTCCCGGAGCCCGGTCCCAGTTATTGAAGTCCTCGTTTACCAGAACTTCCGCCCGGCATACCTGGCTTGCTGACAATACCAGGCCCAGCAGAATCGCCGCCATCAAACGCATTGCGTGTTCTCCGTGTTTTGGAGTGCGGCGGCTTGACGCCGCCTTGACACTCCAGACCCCGATGGGTGGCTGTTTCCGAACAAATAACTTTTCAGCATTATGAAGTACGTTCGTCCTCCTCTCACCGCCCTCGGTAGAAGACGAGCGTAATCCCCTCTCCCTTGAGGCGAGAGGGTTAGAGCCTGCCCTGAGCGAAGCGAACGGGGTGAGGGTGAGTGTTCTTTCGGTTCCTGAACAGCCCAAACCCAGTCCCGGGTTTCCGAACCCGGCAACTCCAATCTGAAATCCGCACCTTCCTATTATACAAGACGCCGATCCGCCCCTTTTCGGCGTCCGGCAAAAAAATCTTTCACCAAAACCCAAAAAGGTCTTGACTAGCGGGCGAGCGGATACTACAATCGTGTGGTAGGAAGTGGTAGATGGTGGTAGACTTTGGCGCTGGGGGCCACAACAGGAGGTTTTGCTATGCGCCGCCGAATGCCGACTAAGGGCATCAGCCAGATTTGGCTCGATCCGCAACCGCAGGGTCTGAGGGCAGTCTACCTGGTGGAAGCTCGCGACCAGGAAGAGGCGCTGGAAGTCGAGGACCTCTTTGCGGAGTTGGAGACGGACCTTCAGGTCCGGCAATTGTGCCGGGGCAAACTGTTCAGCTATGCTGTGAAAACACAGCATGACCAGCAGCAGACCCTCTTGGAGTTGGAGCAGGCTCTGCGCTCGAATTTCGGTTTCGTCATCCTGCATCGCTCCTTCGACGACGTCATCTACAAGATCGTATCGGAGCTATGTGTAGACACGGGAAGCGATCTGCTTCCGATGACGCACTGCGACATCTGCGGCAAGCTCGAGCCTTTCCCGGATACGGTCATCAATCTTGCGGACCGGGGCGGCGCCACTATCGCTTCCGGCGCTTACTGTGGTGTCTGCACCGCGGCATTTGCCGCGACAAGCAATAAGGAGTTTCTGCTCTCGCTCCTGCACGCGGATACACGTGACTTCAGCGCCTTAGAGAGCGCCGAACTCGTGCGGGCGAGGTCCAGGAAGCAGGACATCAGATTTCGAATACAATCACGCGCGGAGCACGCCGCAGCGAACAACTAGCCCGGATTATTCATGAATGATACGTTGTACCGCCCCTCGATACGGTCCCGGAGGACCTACTCGGGGACGCGGACTTGTTGTTTTCGTGCCGGAAAAGCATAACTCCGCGTTCCCGAGTAGCCGCTCCGGCGGCGTA
>JAUSGG010000078.1 GCA_030649165.1 Armatimonadota bacterium
TTCGGGTCCCAACCCGGAAATCCCGAAACGGGGCGCTTCCTTAGGAGCGGAGCGCCGGCGGAGTCGAGAAATCTGCTTTTGAGCGTGACGCAACCGGAAAAAGCAGATTCCTCCACTTCGGTCGGAATGACATTCCCGCGAGACTGAACTCACTCTTAGAGCCTGCCCTGAGCGAAGCGAATGGGGTGAAGGTGGTATAATAAGAATTTCCGATCCTTCGGCAGCAGAGCGATAGCGGCGCTGCCGAAGGAACAACAGTCACGAGGTCAACTTTGAACGCTCGAACGGACGAAGATATCAAGGGCAACCCCGCGCTGGACGAAAACGGCCTGGCGCCGGAGCTCCGGTACATAGTGGACCTGGTCGATGAAGGCGCGCAGGTCCTCGACCTGGGCTGCGGCTCCGGCAATCTGCTGAAGGTGCTGCAGGCGGAAAAGCGCGTCCGGGCGCAGGGGATCGACCTCTCCGATGAGTGCATCCAGGTCTGCGTGTCGAAAGGCCTATTCGTCTTCCACGGCGACCTGGACGAGGGCCTGGCGGATTTCAACGACCAATCGATGGACTATGTGATAAGCGTTGACACCCTCCAGGCGCTGCACAAGCCGGACGACCTTCTGCGCGAAATGGGCAGAGTCGGCAAGAACATGATTGTCAGCATCCCGAATTTCGGCTATTGGGCGGTCCGCGCGCAGCTCTTCTTCCGGGGCCGCATGCCAAAGAACCCGAGATTGCCCTACGAGTGGTACAACACCCCGAACATCCACCACACCACGCTCAACGATTTCCGCGATCTCTGCACGTTCGTCGGGCTGGAGATACTGCGGGAAATCCCGCTAAGGACGCGCAGTGATGGTTCCGTCGCGCGGGTCCATCTCTTCCCCAACCTCCTGGCAGACTACATCATCTTCCTCATGCGCCATAAACCTGAACATTTTTAGACAAAGCGCCGATAATCCTAGCTGACCGCCGAACGCGCCGGGCCGGCTCGGCCAGCGGCCCGCACGGCATACCAATGCGGGGAAAGGATGAAGCTATGCTCGTCCTGACGAGGAAGGTTGGCCAATCGGTTCTGATTGGCGACTCAATTCGAGTTACCCTGGTAGAAGTGCGCGGTGACCAGGTTCGGCTGGGAATAACGGCGCCGACTTCAGTGACGGTGCGGAGAACGGAACTCGTCGAGCTCCCGCCGGACGCCGGCAACGGCACAGCCACGGACTCCAAGTAACCGGGCAAGACGCGCAAGCAATGCAACCGGCTTCTCGCCGTCAGCCATGCCCCGTTGCGCCGCCTGAATGCTGAGACTTAGCGCTGAGCTTGCGGACAAGCTGTCTCAGAAGTCCGACAACGCCTGCCCCGTGCGCACGTCGGGGTTCGGCGCCAGCCACTAACCACGAACCACCAACCACTGCCCCTCACTTAGGCGCCAGCAAAAACACCGTCATCACCGCGCCCATCCACAGCAGAATGCTCGCGATCAGTGGCTTGTCTTCCAGCACTACCGATTCCGGGCTTCCGCCCAGGTTGCGTGTGTGCACGAGGTAAAGGTAGCGAAACAAGCCGTAGATGACAAACGGGATCGTGGCCATCATGTACCTGTGGCCGAGGCCGGTCCGTGAGAGGAACGTATATAACATGTAAGCCATTATGCTGCACGACGCGGTGATCATCAGCATCTGGTCGAGCAGTTCGGGAGTGTATTCGCGCAGGATCTTGCGGTGGTCGATAGCATTCTTGTCAAGAACGATAAGCTCGTTGCGCCTTTTCGCCAGGCCCAGGAAAAGCGCCAGAAGCGTAGTGCAGACCAGAAGCCACTCCGAGATCGACACCCCTATAACCAGCGCTCCCGCGATTGCCCGCACCACGAATCCGGCCGCGATCGTCAGCACGTCGACGATGACCACGTGCTTCAACACAAGCGAGTACAGCGCGGCTGCCGCAACGTAGACCGCCGCCGATATGCCAAAGTTGAGGTTGAGGCAAAAGGATGCGTACAAAGACCCCGCCGCCAGCGTCGCCGAAAAGACCAACGCAACGCGAGACGACAGGTCGCCGCAAGCGATCGGACGGTTGCGTTTTTTGGGATGATTGCGGTCCTTTTCGGCGTCCATCACGTCGTTCAGGAGGTAAACAGCGCCGGAAAGCAGGCAGAACAGAACAAAAGCGGCGACAACCTTCAGGATATCGGATGCAGGGTGTTTATCGTTCAGCGTGAATATCAGGCCGGCAAAAACCAGAAGGTTCTTTGGCCACTGCTTCGGGCGCATGGATTGCAGCAGGCAAAGCATTATCGGCGCCCCTCTCGTCGCCGGCTGGGAACCCCGCGCTTATTCAATGTGCACCTTTATGCTCTTGGTGAACGCGGATTTGACGCCGCTCGTGTCGCTGACGGTGAGGGTGACGAAGTAGTCTCCCGCCGTCGTGAAAACGTGCTTAGCGTACTCGCCGGCGGCGTCTTCCTGCACGCCGTCCTTATTGTCGAAGTCCCAAGAACATCTGAAACTGCTCAGTCCGGCTGTGACATCCGCCTTGAACGGGACCCAATCGCCCGTAGCGTACGAGAGATCGTCGCTCGAATCCGCGGTGATAGGCCGGTTGTCTTGAGCGATCTTGATGGCGCCTATGTAAATCGTGTCGGCGACGTCCGAGAAGACCAGCATCTTCTTAAGATCATAGCCCGCCGCCGTCTTGAACTTGCTCAACGGTATGGCCGCGTGCATCCAGCCCGATTCGTCGGACGGAACGAGCGCCGTTTGCAGCTCCGAGCGCCGGCCCGCGGCGTCGGTCAACACCAGTCGCAGCCTCTGTATCTTCGGCCTCTGGAGGGTTTCCGCTCCGAAGTCGAAGCTCTTCGAGGCGGCCGGCGAGCTTCCCCTGACGTACCAGGACCTGTCGGACGTATCGGTGGACATCACCGACTGCATCGTGGGCGCGACAGTCAGCACGAAGTAGTCACCCGCGGCCGGCTTGTCCTTAAAGAGCGCCACGGTGGTCTTGAACTCGATACTCCCGCCCTCGAACCATCCGCCGGTTATGACCCTGATAGACTTCGTCCCGGTGAGGGTCTTCTCTGAGTTCTCATCCGCCGAGCCGCTTCCCCACGGACCGAGAATCAGCCCCGCATCGGCGGCGGTCTGCCCGGAGTAGATGGCGGTGTCGGCCAAAGCCGCGGTCGATATCACAAACAGCAGGAGAATGATCGATGCTGAGTAAGTCCCTATAACGCGCATGAGCCCAATTCCTCCAGTTGAATTGTACAGGTCTCCGAACGGTCGTGTCAACGCCGCTTTGGAGTACGGGAACTTGTTCCCGCTTTCACACCCCACCTGGAGCGCGGGTTTGGAGTGCGGGAACTTGTTCCCGCTTTCACGCTGCACGGCTACCCTCAACGCCTGAAAAGCGGCGATAAATCGCAGCGCTCCAAATGCTCCGCCCCCATAATGGGGAGGGGGCAGCTCAACCCTCAGCCCTCAGTCCCCAGTCCTCATCCGGCCGTCAGGCTGCCATTCGGAGGGGGGCGGCGGGGTAGGTTTGGGAGAGAAGTTCCGGGAAGCCGTCGGCCGGGACCGGTCTGCTGACGAAATATCCCTGCATCTGGTCGCACCCGAGCTTTTGCAGAAAGCGCAATTGCTCCAGCGTTTCGACGCCCTCGGCGACGACGGTCAGCTTCAGGCTGTGGCCCATAGCGATGATCGCCCCGGTGATCGCGGCGTCGTCGGGGTTTACGGCGATGTCTTTTATGAACGATTGGTCTATTTTGACGGAGTCGAACGGGTAGTGTTTGAGCTGAGCGAGCGATGAGTAGCCGGTTCCGAAATCGTCGAGTGAGATTTTCACGCCGAGGTCCTTGAGTTTGCCAAGGAGCGCGGACGCGGACTCGACGTTGTGCATCAGAGCGCTTTCGGTGATCTCCACGTTGAGCAACTCACCAGGCAGGCCGGTTTCCTCCAGCGCCTGCGTGACGCTGGACAGGAGGTCCTGCTGCACGAAAACCCGAGGGGAGATGTTGACTGAAACCTGGAAGGGGGGCAAGCCGGCGTCGTGCCAGGCCTTTCTCTGAGCGCAGGCCGTGCGGAGGACCCACCCGCTGATAGGCCAGATCAGTCCGTTTTCCTCCGCCAATGGGATGAAATCGGTCGGGGCGATCAGCCCTACGTTCGGGCAGCGCCACCGTATGAGAGCTTCGGCGCCGAGGGTCTGACCCGTGAACAGGTCCACCTGCGGCTGGTAGTGAAGCTCGAATTCTTCTCCTTCCACGGCTCTTCGCAGGTTGTTGTCGAGCGTCATGCGTTCGACGGCCCTGGAGTTGAACGACTCCGCGTATACCAGGAACGTATTTCCGCCATTCTCCTTCGCCTGGTACATCGCGGCGTCGGCGTTTCTGACGAGTGTTTCGGCATCGTCTCCGTGTCCCGGATAAATACTGATTCCCAGGCTGGCGCTCGCGAAGATCTCCCTGTTCTCGACCCAGAACACGTCCGCCAGCGCGCTGCTGACGGCGCGAGCGGCTTCGGCGACCTCGCTCACAGAGCTGACGCCCGTGAGGATGATGGTGAACTCGTCACCTCCCATTCGGGCGACCGTATCCGCGTCTTTCAACCTGCCCTTCAGCCGCTCCGCCACTTGCTTGAGAAGCTCATCGCCGGCGCCGTGGCCAAGGCTGTCGTTGATCAGCTTGAAGCGGTCCAGGTCCAGAAACATAACGGCCAGGCTGTGTTTGTACCGCCGGGCGTGCGCCAGGCTCTGAGAGAGACGGTCGGCGAAGAGGAGCCTGTTAGGGAGACCGGTCAGTGTATCGTGCGTGGCCTGGCGGACGAGTGACTCTCGCATGGACAGGAGTTCGGAGTGGAGATCGAGGAGTCGTTCCCCGGCGCGGATGCGCACCCGCAGCTCACTGGGGTCGAAGGGCTTGGTCAGGTAGTCATCGGCGCCGGACTCCATTCCTTCGACCATATCCTGTTTGCTGGACTTGGCGGTAAGCAGGATGACGTAGGTATAGTTTTGCCCGTCGCGCTTTCTGACGGCGCGACATACCTGCGGGCCGTCCATCCCCGGCATCATCCAGTCCAAGATGGCCAATCTGGGGGCGTCGTCCGCGAACAAGGCGTCTCGGGCGGCAAGTCCATCAGTTGCGACAGCGACCTCATACCCCCACTTGGTCAGCATGGTCCGCAGAAGCAGTTTGGAAGCTGCGTCATCTTCGGCGACCAGAACTCTCATGCCGCATCCTCCAGGTCAAGAGAATCTAACACCGGTTTCAGGCGATCCAGCTCCGACTCCAGATCCGCCAGCGCATCGGCGGCCGTGGAGAGTTCTTTGTCACGTCCCATTTGCTGCAGCGTAAAGGCGGCCTCGAAGGCCCGATTGGCTTCGAAGTTGCCGACCGATCCCTTGAGGGCGTGCGCGCTTCGTTCGAGGGCGACGGCGTCGCCCTTCGCGACCGCGTCCCGGATTTGATCGAGCAGGCCGGGGTAGTCCGCGAGGAACAGTTCCGCCATCTCGCGGAGCAATTCGGCGTCGTCCTCCAGGCGGGCGAGGGTGGCCCCCACGTCCATCGGCGGCGCTAAAGGCCCCGGATGCTCGCGAACGTCGCAAAGGCCCGGGAGCGCGGACTCAACAGTCTCGCAAAGGACTTTGGGTTGAATCGGCTTGGAGACGTATCCATCCAT
Organism: Armatimonadota bacterium; assembly: GCA_030649165.1. Taxonomy (GTDB): domain Bacteria; phylum Armatimonadota; class UBA5829; order UBA5829; family JAUSEB01; genus JAUSGG01. The sequence goes on from JAUSGG010000078.1 coordinate 5,667, forward strand.
ACCGGACTTGAGGCAGCGCTCTTTGTCGCCCTTCATGACGTGAGCGGTCATCGCGATGATCGGCACGTGACCGCCGGTTTCTTCTTCCTTTTTGCGTATGGCCGCCGTCGCTTCGAGACCGTCGAGTTCCGGCATCTGAACGTCCATGAGTATCGCATCGAACTGCTGGACGCTCCACGCGTTCACGGCTTCGCTGCCGTTCTGCGCGAGCACGACTTCGTGGCCGCGTTTTTCGAGAACGGCGCGGGCGAGTTTCTGGTTCACAGGGCTATCTTCGGCGACGAGGATTCGGAGTTTTCGCGCGCCGCCGCCAAGGGTCTGGCGGGGCGCCTTCCTGACTGTTCTGGCTCCGGCGCCGAGCGCCTCAAGCAGGGCATTCAGCAATTCCGACTGCCTGACAGGTTTCACCAGGCAGCTATCCACTCCCAACTCGCGGCAGCGGGCATGGTCAGACGTCTGGAGTCCTGAAGTCAGTATGATGATCCGCGCGTCAGTGAGGCCCGGATTCCGCCTGATGCTCTCGACGACCTGGAATCCGTCCATTTCGGGCATTTGGACGTCCAGCAGGACCAAGTCGAACGGACTGGCGTCGGCGCAAGCGCGATCGAGCGCCTCGATTGCGGCGGCCCCGCTGTCGACGAGCGTCGGCGTGATCTGCCAGCCGATCAGTATCTCTTCCAGAATCTTGCGGTTAGTCTCATTATCGTCGGTGACCAACGCCTTGAGACCCTTGAGGTTAACCGGAACGGATTCCGCCGCCGCGTCCAAGGCGTCAAGCTGGACGTCAAAGAGGGCCGTGAAGTGGAATGAGCTGCCCTTGCCCGGCTCGCTGTTAACCCAGATCCGGCCGCCCATCATCCGCACGAGTTCCGAGGAAATGGACAATCCCAGGCCGGTGCCGCCGTGCTTCCGCGTGCTCGTTCCGTCCACTTGTGAAAAAGCCTCGAATATGATCTTCTGTTTGTCCCTGGGAATGCCCATTCCGGTATCGGTGACAGTGAAGTGGAGAAGAGTTTCGCCGGGCGAGTCGGATTCCACGTCAACCCGGACCACTACTTCCCCGCGTTCGGTAAACTTGATTGCGTTCGCCACCAGGTTGATGATAATCTGCCTGAGGCGATACGGATCGCCAATAAGAGCTTCCGGCACGGAGGGGCTGACCTGGAAGGCAAGCTCGAGCTGCTTGCTATGGGCTCTTAGAGCGAGCGCGTGCATCGCGTCTCCCAACAGGTCGCGGAGGCTGAAGTCCACGGTGTCCAGGTCGAGTTTCCTGGCTTCGATCTTAGAGAAGTCCAGGATGTCGTTTATGAGCGAGAGCAATGAATCCGCGGAGGACTTGATGGCGATGAGATAGTCGCGCTGGTCGGGAGTCAAGTCGGTATCCAGAGCCAACTCGGTCATTCCGATGATTCCGTTCATCGGCGTGCGGATCTCGTGGCTCATATTGGCGAGGAAATCGCTTTTGGCCCGATTTGCAGATTCGGCGGCCTCTTTGGCTTCCTCCAGCGCCTGCTCAGCGCGTTTGCGTTCGGTGATGTCGATGAAGGTCTCAAGCAGGTGTTTGCGACCGTTGAGGTCCACGGGCACGACAGTCTTTATGATCGGAAGCTGAGAGCCGTCGGCCCTGAGTAAACATCGTTCGGAGGTCTGGTCTACCGTCTGTTCGAGGTCCGTGACCGGGCAATTGCCGACTTCGGCCGGGCAGACAAACAGGTGGCAAGTCTCGCCGATGATATCAGTCTTGTCCGCGCCGATCATCTCCACGGCCACGGGGTTAGCGTCCATTATGACGTGTGTTTCCGCGTCCACGATTATAATACCGGTCTGGACTGAATGAAGGATAGTGGCGAGCCTGCCTTCGCTGTCACGGAGCGCAGTTTCCGCCTGAATTCTCTCGCGAATTTCCTCCCGCAGTTCGTCATCCCTCTCCTGTATGCCGGAGAGCATATCGTTAAAGCAGTCGATCAGGGAGCCGATCTCATCATTGCTGGTCTTAGCGGCGCGCACGGAGTAGTTCTTGTCCGCCGACACGGCCCTTGCGGTGGCCTCCAGTTGCAGGACCGGCTCCAGAACTGCCCTCTGGAACCGGGATGAGAGCAGAAGCGCCACGAGGCAGGAGACGAGGAACACGACGCTGAGGATGCCCGCGTATCGCAAGATGGCCGCGGTCAACTGTTGCGTATCCGACTCCAGGTATATCGTGCCGAGCCTCCGACCTTTCATGACAATCGGCTGAAAGAGTGTCAGGTTTCCATCCACGAACCTGGCGGACCTGGGACCCGACCTCAGGCGCGTTTTCGCAAGACTTGCACCGGGCCGCTCGTAGCGAGCGACTATTCCGCCGCGGGAGTCGAACGTGCGGGCGGCGACGATATTCTCCTTTGTGCGCAGAGCGTTGAGGGTCTCCTGGGCAGCGTCGGGATCGTTGAAAGCCAGCGCGGCAGTGCTGTTGTCGGCGATAATCCTGGCCTGGGTGGAAAGGTCGTTTACCATCTCGGCCCTGTATTCCATGGCTTCCTGGCAGACAATGCCTGCGCAGACGAGGAGGAGGGCTATGCATGTTGTGAGCGTGGTGACGAATATGAGCTTGCGTCGGATTGAAGCATCCAGAAATCCGCGAAACAGCATTGAACGCCCCCGGTCTAGAAGTTAGAAGTTAGAAGTTAGGAGTTAGGAGTGGGAGTTCGTCCTCCCCGACTCGTCCGACCCACTCGACTCCTTCGACTCCTCCGACTCCTGACCCCACCCCAGCCCTCCCCCACAGGGGGAGGGAACAGGTTCGCTATTCCTTGACGACCTTGGCTATCTTCAGGAGCTTTGAGCTCATCTTCAGGTTCTCGCTCCTTGCTCTTTCAAGGTTGACTTCAAGACCTATCTTGCGTTTCTCGACGGTAAATCTGATGATGCCGCCGTGTTTGATGAAATCACGTGTTTCACCGACCGTCAGGACGCTCTTGCCATTGAGCAGTTCCAAGGCGCTTTTCTCGATGTTCTTCTCGGATGTACTGACAAATAGGACTTGGCAATGGTCGATATCGCGCGGTCGGGCAAAGCGCTTGACTATTATCCGTCTGCCGCCGGTGGGCTGCTCCTGAACGACTTCATCGAGCGCTCTTCCGAACGGGTCGTCGCCGAGCACTGCTATCACGATCGGCGAATTGGCGTCTTTGAAGGCGCTCGACGGCCACTCCACGAATTGCGAGAAATTATATAGGAAAGCGGCCTTTATATCGTATTCACCCGGCGCCCGGCACGAGGCGCGCGACACGATCTGCAGGGCCACAAGCGCACAGGTTCCGATTATGACTATGCTTTTGCGCAAACGGCTGCGCTTGTTAATCATCATTAGATACGCCAGTCCTCAGTAATCTCGACTATGCCTCGCTCACTGAGTGTCCTTCTTAGATAGGCCGAGGCGAGCCGCATAGTCAGAACTTCAAGGCGACTTGCCCGTAGAAGCTCCGAGGAATCTCGGTGGCCTGTTCTCCGGTGAAGCCGGCGAACTCCAGGTGCTGCTTGTCGAGGATATTGCGGGCGCCGATGCTGATTGCGACGGAATCGTTTGCCCGCCAGCCAAGTCTCAGATCGAGTCTCAGATACGACGGCACAGTTTGTATGCCGCTCTGCACGCCGGTTACGGCGTCAGTCGGCAGATCGAGGCGGCCGACATAATAAGCCGAAACGTCCATTTCCATGCCTCGCGGCAGGTCGAGCTGCGAGCGAATGCTGAACTGGTTCTTGGGATCGGCTCCCGCGGCGGCCGCGGCGGCCAGTCCGCGACTCAGCCAGGTGTAGCTTCCGCTCATCCGCCAGGCGGGTGTGAAGTTCCAGTTGAAGGCGATCTCCGCGCCGTGGGTGTGATGATGGCCCCCATTGACGATATCAAGCGGAATCTCCAGGTGCGGGAAGGGACTGAACTCGAGCACGGGAGCGCCGGCCTCCAACATACGCAGTTTGTTGTAAGAGTTGTAGAATGCCGCAATGTCAACTGATCCGCGCGTTCCGAGGTCCGAACGGTATCCCAGTTCGTAAGCCGTGAGTTCTTCCGAATCGAACTTGTGGCCGCCCCGCACAAACAGCAACACCGGCGTGTCGTCAGGCAGGGAGAAAGCCATCAAATTGACCCGAGCGTCGTGTTCCCCGTGTGTCGGCGTTCTTACGGCCCGCGATATCGCGGTCCAGAGCGTGTGCCGGTCATCCGGGGTGTATAACAGACGCAGGTTGGGTTGCAGCTCGAAACCACTGTGGGTATTGTCCTCGAACTTAGAGCCGAGGGTCAGGCGAAGACGATTCTTTGTAATCGTGACGTCATCCTGCACGAACGCGCCGGCAGTGCGGCGGGTGGACCTTGCGGGGTCGAGCATGATCATGTCGCTGGAAGACGTGGAATCTCGAGTATTCCGATAGCCGAGGCCCCAGATGATCGAATGGCGCGAGCCGGAGGCGAAACGATGGTTGAAGTCCAGGTCGTACGTGGTGCGTTTCTCCCCGAACTGCAATGAGTCTCTGTTCGTTCGATCGTAGTACGCCTGAAACGTCATCTCAGAGTCGTCGGAGATGGAGCGCGACCAGCGGCCCAGTAGATTGCCGCCCGAGACGACCGACGTGCCCGTGCGCAACTCAGTGAACGGAGGGAGCAGTGTGGGAAAGGCAAAAGCTTCCTGCTCTCTTCCGTCGTACAGGTCGCCTTGGAGTGTGTACGAATCCCGTCCGTTCCAGTCCATTCGGAACCCGCCGCGTCTCTGCCGCCAGGCGTCGTGAGTATCGTCTCCGGATGAGTCAACGAAGTTGTCTTGTTGAAAGCCTCTGGCGTATACACGGTAGAACCCGCTGCCGATTTTGCCGCCGTGGCGCACGTCGCCGAGCGGACGTTCGTCGGTTCCGTATGCCGCCGTGGCGAAGCTGCCGGTGGTATCCTTGGCGTTCTTAGTTATGATATTGATTATGCCGTTTACGGCATTTGCTCCCCACATCGTGGCGCCGGGGCCTCTTATGACCTCGATCCGCTCGACGGTGGACAACGGCAAGTCCTGCACGTCCCAGAAAACGCCGGAGAACAGCGGTGTGTAGACGCTTCGTCCGTCGATGAGGACCAGCATCATTTTGGCAAACCGCTCATTCAGCCCCCGGCTGCTGATCGCCCACATACTCGAGTTGACGCGGGCGACATCCAGGCCGGGAACCATGCGGAGCAGTTCCGGCACGCTGGTCATACCGGAGCGGCGAATGTCTTCCTGGGTAATAACGTAGGCGGCAGCCGATGTTGCGATAAGCTCTTCGGCCCTGCGCGACACGGAGGTGACCTCTATTCCGGCAAGATCCTCCAGGGACGCTTTCGCGAGGTTCAATTTCTCAGATGCGTCGTCCGCCGCGAGGATGCCGCCCGCCAGGGTGATGATCAACAGACATGCGGCGAGCCAGCTACGCGCAAACCGGCCAAGCCGACTTACAGCGCTATGACTTGCGGTTCTCTGCGCGGCGTCAACCGAGCGGTATTCGCGCGCGCAGCCCTTCCTGCTCAAACCTCCAAATTCCATTACGCGAGCCTCCTTGACCGACTTCAAAGAATCTCACAGCACATGACAACTTGCGAGGTGACGCCCGCGCCGCGACGGCTTCCGTCACGGCAGCGAACGCGACCAGGATGACTTAACGGCTAGTCTACTCAGTATTATGGGTTATTTGGGGGTTTTCTTTTAGAGCTATACATAGCGTCATAAATGATTGCGCATCTTATCCCTCCAGGTACCCTACCTGGAGGATGACCGCCGTCCAGGTAAGGTACCTGGACGGATAGGAATGGGTTATTTGGGGGTTTTCTTTTAGAGCTGGTTTGTGGGGGCAACCGACAACGGACGCGAAAGCAGGTGTGAGGGCCGGCTTGAGAGAAGCGTACGTACGTTATCATTAACTGAGGGGACAAATATGACCGAGCGAAAAGTCACGGCGCCGGATTTGCTGACAATGAAGGAGCGGGGCGAGAAGATAACCGTTCTGACCGCGTACGACTACCCGACAGCCAGGCTCGTGGAGCGCGCCGGTATCGATGTGGCGCTGGTCGGCGACTCGTTGGGCAACGTGGTCCTGGGCTATGAGAACACCCTGCCCGTGACGATGGAGGAAATGCTGCACCACGTCAAGGCGGTTGCGCGGGGAGTAGAGCGCGCGCTGGTCGTCGCCGACATGCCGTACCTGTCGTACCAGATATCGGTCGAGCAGGCGCTGGAGAACGCGGGGCGGTTTCTCAAAGAAGGCGGAGCGGAGAGCGTCAAGCTGGAAGGCGGCCTGGAGATGGCCGAAACCGTCAGAAGGATCGTGGAAGTCGGCATTCCGGTGATGGGACACGTCGGTTACACGCCTCAGTCGGTTCACGCGTTCGGCAGGCGCGTCGTTCGGGGCAAGGACGAGTACAGCGCGCGCCGGGCGATGGACGGCGCAAAGGCGCTGCAGGAAGCCGGAGCGTTCGCGATCGTGCTGGAAGCGATGCCCGCGGCCCTCGCGAAGGAAGTTACGGCGAGCCTGGTGGTTCCGACAATAGGGATCGGCGCCGGGCCACACTGCGACGGGCAGGTTCTCGTGATACACGATATACTCGGGCTCGGAGAGGGCGCTCCGCCGAAATTCGTGAAGCAGTACGCCCGGTTGGGCGAGACGGCCGTGGAGGCGATCAGGCAATACGCGGGTGAGGTGAAGTCGGGCGCGTATCCGGACGAAGAGCATAGTTACTAGCCCGGATTATTCATGAATGATACGTTGTACCGCCCCTCGATACGGTCCCGGAGGACCTACTCGGGGACGCGGACTTGTTGTTTTCGTGCCGGAAAAGCATAACTCCGCGTTCCCGAGTAGCCGCTCCGGCGGCGTA
>JAUSGG010000079.1 GCA_030649165.1 Armatimonadota bacterium
GCGCGTGGGGAATTCTCCGGCGGGTCAATCCTGATCTCCTGCGGCGACGGTTCACCCCCACGCGCGTGGGGAATTCCAGTAAAGTTGCGGATGACCCGGCAAGGCTCGCGGTTCACCCCCACGCGCGTGGGGAATTCGGCAAAAAAACTACAAGGGCCAAACCTTCTGGCGGTTCACCCCCACGCGCGTGGGGAATTCCTACCGCACCTCTCAAGGCCACAAACTGTGGCCGGTTCACCCCCACGCGCGTGGGGAATTCGATGGCCAGGCCGGCCGTGTGGAGTTGCCTTGCCGGTTCACCCCCACGCGCGTGGGGAATTCCGCACCTCTTTGCCGGTGCGCGTTTTAACTTCCGGTTCACCCCCACGCGCGTGGGGAATTCCAGTGGATCGACACGAACGCAGCGCAGTCGCTCGGTTCACCCCCACGCGCGTGGGGAATTCGGGGTTGGTTAGGAGTTGGCATGAAGGGCCTCCGGTTCACCCCCACGCGCGTGGGGAATTCCCCAATTGTCCTCGCCAACCGGCATCGCCATACGGTTCACCCCCACGCGCGTGGGGAATTCTCATCGTGGCCCATCTTCGGCGTAACCTTGTTCGGTTCACCCCCACGCGCGTGGGGAATTCCCAAGACCCCAACGGTATCTACGGGCGGGGTTCGGTTCACCCCCACGCGCGTGGGGAATTCCCTACCGTGAACAAGAAGGGGTGATTTTCACTAACCACAGCCCCTCCATGTTTACAATAGACCGAGAATTGTCGCCAAACGTGCGAATATCGAAGCCCTGCTCGCTGTTGGTGGCGTGTATCATCATTCCCGCGCCGTCGCCGGCTGCTTTTTGGGCCTTTTCCCAAAGCCGGTCTCGCACCGCCGCGGAGAGCTTGCCCACAAACACGCCGGCTTTGGGTTCTATCATCCACCGGCTCATCTCTCCGCGTAAGCCGGGCGGAACTCTCTCAAGTATTAGAGCTACCATAGGCGCCTCCTTGGGCGATCACAAGGATCGCCCCTACGTTGGACTGGTTCCCTCCGATTCGGAGGAGGGTGTCCACAAGTCCGCCGGCAGGGCCTCATCTTCGTCGAACAGGCTGTTTTCCTCTATGTTCCCGACTTCGCCCAACGCCAGGCGGATGTCGGGGATGATCCTCTCCACCAATTTGGTCTCGCGAAACAGGTCGCGGCACCCCAGCCGGACCGTTCGCTCAAGTTGGGGCTGATTGTCCGCGGCTGCGCTAAAGGCCAACGGTATCGTGAGGTCGACCTTGTAGAGGTCCGCTACGTCGTATACGAAGGACAACTGCTTGCCCGTGTGTATGAAGCCGAGGGCCGGACTGTAGCCCGCCGAGAGAATCGCGGCGTGACAGAGACCGTATAAGCAGGAGTTCGCGGCGGACAGCGCACGGTTGACCGGGTCGGCGGCGTTCCAGTTTCCCCTGTCGTAGCTGCGCCCGGACCAGGACAGCCCGGTTTCGGCGCTCATGCGGGCGTAGGCTGTGCGAACGCGCGAGCCTTCCTTGCCCCGGAGTTGCTCGACGGTGATATCTTCCGGGACTTCTTCCTCGAAGCGCATACGATACATCCGTTTGACCACCTGCAGCCGGGTGTCTTCCTGGGATGCAAGGCGCGCTTGCCAGATCAGCCGCGCCGCGCTTCGGGTCCCGCCCATGCCGGAAGCATAGAACCTGACGTTCTCCTCGCCGCACCAGATGACGAGGCAGTTGTTTTCGGCCAGCACGGTGACTGCGGCCTGGGTTATGTTGGTCCCCGGACCGAGCATCAGCACGGCGAGCGACGCCACCGGCGCGGGGGTAAGTCCGTCGGCGTCGTGAATGGCGATGGCGTTCTCGTGCCTGTCGATCCGGGCGTGCTCGACGTACAGGAACGACAGGCTGTCCCGGAACTTGGGCAGCAGGTGCAAGTCCTTGACTCTACGGTCCACGCGAGCCTCCTTTACCTGAGCGGGGCAATGGAAAGCAGGCCGAATCCGAAGCCTTTGGCGGAGCCGACGCCCTGGACGAGTGTCGTCTGGAGCTTGTGGGGGTTCGTGACAGTGAATATCCCGTCGTAACGAACAGAGCGCAGGCGTTCCCCCTGGCCATTTCCTTTCTTGTTGACATAGACGTAGCCCGGCCGAACGACGATGTCATCCTTATCAACAACGAATCCCGATGATTCGCCTTGGCGAGTGAGCCAATCACTAAGGCGGTCGTCCCGTACGGGGACGCGCTTCCCGATGTCTTTCGCTTCGATTGGCTGGCCATCTTCTCTCAAGGAATGCCTGGAGAGTCGCCTCGTTGGATTCGCCAGGAGGCGGAATGACAGGCGGTCCCCCTCGGAAAAGCGAGGATCATAAACCTTCAACTCGGGAGGGGCCGCCAGCAGGTAACCAGCGTTATGGAAAGCGTAGTCCCAGTCGGGTTCGAGGGCGGACTGCACTACTATCATATTCCGGCCACCTTGCAGCAGATCGACGCGAAACAGGAACCCGGCGTCTGCTGTCCGCGGTGTGTGTACGTCGGTCAGGATCTGTGGGTCAATCTCGGTCTTCTTTCTATCGGCCACGTGACGTAGCTCTGGGAAGTCGTCAGGCGCATAGGGCGCAAGAAAATGAGGATCGCGCTGTTTCCTTGGATTGGACGGGAAAGCCATACAAAGGCGCTGATGAACATGATAGAGATTCCTCAGCCACAATCGCCCTGGGCGCGGGCGGTCGGGATTACTTCCCGTATCTATGAGCAGATTCGAGAGGTACATGCTATTCCACCTCCTCCGCGGCGAGATGCCGACGGCGGGTTTCCAGCGAGCGGAATCTGATTATCTCATCTCGCTTTTCGATGATCTGATCACGCAGTTGGGGATCTTCTGGATTGATGCGGTCCAGTCCCATGCCAAGTCCGTACTCTATCATCGTCACAGCATCATGGCAAAGGCGGCAGAGGGAACGAAGGTCATCCTGCGATTCGTTCCCACCAGCCCGGCGGTAAGTGATATGTTGGACGGTGCGGTTGTATTTGGTCAGGGGGATCTTACAGAAGACGCAGAGGTCATGGTCGCGGTCCCACCGCGTGTCGCGAGCGTTTTGATACTCCTTATTGCGGTAGTTGGCTCGCGGGGGTGGCGGGCAAGCTGTGTGATCGCGGATGGGATAGCCCATTTTGGCCGTCACCCAATCCATCGTAACAAACCGCGCCGCGTGATGCGGAGGATCAAGCGAGTCTGGCACATCATACCAGACTTCGGCCTGAGCAGGGGCCATGTCGCCGATATGTTGCGGTTGCCATTCGACCAGACACGGTTGCGGCCCGTCGGGACGATCATCCCTATGTCGTGGATACCACGGCATGTCTTCTAGCGCAGCCCGGAGGTCGGCTTGGTAGGTAGGGTTTGTCCATGACTCCCCGTCGCGCGGCTGGGTGAACATGGGCGCGGACGGCGGACAACACTTGCGGCCCAGATAGAGCAGCCACTTGGGGGAGGCCAATGCAGTGGCAATCTCACGGATCAGCGAGGAATCCCCCTTCAGAGCGACAAGAAAGCTGGCATCGGCAAGATATTCTCGGCGAGTGATCAGGGTCTCGATCTCCTTGGTGGTGGCAGTGCGTTTGATCTCACCTTTGGCATCAAGCATACCAACCTTGGCACCGACGGTGTGATAGTCCCACCAGCGCATGCCAGCGCGGTCGACGCGCACGCCCATGCGTAGTGTGCTGAGAAGATCGAGCAGCGCGCGGCGTGGCTCATGGCCGTTGTCGATCTGGCTGTCTCTCACAATGAGATACTGCGCCAGTTCGCTCAGTGCATTGTGGGGAATCGGGTCCTGCACCACCCACTCGCGTGCGCGTCCCATAGCGCAACAGATCAGCCCGATGACGCCGGACTTGGTCGGGGCGTCCATTGTGCGCCGTATTACGAATTTCGACGGATCACCCCAAGCCTGAAGCGGCCCCTCAAGGCGGAGAAATAGGGTATTCGGCAGATCACTCATGGTCAGGCCTCCTTCGAAGGGGCCTTACCGGCGTCACAGACACTGCCCCACTCCAGATCGCACACTTCCTTAACGACGGCTTCCACCAAGCCGGCGGGTGCGTCTTTTTTGCCGCCAAGGACATCGAAGATTCGTTTCGCGAATGACACGGGCGGCTTCTGCTTGCCGTTTTCCTTCTTCTTCTGGCCGTCTAGTTCACGCTCCCAGCCTTGGAGGGGGTAGCGCCACGCCTGGGGGCTGTACCAGAGAAGCGTGGAATCGATGCCGTATGCGCGCCGTAGGGCGTAGAGATGATCGCCGAACTGGGCAATGCTCCGCCCTGTCAGGCTCACGTAGTCCGGAGAGTCGTCAGGCATGTCGCCTATCCGTCGTGCCGGTTCTGCAAACGCGTTGGCGTAGCTCGTCGGGGCCTTCCTTTCCCTAATCTCCACGAGTATGCCACACGGCTCGTTGTTCGCCGCGTGACTGTTCTGTTTGCCGCTCGGTGTTGTCATTGTGGCGGCACGGATGAAATGGCCGAGCGTCGCAGCCGCAAGTCTCATCGCAGTAGGCTTGATCTCCTTGGTCCACTGGGTATGAGCCGCGTCATCTTTGCTCTTGTCCGGCTCCGGACCTGCGAGGTTGAAAAGCAACTGGTCCCAATCCAGAGAGAAGTACTTATAGAAGCAGGCGGAGACGTACATCGCTTCATCGACGTGACCGGCGCCGCCGCCGGATTTGCCCAGGTCATCCACAGCAGTGAAGTAATCCGTTTCCGTCACGGCAGCGTGGGTTGAGATCGCATGCGCCACCTGCATCGCGGCCTCCACATCCTGAAAGGCAGGCGAGGTCGTCATCCTCCCGAACAGGGCAATATCCACCGCATCACAGCCGTTGACAGCTTTGAGGGCACCCATGAAGTCATCCATTCCCTTTGGCTTCATAGGGGCGTCCTCCTTGATCTGTTTCTTCTCTTCCGAATCGGCAGCCTTCGTAAGATCCTTGAACCGTTTGTTATCCGACGAGTACAAATCCACCAGTCGCTCCGCGATCAGCCCCGCATGTTCAGCGCCCGGTTGTCCATCCTCTAGGTCAGGCTCGGGTTGCACCTCTTCCCCCTGCAGTAGTTGAGCCATACGGCACTTGGCGATAAGCCAACTGGCCTTGACAATCCTCTTTTGGTCATCAATCCCCAGTTGCTCGTCTGCTAGCAGGTCGCCCACCATCTCCTCGAAGCCCACACGTGGATTCAGAAAATGCTCGTACTGCTCCTTGTGTGTCCTACGGAGTTCGTCCAGCTTCTCCACGAAGTACTGGGCATGACCGGGGCCAAGATGGATCAACTGCGCGGTCTTTGGTCTGGCATCAGCCGCCTCGCCGCCTGATCTACCCCTGTCTTCCTTCTCCTTGCTCGCCGCGATGCGCTGCGCGGCCAGCACAATTCGCCGGTGGTCTTCGCTAGGAATCGGCGGGTCTGCCAACGCCTGTGCGACCAGCCAGGGAAAGTACTTGGTTTTCGTACCGATATGGCCCGCCATTGCCTGGGCGAACATCCCCGGCTCCCGCTTGTGCACGTCTTCGGGGTTGCCCGGGTTACGTATGCTACGCTTCAGGCACTGACTGGAGATGCGGGCGCGGGTGATGCCGCCGAAGACGCACGTCTTAGGTGCCCCAAGGTCGTCCCGGTTCAGGTTCGCCGGGCTGTGGTTCTGAATCATGTGAATCTCGATTAGCATGTTCCTATCTCCTTATTCATGGTTTGTATGTGGCCTCGAGGTACTGCTCGGCCCAGATGTCTCGAATATCCCGTTTCAGCCGATGCTCTTCCCCACGATCCCAAATGGACAGGTGATCCGTGAGTTGGACCCAATCGATTCCCTGAGCGCGTCCGGCGATAACCGCCTTGCGTGCGACAGACAACGCCCAACGAAGATGCGACTCCCCCGCTCCCAGCGGGGAGCATAGGAGTGCGTCGAAGCGGCGGCGAAAACGCTCTTGTGCACACTCTTCGCGCGGTTCACTTCGGCCAAGGACTTGTGCGAGGGACGGCCCTTCGTCCACATCCGATCGAACGTGGGGAACCGGGCATGCCGCGTAGAGCTTGGCGATCAGCCATGCTACTTCGCGGCGTGGCGCCACTTGACTCCTTTCTCGCAGTGGCCACCATAGACCGGTGAACACGTCGAAACCAGGCACATCTTCATTCAATCCCCGCCCCGCCAGGGCCCGCAGGAGCGTCCGTTCGCCCGGACCCACGATCCTGTCACTTGTCATGCGTGCAATGAATGCTGGGGTCTGGCTCATTTCGATACTCCTTTCTTCCGGTCGGTCTCACGGACCGCCTCCAGAATGGCATCATCGGCGCATCTCTTTGCCTCTCGTTGTCGCAGCGGAGAGCCGGACTTGGCGGCGTCAACGCTTTGCCCAGCATAGCTGCACAGAACTCTGCCTGCCCTGGCTCTCCAGTTTCGTACTATCGCTTCGCCGTCCACCTCACCGGCAGTAGCCAAATCTTGCACTAGTCTCTGAAAGGCTTGTTCCAATTCGCGTTCAACCGGAAAGCTGCGGGCGCAAAGACTCGATCGAATTGCCTGACCTTTCGCTCTTGGAGCGCATAGCGCGCCAACAATGCGATGACCTTTGGGCGGGTCGCGCCAATTGCCGCCTCGTGCCGCAATCGTGACCCAGGTGACCTCTCTCAGCCACTCCAACTCGACCGACAAGCGTTGTGCGACGTCGGAGGCGAGATCGGGCAGTGCGGCCCTATGTTCCCCAACATGCTTGTAAAGCGCCTGGCTGGTCCCAAGTAGTGTGGTGTGGAACTCTGTTGCGCAGATCTGCAGACCGGCAGAACGCTGCAGAAGCCCTTCCATTACGGATCGCCAGACGCCTGCATGGTCCTCCAGAGGGTCGTTGGGGCTTGGCCATGACGGCACGATTTTCTTCTCTTTCGCTTTGGCGCTCTTGCCATCCTTCCGCGTGATACGTAGCAAGTGAGGATCGTCAGACCACGGCTCTTTGGAAGGTCGTTTCCAGCCTGGACGAAACAGGATTGACTTTACTAAGCGGTCCGTCTGTTCACCACAGTGGCAACAGTGTCCGGAAGAGAGGCCTCGCTTGCCCTTCGCATCCGGCGGAGCCAAGAAGATGCATCGGGATCGCCAGGTCATACCTTTGAGGAAACCCAGCGGGGATTCTTCGTTTGCTCCAGCCCAAACCGGCGCATCATTCTGAACTGCATGAGCGCCCGGCCACGTAAGCAGGAGTGTCGTAAGTAAGGTCGCACCGGTGGGTATAGAATAGGTCGGCGTAACTCCATTGATGCTCGCCGTCATGCTTTGGCCAGCTCCGGCTGTTCCCGCCGGTGCTGCAGTGGACCACCGTAGGATGCCCAAAGCGCAGCATGGTAGGCACATTCCATCGCGCTCATCCCGTATGTGCCGGAAATGGGCGATGTTTGTGGCTGAAGGAAGATCATGGAGCAAATTCGTGACGGAAACCACAATGCCTTTGGTCTCATGATCTTGGTAGAAGCCACCTTTCGCACCCAGCAGATTGAAGCTCTCCTTACTCTCATCAAGTTTCGCGAACCATTCCGAAGGAAACGAATCGATATCGTTTGCGTTCATATCGGCTGGGGGATTTCCCTTGCACCAATACAGAACGGCGAGCAGAAACCGCAGGATGGCAAGCCGATCCATAGGATTGCTCGCCGCGATCTGGCGAATCCGATCCGCATCTTCCAGCGCTTTCAGAATCCCGACCCGTTCTACGGTTCCGTTATGATAAAGAACCGGAATCCACTTTTCATCGAGCAGGTTGTAGCTATTCATGGTTTGTCCTCACTTTTTCTCAAACAGCAAGCTGCTGTACGCCAAGCTAGCACTCTTTTACAGGGCTGTCAATGGGCTGATGATAGCACTGTCGATGCGCAGCCTTCTTGCTTGGGATTATAGCGCCTGGGACTGACAAATCGTGTCAGTTTTCACGTGAAGCGGCCTATCCGCATGGACTGTACGTGGAATGCTCGGAGGCAGCCCTGTTTATTCCTTCCGGTCCGGGAGGGCCGGAGGGGATTGAAACAGAGTGGACGGGAATGGATGTTATGGACGGGGTGGGTTTGTAGGGTTACGGAGTTATAGGCTTGCCGGATAACCCCACCCCAGCCCTCCCCTGGAAGGAGAGGGGGCTCCGGACTCTCAACCGCTACAGCCTTCCGCCGCGGATGATGGAGATGAGAAGCCAGATGCCGAAGATGGCCGCCAGGATGTAGCCGATCAGGCCGAGGGTCGGGAGGCCGAAGAGGCCGTCGCGGCCTCGGCCTGAGGCGACTATGATGGAGGAAGCTACCACTATCCCCGAGCAGATCATTGCGAACGAGAGCCGGTTGGCGAGTTTGTCTATCTTGGTGGTCAGGTCTTCAAGTCCCAGCACGCGCCCCTCGAGTTTGAGCGTGCCTTCGACCAGCCGGCGCAGGAGCTCGTTGGCCCGGTCGGGCAGCGCGAAGGCAAGTCTCTTGGCGTCCGAGACGGCCTGGAAGAACTCGGTGAGGAGACCCTCCAGCGTCAACTCCGTGCGCACTGCCCGTCCGATGTAGGGTTTTGCGGCGTCGGTGAAGCTGAAGTCGGGGTCGAGCTGCTTGGCGACATCCTGGAGCAGGGCGAAGACCTTCGCGAGGATGGCGAACTGGGCCGGGAACCGGACGCGGTGATGGGCCGACACGTTCAGCACCCGGGACAGCAGCCCGCCGAGGTCCGTTTCGCGCGCCGGAAGATCGTAATACCGGCGCAGCAGCTTGCTGATGTCGTGAGTGAACTCGCGCACGTTCACAGGCCCGAACGCAACCCCAATCGACAACAGTTCGTCGGTGAAGTCCCTGGCGTTCTGCTGCTCGAAAGCGATCAGCAGCCTGAGCAGGCCGGACTTTGTGGTATGGTCGAGTCTCGCCGCCTGGCCGCAGTCCACAAGGCCAATGGCACCGTTGGACGTCACAATGATGTTACCGGGATGCGGATCGGCGTGGAAGAATGCGTCCACGAATATCTGCTGGAGGAAAGCCGAAACCAGCTTGTGCGCGACGGCCTTGGGGTCTATGCCCTTTTCGCGCAGCGCGTGAACGTCCGTTACCTTGTCCCCGCGGATGCGCTCTATCGTCAAAACTTTTGGCGTGGTCAGGTCCCAATAGACCCTGGGGGCGGTCACGTCCGGGTTTCGTATCAGTTTCTCGCGGAGCTTCTCGGTATTGTGCGCTTCGTGCGTATAATCCAGCTCCTCATGGATCATGATGGAGTATTCGTCTATGAGGTCCGTCAAGCCGTACAGCCGGGCCGTCTCCCATCGCTGTTCGAGGAAAGCCGCCAGCCCGCGCATTATCTCGATGTCGGTGTCGATGGCGCCAACTATGTGCGGTCGCTGGACTTTGACGATGACCTCCTCTCCGGAGTGCAGCGCGGCCGCGTGGACCTGGCCGAGCGAAGCCGCGGCAACGGGATTTGGGTCGAAGTAGTGGTAGACTTCCCGCACTTGACGGCCGAATTCCTGCTCTACGATCGCGATGATATCCGGTGTGGGGACAATCGGAGCGGTGTCTTGTAGTTTGGTCAGTTCCTTTATGTATACTTCGGGGACGATATCGGGCCGGGAACTCAGCAGTTGGCCAAGCTTTATGAACGTCGGGCCCAGTTCCTCCAGCGCCTCTCTCAGCCGGACAGGCGTTTCAACGGCCTTGGCGCTGGGCTTCGTTCGGAAAAGCTCCGCCAGGCCCAACCGGGCGATCAGTTGTGTCCAGCCGTATTTTGCCAGCACGGCGCCGATCTCGCGATACCTCGCGACGTGTCGGCGCCGCTTCTCCAGAATCACTCTGAGATCACCGTCGGCGCTTCTTCACAGGCCCCGGACGACAGGGTGGGGGACGCCCCCTCCAGCCTCTCGATGCGGCGTTCGAGCGCGCTGATGCGGCCTTCCAGTTGGGCCACTCTTGTCGCATCCGCCGCGCCGGCGTCGCGAAGGGCCTTGTTCACCTGGTCATAGATCCAGTTACGCAAAGACTGCTTCTCTTCGTCCGCGCGAGTCGAGATGTCTTCCATCATGGTCTTGGCTTCGTCCCTTGTCATCTCCCCTCGGGCGACAGCCTGGTCGACGAATTCCCTCGCCTTGTCGGCGCTCAACGCCGCCACTCCCAATCCAAACGCCATCCACTTCTTGATGATATCCGTCAAGCCCGTCTACCCCCTTTAGAAGTTAGAAGTTGGAAGTTAGAATCCCCTCTCAACTCTCGACTATCAGATATACGTCTTTACCTTCTCCTCGCCGCGAACGAGCGCCTCTCTAACAGTGTGCGCGTAACCGCGGGTCTTGTTGGCGATGTGCTTCGCCTTGCCGGTGGTGTAGTCGGCCACATCCATTGAGTACTTCATCGACTTGTCGCGAATAAGCCCCCGGGTCGCCCGTCCGGACTGCGGCGCGAGTATTATTCCCGCGGCAGCCCCAGCCATCAAACCATAGAGGAAGAACACTAGTCTTTTCATCGTGATACCACCTTCCGCGCAGGTCAATCGCGCTGCCACATCACGCGGGCGAGTTTGGTGTCCTGAGACCAGATGTAGTTGACCTCGCCATTGTAGGCTTTGTGCAGCGCTTTGCCTATCTTTTGCGCCAATTTCACATTTGTTGTGAGAACGTCCACGCCGCCGCCCGCGGACTCTATATCCATAACCCGCTCTAAAGGGTTCATCTGCTTTGCGCGGTTCCCCTCATTGTGTATCAGGTTGAGTATCTCTTCTCGGTGGGCGCTAAGGAACCCACCCGATAGACGCACTATGCCCCCGGGCATTTTGTCGCGAATCTTGGAGCAGGCGGGGCACACCGTATATTCGAGTTCGTCGCGGTTGGCTTTCACTTTCTCTAGGGCCTGCTCTTCGAGATACCATCTCTGATCGTGGTAGACCGATCTGCATTCGCTGCAGATGGTGACTTCGCTGGGGCTCTGGGTCTGGATGTAGGGATCTTTGTAGTCGTCGATGTTCCGTCTGATGTTAACCGGTCGGCCGTTGGACATACACAACCATCCTTTCTGACTCCTGGTGGACAGGAGTTGTATTCGGTCAGCGCAAACTGATCCGTACACTGAGAATGTACCCACCGGGAGGACGGTGTAAACCGGGGATCAGGGTTCTTAGGTTCTTAGGTTCTTAGGGTTTCAGGGTTTTAGGGTTTCGCCTGCGCCGGCTCCAGATGTAAAACACCGCCCAGGCCGCGAGTCCGACGCCGGCGACGATCAGGGGATTCGGGGTCCGCGCGGAGGGGAACAGGGCAAAAGCGAACAGAACGACCGCGACGCACCCGATGGCAATCGCCCACGCCTTGAGGGCGGCGGCGGGGCCTCCTGATCGCGCCCAATCGGCGGCGAAACCGCGGGCAAGCGGATGTCCGCAGCCTGTGCAAGCCGCGGAGCCGTGTTCGTTCTCTTTCCCACAGGAGGGGCAGAACACGTTTCGCGTGTCGCGAATCCTTCGCTCTTCTTTCCATTCGGCCAGTATCTGGCTTTCGCGGAAGCTGAGCTTGGACGACTCAAACGCCGTTTCCAGTTCGGCAATAGCTTCGTCCAGCCTGCCCATCGCATACAAGGTTTCAGCGAGTTGGACCCGCGCCGCCATGTTCATCCGGTCCCTGGCGATGGCGCTCCTGAACGTTGCTACCCTGTCGGACTTGAACCTGCTGTCGGCGACCTTCTCGACAGCCGTCGCGAAAAACGGCATGAGAATCGCGGAGGCAACAAGCAGGACGAACAACGCCACGCGAAGCGATGGGTCCGGAAATGCGGCTATCTGGCCCAGGATGACGAGAAGGACCGCGGCTGCGCCGACAGCCTCGCTCCCGCTTATCGTCCCCTCCGACCACCAGTCCCAGAGGTAGTAAAGCGGAACGATTATGACCAAAGCCCCAAGGTAAAGCAGTACAATCATAGTGAGTCCCTTATGTACGGCGACCCCTCCAGGTAAGATACCTGGAGGGATAGAAGGTAAAGCAGTACGATCATGACACTATGTCCCACCGGTGAGTGATACTAAAACGATACGAATTTGTCCGTTTCCACGACCCACGCGACCAGGTCCCGCATCGAGCCTATTTCGACTCCGTCGAGCAAGTACTCCTGCTTGAGACCCCGCTCGGAACAGCAGACTCCGCAGCATTTGACGACCGCGCCTTGCTTGATCGCTTCCGCCAGCAGCTCGCCGCAGTTCGGCATCTTCCCGTCCAGAAGCCCTTGCACCTCGACGGGGTTCTGTCCCTTCTTGGCCGCAAATACGGCGTCCTCGAGCAGAAAAAGGTTGACGTCGTGCCCTTCGTATAGCGCCGCCAACGCAAACCTGAACGCGCTGTAGACCCGTTCTTTCCCGTAAGGGGGTTCGCCAACCAACACAGTGATCGAAGCCACGGAATGTCCTCCGGTAAATCGGGCCGCTGCCCGTTTGTCACGCCACTAGCGTAACGGCGCGGAGGGCTTGATGTCAAGAAATCAGGGTTCCAAAGTAGTGGAATGGGACCAATGGGACCGATAGGACGGATAGGACGTGGCAATTGCCAACCAACAACCACCAACAACCAAACCGCTTGACACGTCCCGCTAAAAGTGTAATACTGTGCAACAAATGACGATTAAGACTTGGACATTGATCAGCTTATGCTGGACATAGCTGGGAATCTCAGGGCCGTGAAAGATCGTATCGCGGCGGCGGCGCGGCGGTCGGGCCGAGAGCCGGAGGAGATCGCTCTGGTCGCTGTGACTAAGAAGTTCGGCGCGCGGCAGATACGAGAAGCCGCGGCCGCCGGGGTCACCGATATCGGCGAGAACTACGTCCAGGAGGCGACCGCCAAGTGGCTTGAGATCGGGCCGGCCGTTCGATGGCATTTTATCGGTCACCTGCAGCGCAACAAGGTTAAGGCTGCCGTCGAGATCTTTGACATGGTCCAGAGTGTGGACAGCGTCGAGTTGGCTCAAGAACTTGGCAGGCGGTCCGTTGCGGCGGGCAAGACGCTCGACGCGCTTATCGAGGTGAACGTGTCCCAGGAGGCGACGAAGTTCGGAGTTCAGCGGTCGGAAGTTCCGGATTTGGCGTCTCGGATCGCATCAATAGGCGGATTGCGAGTTCAGGGCCTGATGGGGATGGCGCCATATTTCGATGATCCCGAGCAGGCCAGGCCGCACTTCGCGAGTCTGAAGGAACTGTTCGATCGGCTTCCCGACGAACAGCGCGCGTGGCTGTCGATGGGGATGACGCAGGATTTCGAGATCGCCATAGAGGAGGGATCGAACATGGTGCGCATCGGCACGGCCATCTTCGGTCCAAGAGGATAGCGCCCTTCGGCGAAAAATAAAGTTCGTACAATTTGTTTTAGAAGGAGGTGTAACCTTTAGCGCCGTTGAACACAAAGTAAGCCGGTTAAAGATTTGCCGGCGAAACTCGTCATTCGTAGGTCCCGCCCTAACCTGCGATCCTTGCAGGCGTTCCAAAAGACGCCCTGATGAAACTGTGGAGGATGGTGGATAAGGATGAGGACAGCCCCGTTAAACGATTTTGACGAGCAACACCGCGGTCTGTGGACCAGATTCAAGGACAGGGTCGGTCTCGGCGATTACGACGACGAAGCTGAAGAGGAGATGGACGTGTCGCGCAAGCGGCGGCCCATCACTCTCAGACTCAGCCACAGTCGCGTAAACTGCGTGTCAGTGTGGCAGACGATACAATCACTCGACAACGCGCAGCAGGCTGCCGACGGTCTCAAAGACGGCCGCTCCCAGATAGTCAACCTCGAAAAAGCAAGCCCCGAGATTTGCGCGCGAGTGATCGATTTCCTGAACGGTGTTACGTACGCGCTGGACGGCTACGTGGAAAAGGTCGGGGACAAGGTCTACCTTTTCACGCCGGCCAGTGTTATCATCGACGTGGCAAATGGGGAGAAAACGATAACGAATCCGTTTGCGGAGAATTGAGTCGGGGAGTGGCTAGCCCGGATTATTCATGAATGATACGTTGTACCGCCCCTCGATACGGTCCCGGAGGACCTACTCGGGGACGCGGACTTGTTGTTTTCGTGCCGGAAAAGCATAACTCCGCGTTCCCGAGTAGCCGCTCCGGCGGCGTA
>JAUSGG010000085.1 GCA_030649165.1 Armatimonadota bacterium
GGGGACACCCATGACCACTCTAAAATGCTGAAAAAAGCGCCAAGAGCGCCTTGACAACATTAGAGTAGGATGACGTGATCGCGGAGTGTAGGCAAAACACGCACATGCTGAATAATCCGGGTTAGAGTTGGAGTCCGGTTCAGCTCTCGACTCGTTCGACTCTTCCGATTCGCTTTCCCATTCCCCGCAAATGAGGTACAATTGTGCCGATGGGACACAATGCTCGCACACTGGCGATTCGGGACGCAGAGGATATCGCGGAGGAGATGCGCCGCGTGGGGGCGGAGGCGGAAGGCATCGCCCGAATGCTGCCCAAGGCCCAACACTATCTCGTGAAGCTGGAAGGCATCCGAACCGCGGTGGCGCATATTCTCAAGGAAAGCCTCCTTTCCGCGGGAGGTGACGCCGTTGTCAGCCGCGACGTCATAACCGGGAAAACGGAACGCACCGACGCGCTGTTGATCGGTTCGGCCAAGCATTTCGCATCCCTGATAGCGGCGTTGAGGGCCCAGAAGTTCGGGGCCCCCGATCTGGCGGCCGAGATTGAAACGGCGCTGAGCCATTTCGATTCCTCCCCGTCTTCTCTGCCCGCCGACGTGAAGGCTTCTCCGCGCCTGCGCTCGATGTTCGAGACAATGACCCGGCGAACTCTGGTGATGGGCATTCTCAACGTCACCCCCGATTCTTTCTCGGACGGCGGTTTGTTCCTGGACCGTGACGCCGCCGCGGCAACAGCGGTCGGGATGATCAAAGAGGGGGCGGACATTATCGACGTGGGCGGGGAGAGTTCTCGTCCCGGCGCTGAGCCGGTCGCCGCGGAAGAGGAGTTGGGGCGCGTGTTGCCGGTGATCGAGCGGCTGCGAGAGTCCACCGACGTTGTGATTTCCGTAGACACCTGCAAGTCCTCCGTTGCGCGGGCGGCCCTGGCGGCGGGCGCGGACATAGTGAACGATATCAGCGGAATGTCTTTTGATCCGGAAATGCGCGCCGTGGTCGCCGAGGCGCGAGCGGCCGCAATCCTGATGCACATGAAGGGGACGCCCAGGGACATGCAGGAGAATCCCTTATACTCCGATCTCCTGTCGGAAGTGACCTCAGAGCTGCTCCGCCGAGTCGAAGACGCGGTTGCCGCCGGAGTAGACGAGCGGCTGATCTTGATCGACCCCGGATTTGGCTTTGGGAAGACCGTCGAGCACAACCTTGTTCTGCTGCGCCGTCTGCGGGAGTTCAAGAGCCTTGGGCGTCCAATAGTGATCGGGACATCGCGAAAGTCCACGATAGGGAAGGTCCTGGGCGGCCTGCCGGCGGAGGAACGGCTGGAGGGAACGGCGGCGACGGTGGCCATATCCATAATGAACGGCGCTAATGTGGTTCGCGTGCACGACGTAAAGGAGATGGCGCGGGCCGCCCGCGTGACCGATGCGGTCCTTGGGTCATAGGTTTATGAGGGTTATGGGGGTTTGTGGATGAGGCCGGGAGACGTTTGATGTTGACCAGTTTTGAGGAGTTGCCGCGGGCTGTCTGTGCGGAGCCGCCAAGGCGAGTTGCTGTGGCGGCCGCGAATGACGCCAGCGTGATCGCCGCGCTGAAACAGGCTTCCGAGGAAAACGTGGCGGAGCCGGTTTTCATCGGGGACCGGAAGAGAATAACCGCTTGCGCATTTGATCTCGGATGGGACCTCAGAGACGACCAAGTCTTGGATTTCCCGGATGAGATCGCCGCGGCTCGGGAAGCCGTTCGGCAGGTTCGAGACGGCGCCTGCGATATCGTGATGAAAGGTCTGATTCATACCGACGATTTCCTTCGCGCCGTGCTCGATAAGGAGTCCGGCCTCAGGTCCGGGGCCGCGATGAGTCACGTGTTTGTGATGGAGGTCCCTGCGCAGAAGATGCTGGTCTTCGTGACCGACGCGGCGATGAACATAGCCCCCGACCTGGTCCGAAAGGCTGAGATCATCCTCAACGCCGTCTATCTTGCCAACGTTTTCGGCTTCGAGCGCCCGACGGTCGCGGCGGTCGCCGCGGTGGAACTTGTCAATCCGGCAATGCCCGCGACCCTGGACGCCGCCGCGCTGGCCAAGATGTCGGACAGAGGGCAGTTTCCAAACTGCGTGGTGGATGGGCCATTCGGCTTCGACAACGCAGTCAGCCTGGCCGCGGCGCAGCAGAAAAATATATCGTCGCCCGTGGCCGGCAGAGCGGACATCCTTCTGGTCCCGGACATCGAGGCGGGCAATATGCTGGTGAAGTGTTTCTCACACCTTGCCGGCGGCAGGACCGCGGGGGTGTTGGTGGGGGCGTCGGCTCCGGTTGTGCTGACATCGCGCGCGGACAGCGCGGACGCCAAGTTCACGTCGATCGCGACGGCCGTTCTTATGGCAAATATGCATCGTGGGGGAAAGCTGAAGATCGGTCGGGTGCATTATTAGTTGTTTGGTATGCTTCGGGATCGCTTTTCATCCCGAAGCACGCTCAAGAACTGGTTGTAGACTCCTGCGGGAACTGACTTCGACGATATTCGATGAGTTGGTTGTACGAGGCCGTTCGCGCAGGATAGGTGTCTCTTTTTCTAGGTAGGTATGAGTTGGACCTCCCCCTAACCCCCTAACCCCCTCCTGGGAGGACGGGGGATTTGGTAACCGATCTTGCGGGGGATTTGGTGGGTTGTTGGTGATGCATAACTGATGAGGATCGGCGCTCTAATATGCTTTCTTCTCCTTCCGATTTCCGCAAGTAGTTCTCCGGCCGCGGAGATCGGTGTTCCGGTGGCGGCGAGGGAGACTATCGGCGCGACGCCGGAATCGTTTCAGAACCTCTACGCTTCATACTCTCGCCGGATCGAAGGGCGGGCTATCTGGATGGACGCCGCGGCAATTCCCAAAGACGGTCGCGGGATTGCGGACATCGTGCGTTCGTATTCCAGGGCCGGCATTAACATCCTGATGCCGGAGGTCTTCCGAAACGGTTACACCATCTACCCCAGCAGCGTGGCGGCGCGGCTGCCGGCGTTTGCGAGCTTCGACCCGCTCGAAGCCTTGATTCACGAAGCGCACAAACGCGGGATGGAGGTCCATCCGTGGGTGTGGGTGTTCCGAGCCGGGCATTCCGGCGACGCGGGAGGTATACTGACAGCGCATCCGGGGTGGGCCGCGGTCGGACGGAATGGGGAGCAGATATCACCGGGCGGCGGCAGGTGGCTTTGCCCATCGATGCCGGAGACCAGGGACTTCCTCCGCCGATTGTACACCGAGTTGGCGACGCGCTACGACATCGACGGTCTGCATCTCGATTACGTGCGGTTCGAGAACGAGTCGCCGGTCCCATACTGTTACAACGATAGCTGCCGCTCCCGGTTTGAGGAGGAGTATGGCATAGACCCGCTCGACATCGACCCCTTCAGCCCTAAGCGGTTAAGCTGGAATCTATGGCGCGAGCGGCTTGCGAACAGCTTCGTGCAACAAGTCGCGCTGGACCTCAGGAGAGTACGTCCGGGGATCAGGATATCCGCCGCGGTGGCGTCCGAGCCGGTGACCGCGAGAACGAGTTACATGCAGAACTGGCCGAACTGGGCGGCCAACAAGTGGGTGGATTTTCTGTGCCCGATGACTTACACGCGAAGCGAAGACAGGTTTCGGGAGTTGGTCGAGGGGCAGATATCGAAGGTGGGTTTCCGAACGCTCCTGCTTCCGGGCGTCGGGCTGCACCTCCAGAACGATCCCACGGACGCTCTCGATCAGATCGACGCCGCTCGTTTCCTCGGAGCTTCCGGCGAGACACTGTTTGCGTCGTCGTATCTCAAACCGATCCTTGTGGACGCCCTGCGCGCTGGGCCGTATTCGCGGCGGGCGAGGCTTCCGTTTCGGGTTACCGGGAAGGAACTCAGCCGGAAGATAAAAGGGCGGACGAAAGTCGGGGCCCCGCTGACACTGGACGAGCGGGACGCATTTAACCTTTTGGGTTACCTCAGCTACCGCGACGCGGACACCGGATACGTCGCGCCCGACCCGCCGGCCATCTCCATACCCGACATTATCCTGCCGCTGCCGGAGGTTCGGGTTCCGAGGATTTCCGCCGTTCCGGTGATGGACGGCGTGTTGAACGACCCCGCGTGGCAAATGGCCGCGGTCGTTGCTCTTCAATACACGGAGATGGGCGCGCCGGCGCCCGTGCGAACCGAAGTCAGGCTGGCGTACGACGACACGACGCTGTACTTCGCGATTACGGCAGAAGAACCGGAGATCGGCGCGCTCAAAGCCAAGGAGACGAAGAGAGACGGACCGGTGTTTTACGACGATTCGGTGGAGTTGTTTCTCGATCCGACAGGGAAGCGGGGGGTCTACTTTCAGCTTGCGGCGAACACGCTTGGAGCCCGGTTCGATCAGAAGATGCTGACGCCGGCGTGGAACGCGGAGTGGCAGGTGGCTGTTCACCGTGACACTGGGTCGTGGACGATGGAGATGTCCGTTCCATTTGCATCGCTGGGCGCGCCTCCTCCCAAGGCTGGAGATACTTGGACCGCCAACTTCGCCCGGAATCGGTGGGTGACGGGGAAGGCGGAATATATCGTCTGGTCCGTTCCGTATGGGAGTTACAATCGGATGTACAGGTTTGGATCGATGGGTTTCGACTAGGTTCCATAGTTACGAAAAAGATTGTAGTTCGTCGCATGATATGGTAGACTAGTATTAGACTAGTCTAAGGAGAACCTGAGATGACTACCGTTGGTTCTTATGAGGCAAAGACGCATCTCTCACAATTGCTGGACCGGGTGGCGAAAGGGGAACGGATACTGATCACCAAGCATGGCGTTCCCGTCGCGGCGCTGATCCCTCCCGATCCTCGCTTTAGATCGGACGTCCGCGAGGCCGTGGCTGCCTTGAAGGAGTTTGGCAAAGGCAGGTCGCTTGGCGGGCTATCCGTAAGGGATCTGATAGAGGAGGGCAGGAGATAATGGATTCATTCGTCCTGGATTGCAGCGTCGCCCTGGCCTGGTGTTTTGCGGACGAATCGAACGCACACGCGGAGGCGATTCTGGACAACCTGCCCGAAGCCCAGGGCCTTGCTCCGGCCATCTGGCCGTTGGAGATGGCGAACGCGCTTCTGGCGGCCGAAAGACGAAATCGCATCGCGCAGGCGGAGGCTATGCAGTTTCTTTCTTTGGTGAGGAGCCTACCGATTGGCGTGGACACGGATGTGTCGGAGGGCGCGGTAGACAGAGCCATGTTTCTGGCGAGGAGCGAAAACCTGTCATCTTATGATGCTTCCTATCTGGAACTCGCTATTCGGGCCGGCGTTCCCATAGCAACGCTGGACAGCGGACTCGCGGCCGCCGCAAAAAGGCTGGGTGTGTCGCTCGTCATTCGTTAAGAATGCGTTTGGCGCTAAGGAGGATATTGTGAAAATCGGCATCGTGGGACTTCCGAGCGCGGGCAAGACTTCGCTTTTTCGTGCTCTTACGCACGGATCGGCGACGCAGGAGGGGCATTCCGGGATCAGCGCCGGAGCGGTTCCGGTCCCCGATGACCGGTTCGATTGGCTGGTCGATCACCATAAGCCCAAGAAGGCGACGCCCGCGACTGTGGAGTTCGTGGATGGCCCGCCGTCGATGGGCGAAGAGACTCGCAAATTCGTCGCGAATTTCCTGGCGCAGGTGCGCTCTGTGGATGCGCTCCTTCATCTCGTGCGCGCGTTCGAGTCCGATATTCTGGGCGCGCCCAATCCCGTGAGCGATCTTCAACGCATACAAGACGAGCTTACCCTGGCGGATATGCAGATGGTCGAAACCAGGCTTGAGCGTCTGGACAAGACGCTTCACAGCACGAAGGCTGGAGTCGTCACTCCGCAGACAATCGAGAGAGACCTGATGCGTGAGATAAAGGACTGGCTGGACGCCGGGAAGCTCCTGACGGCGTTCGAGTTCACGGAAGACCAGTTAAAGACTATAAGCGGTTTCGAGTTCCTGACGCTGAAACCGGCTATGGTAGTGGCCAACGTGGCCGAGGACGAAGCCGGAAAGGACGTGTCCGGGGCCGCCGCGGAGCTGCGCGATTATTGCGAAGGCAACGGACTGCCGTTCGAAGCCCTCTGCGCCAAACTGGAGGCCGAGATCGCGGAGCTGCCGGAGCAGGAGCACGCGGAGTATCTGGAGGCAATGGGACTCGATCGACCAGCCAGGGAAAAGGTCGTGCGGGAGGCCTATCGTGCGACCGGGATGATCTCGTTCTTTACCGCGGGTGACCCGGAAGTCAGGGCGTGGACCATAGCAGCGGGATCGCACGTGATAGACGCAGCCGAGAAGATACACAGCGACATAGCCAGGGGTTTCATACGGGCGGAAGTGGCGAATTTCGACGTGGTGAAGGCGTGCGGCAGTTGGGAAGAGGCGAAGCGACTCGGCAAGGTCGAGCTGCATATAAAGGATTATGTCGTGAAGGACGGGGACGTGATCTACATACGGTTTAAGATCTGAAGGTTCTTAGGTTCTCAGGTTCTTAAGTTCTTAAGTTCTTAAGTTCTTGAGTTGGTCGGAAGTGGAGGGTTTTATGGAGAAAGAAAAGGTGATGTCCTTCAAGGACCTGCTTGTGTGGAAGCAGGCTATGGGCTTGGCCAGGGACTGCTATTTGATGACACGAGGATTCCCCAAAGAAGAGCTGTACGGCATGACCTCTCAAATAAGACGAGCGTCCTGTTCCATTCCTGCCAATATAGCTGAGGGAACGGGCCGAGGTTCCCCAAAGGACTACGTGCAATTTCTTAAGATAGCCCGGGGCAGCGTTCGTGAACTGGAAACCCATTTGTTGCTCAGCGCACAAGTCAATCTGACGACTGCTGAAGTCATCGCCCCGATCCTGAAGCAGACTGAGTCTGTGGCGATCCTGCTCGGCAGACTCATTGCGTCTCTGGCTGCGCAAAAACCCTAGGCGACCTCGATGTTTTCTGGCGACCTATGAACCTATGAACCTATGAACCTATGAACCTGAACTACCATGCCCACGCTTCCGGGGCTGGGCCGCCAGGGCCGGGGAAGATTTTGTCGAGGCTCTGTAGAATATCGGATGATAATCTCAGATCAATCGCGCGCATCGCGCCTTCTAGCTGCTCCATGGTCCGCGGTCCGATTATCGGTGAGGTGATGGCCGGGTTGGCGAGCATCCAGGCTATCGCGACGTCGGCGGGCTTTTCTCCCATTTCGGCGCAAAGGGCCTCGTAGGCTTCAAGTTTTGGCCGATTCCGCTCGATCGCCTGCTGAATTCTGTCCTCGGCGCGTCTGCCTTCCGTAACCTTCCGCAGCGCTCCGCCGAGCATACCTCCGGCCAGCGGGCTGTAGGGGATTATCCCAAGGCCGTAACCGATGCACGCGGGAATCAGCTCAAGCTCGATCATCCGGTCGAGCAGGCTGTACTTGGGCTGGTCGGAAACCAGCCCCATGAAGCTCCTGTCTTTCGCCGCCTCGTTAGCCTGGACGATATGCCATCCGGCGAAGTTGCTGCTGCCGACGTATATGACCTTGCCCTGCCGCACGAGCAGTTCCATCGCCTGCCAAATCTCCTCCCACGGCGTTCGGCGGTCGACGTGGTGCATTTGGTAAAGGTCGATGTGGTCGGTCTGCAGGCGTTTAAGGCTGCCCTCGCAGGCGCGCCTTATGTTCAGCGCGGAGAGCTTTGACTCGTTGGGCCATTCGCCCATCGCCCCCCACACTTTGGTCGCGATCACGGTCTTCTCCCGCCTGCGCCCGCCCTGGGCGAACCAGCGGCCCACGATCTGTTCGGTCAGGCCTTCTCCGGTTTTCCAGCCGTACACGTTGGCGGTGTCGAAAAAGTTGACGCCGAGTTCGTGCGCCCGGTCCATTATCGCGAAACCGTCCTGCTCGGTCGTCAGTGGGCCGAAGTTCATCGTTCCAAGGCAAAGGCGGCTGACCTTTAGTCCGGTGCGACCCAGATGGGTGTATTCCATGGTGTCTGCTCCTGCTCCAGTTTCTGTTGAGTTCGTTGTGCTTTTTCCCTAATCTCACGGCAGGCAAACTTAGGGAGAGTGGTTAGTGGTTCATGGTTAGCCCCTAATACCGTTCACTTTAGCTCCGTAGCTTGCTTCAGCATGCTTTCCGATGGGCAGCGTGACGCTTTAACGTCACGTGCTGTATGCCCGTTGTTTCGGGATCTGAGGGTTGGGCGGCATACGCATACTATAGTGGACAACTTCCGGTCCCAACCCGGAAATCCCGAAACGGGACGCTTCATTAGGAGCAAAGCGAAGAATGACGTGTCTGCGCACTGCCGGCAATACAGGCACATCGTGAATAATCCAGGTTGGTTGGCGAAGGGATTTGCGATGGTCTCGTTGAAGCATGGCCCTGTAATCTAATCAGGAGAGTGTGGACTTAAATGCCAAACGAGAAAGTGAAAATCGGTATAGTCGGATGTGGGAACATCTCCGGCTCTTATCTCAAGACAGCGCAGGTCATGAAGGCGCTGGAGACGGCTGCGTGCGCGGACATTATGATGGACCGGGCGCAGGCGAAGGCGGAGGAGTTCGGTGTCCGCAAAGCATGCACGGTGGACGAGCTGATGGCGGACTCGGAAATCCAGATCGTGGTGAACCTGACGACCCCACAGGCGCACGCGGAGATCACCCAGAAAGCCATCGCGGCCGGCAAGCACGTGTATAACGAGAAGCCGCTGGCGGTGACTCGCGAAGACGGACGGGGGATTCTCGAGGCCGCAAAGGCGAAAGGCGTTCGCGTCGGGTGCGCGCCGGGCACGTTCATCGGGGGCGGGCTTCAGACCTGCCGCAAACTGATCGACGACGGCGCGATAGGCGAGCCGATTGCGTGCTCCGCCTTCATGATGTGTCACGGCCACGAGAGCTGGCACCCGGACCCGGACTACTATTACAAGGTGGGGGCCGGACCGATGTTCGATATGGGACCGTACTATCTGACCGCTCTGGTTACCCTGCTCGGCCCGATAAGCCGCGTCACCGGGTGTTCGGGAATTCTGATTCCCGAGCGGACGATCACCAGCCAGCCGAAGAACGGCGAGAAAATCACGGTCGAGACGCCGGACCACGTCACGGGATGCTTCGACTTCGCCTCCGGCGCAAAGGGCGTCATCATAACCAGCTTCGCCGTTTGGGGATCGGAGCTGCCGCGGATCGAGATTTATGGAACGGAAGGGACGCTGCAAGTCCCCGACCCGAACAGTCTGGGCGGTCCGGTCAGGCTTCGCAAGCCCGGCAGCGCGGATTGGCAGGACGTTCAATTGACCCACCCTCACAGCGACCGTGGCAAGTGGGGGATTGGCGTCGCCGACATGGCGCACGCGATTCTCTCCGGAAGGCCGCACCGCGCGACCGGTGAGCAGGCGTTCCACGTGCTGGACGTGATGCATGGATTCCTCGACGCCTCCCGTGACGGCAAGCACTACGCGCCGGTCAGCAATATGACTCGACCCTCGCCGGTCCCGACGGGACTTGCGGAGGACTCGCTGGACGATTGATTCCTATCAGTGAACAGACGGAGCCTCCCGATGATTGGACGAATTGCATTATTGGCGTTAGCTATTGCCGTCTTTGCGGCGTTTCCTTCCGTTCAGGCGTCGGCGGTGGAGGTTCCCGATGGATCGGGATTATTTCGGAAAGGAACCACCCCGTTGTTTCGGGATTTGAGGGTTGGGCGGCATACGCATGCTATCCCGGATTATTCACGAAACGTCTGAAGATACTACAGTCTGCCATAGGCTGTACTGTCCCTCGATACGCCGCCGGAGCGGCTACTCGGGAACGCGGAGTTATACTTTCCCAGCACGAAAACAACAAGTCCGTGTCCCCGAGTAGGTCCTCTGGGACCGTATCGAGGGGCGGTACAACGCAGTACTTGGGAATAATGCGGGCTATAGCGGACAACTTCCGGTCCCAACCCGGAAATCCCGAAACGGGGCGCTTCCTTATGAGCGAACAAGACGTGTCTGCGCACTGCCGGCAATACAAGCACATCGTGAATAATCCAGGCTAAGGGTTTTAGGGTTTTAAGGGCGCTTAGGATGATGGGGGATAGTCCTGATGAGATGGTTAGCAATCCTGCTGTTGGCTGTTCTTGTGGTCTCGCCTGTGTGGGCGGTGGAGGTTACGGTTCGGACAGATCAGCCGGGTCAGAAGTGGGAAGGCTGGGGAACCTCAGACCTGTTCAGCCTTGACGCGCTGCAGGTCGAGCCGGAGGCGAACAACCCGGGTCTGATTCCGGTCGAAGCCAGGAAGCAAATCCTGAAGCTTTACTACCGTGATTTGGGCATGACACGCGTGCGTATGTGCCCAATGGGCTACGAGCCGGAAAATGACAACAACGACCCGCGAGTCCTGAATCCCGCGGGTTTCGTATGGGAAGGCCGGGGGACACGACCTGTCAACTCGATCAACCCATTCTGCGAAGACCATCTGGTGATGGGCGGCAAATTCCGTTCGCGCAAGGAGCCGTTCACTCTCTACCCGGCCACTCACCAGTGGGAGAAGTTTCTCACCATCAAGCCGGATTCGCCCACATGGTTCTGGGGACCCGACGCCAGGTTCAACACGGCGATGGTGGACGAGTACGCCGAGCACGCGCTGGCGGCGGTTCTGCACGTGAAAGATGTCTATCGCTACGAGATTCCATACTGGTCGCCCTTTAACGAACCGAGCAATACGGCCAAGATCGGCAAAGAGACGACGCTTGCGCTGGTATTGGCCTGTGGGCGGAGATTTGCGGAAAACAAGCTCAATACGAGGCTCGCGATTTGCGACGACGTAACCCCGGAGGCCAGCGCCGAGACGGTTGAGTACGTTCTGGCGAACGAGGAAGCGCGGAAGTACGTCGGGGCGGTCTCCTACCATCGCTACTGCGGCGATTTCGTGCTGGAGCGTGTAAAGCCGATGCTCGCCAAGGTGGGTGAAGGTAAGCTTTTGGTAAGCGAGCCGGTCAGCTTTTACAAAAGCGCGGTGAAGTATGGGAAGTCGGTCTGGCTGAGCGAGCAGTGCTCGTACGGCGACCAGGGCATAACCTATTTGGACGCTGGGAGGGCGAGGGCGAACCACATCTGCGACGAGATCAACTACGGCGAGGTGAACGTGTTCGACTTCATGCTGCCCTATTTCATAGAGCGAGGTCGGCCCGGTAACGAGGAGACCCCGATCTTTCTGAGGTTCAAGGACGGCAAGTTCGCTTCCGCGGAGATCAACCCATTTGGGTCGTGGATCAGCCACTTCACGCGATACATCCGCCCCGGGTCCGTTCAGCTTAAGGCCGAAGTCCCCGATCCGCTGGTCAAGGCGGTGGCATTCAAGCACAAGAGGGATAAGACGCTGACGGTGGTGGTTGTGAACAACCACGCGGAACCGGTCGATGTTACGATTGCCGTGGAGGGTAAACTCAGCAGCGTGGGCGGCGAGGTTCGCAGGATAAGAACTTCGCCCACGGAGACTCGCGAAAAGCTGTCGCATTTGCGCGCTGTCGCCGGCGCAGTTACGGACTCGCTGCCGGGATTGAGTGTAACCACATACGTCGCAACGCCGAAGGCGGAAGGGTTTGTAGGTTTATAGGGTCATAGGGTTCCAGGGTTCCAAGGGAACCGGCCCCGCGTCACTTGTTCTCGCGTATCACGCTGAATGGTTCGATGAGGGCCGCGTGGAGCTTGTCCACGTCGTCGGCGGTGAGGCCGTCGTCGAAGAAGAACCTGAAACGGAAGGAGTGTTGCTGAAGGTCGGTGTGAGTTAACGGGCCTAAGGGATCGATCTTCGTGTTCAGGTCGTAGGCGTACAGGCACGACCGCACGAGTGTAATACGCAGAAGACCCCCAGGGGCGTCGAAGGCAAAAGCGCCGTCCTGAACGATACCCAGTCCCGGCGTCAGAAGCCAGCCGTGCAGCGGTTCTTCCCGGCCTTCCCTGCGCTTTGCGATTGTCCCGCCGGGTCCGCAAACCAGCGGCGACTGGAACGAGGCGGTCGGTTTGACCTCCATCTTGAGCAGGTTCCTGGTCTCGCCCCAGAATATGTTGATTGAAAGGTCCGTGAACGGCAAATCCTCGTAGACTGTAAAGAGCATCTCAGCCGTGGACTTGCGGTACTCTTGTCGAACCAACAGGAAAGAGGCGAGGGGACCGAGGTTCACGGAGGACGACACCGGCTCGAAGTACGCCTCAGCCTCGCCGTAGCCGGACAGGCCGTGACTCCACGTGTCGCTGTCATCCGGCACGACGCCGAGGCGGATTGGGGAGCTCAGGAGAGGCAAGTTGGAGGAGGAGTCCGCGATCGTTCCCGGGGCCGTAACGGTGTACTTTCCGGCGGTGACCCTATCACCATCCAGGAAGCGATGGTCCATGTTCTGTTCGCCGGACGAGTCGCCGGGGCCGAAGCAGTAGGATTTCATAGTTTGCGCGGGAATCGTGTCCACGAACAACCATCTGCGGTTGAAGCAGTTGACGCTGGGGGTGATCCACTGTATCGGGATTTCGCGGCCAGCTCCGTCCATGAAAGGCGCGCCGTCGCGGAAATACGCGAAGCTCTCGATCTCAAACGGCCCGGTTATCGGCTGCGGAAGGGAGTTGAAAATCCGGAACTCACCCTCAGGGCAGGCGACCGGCATGCGGGTCGAGAGACCCTTCAAGCGTCTGTAGCCCGTCCAACCGATCTCATCGCGGACGCCGCCCATCTCCGCGATTGCCTGGGCGGCGGCGCGCGGGGCGCACGATCCCGGCATTATGTCGTGGAACTGATTGAAAATCGTCTTCTCCCAAAGCCCGTCCAGCGCCCTGCTGTCCGACGCTCCTGAAGCATCGAGCAAGCGCTGAACGTACTCCAGACCGTGCTCCGCGCTTCGGATACTCTGCTTGAGCTCCCGGTTGATCGAATAGCATCCAACCGCGTGCATGTGCAGGTCGCCCTCGTAGACTGGAATGTCCGGCAGCTTCTCCGCTTCCCGCATGAACTCCAGGCAGGTCGAGAATAGCAGTTGCGTGTCCTGAACAGATCCCTGCTTCGCGACCAGGAAGTCGATCTCGTCCTTCGTCGGACCCCCACCGTGATCGCCAACGCCGAAGAAGTAGCAGGCGGCGCCATGTCGCAGGAACGCTTCGTCCGCGAGCGCGCTCTCGATCCTGGCGGCCAATCGGGCGCCCTGCGAGTAGTGATATTTCAGCCTGTAGCAGAGGACTCGGCTGTCCTCATATTGCCAGTAGAAGAGGTTTCCCGGCAGATCGTTCTTCTCATATTCCTGCGGGCGGGTGAAGAAGTAGTACTTGAAGCCGGTCTCCGCCAGGAGCCTGGGCAGTGTGGCCGCGTGCCCGAAGCTGTCCGGCGAATACGCCACCGGCGTTTGCATTCCGAAACGGTCCGCCACGTATTCTCCGGACAATTCCGCGCTCTTGCGAAAACTGGCTTCGGTCGGCAGGTTACAGTCGGTCTCGACCAGCCAGCCTCCCGTGATCTCCCAACGTCCGTTGTGGACGTGATCCCTTATGCGCTCAAAGACCTCCGGGGCGTACTCTTCCACCCACTTGTAGAAGGTAATGGAGCTTGCCGTGAATCTCAAACTCGGGTATTCGTCGAGCCGGTCGCAGGCGGAGCGAAACGTGTTTATGACCTCGTCGATGCCTTCGTACCGGTCCCAGAGCCAGACGGGGTCGATGTGGGAGTTTGCGATAAGGTGAATCCGCGGGCGTGTTGGTTGTGACGGCGGCGATTGCATGAGCGTACCTTATATTGATGACATACGCTTTAGTTCGTCCTCGCGGTCGGGAAGCCCTTCCGGCGCCGCACGCGTGGAGACGGATTTGGCAGGGCAAACGCATCTAAGCGAGATGGCGCGGGGGGCGAATGCTGAGCTCAGCCGAACCTGAACGACGCCTTACTTTTTTCCTCCCGAGCTTACCGGGTCTACCCGCGGTTTTGTCTCCACCGGTTGCTTTCCTTCGACCGGAGGTTTTGCGGATTCGTCTAGCAGAACCAGGTTATAGATCGCCGGATCCATGCCCGGATTCATGTCAAAGGCTTTGTTGAACTCCTCCCTGGCCCGCGCTGAATCGCCTGTCTTCCGGTAGGCAACCCCAAGGTTGTTATGCACCTCCGCCGCGTCCGTCTTCAGCTTCAAGGCTTTATCCAAAGCGCTCAAGGCCTGGCCTAGATTACTCGTGGCAGGTACTGCCAAGCCTTCAGTGTTCTCCGGTTCCGCATTCTTCAAGTAAAGCACACCCAGGAGGTTCCAGAGAGTATAGTCCTTCCCTGACCGCCCCAAGGCTTTGGTAACGATCCCGATTGCCGTATCAGTCTGGCTGCCTTTCACCAGTCGACTGACTTCAGCCATCAACGACCGGCTCTGACTGCCCGGCTCGACCACCATCCGAAAGTCCAAAATCCGAGAGACATGCGCCAGGAGACTGCCCTTGTTCTCACGATATTCGCTGTCCGGAAGCTTCAACTCGGCCGGTCGACCAGCGCCTACGATGATCTGGTTGTACTCACGCTGAATGACTTTGACCTCGTAACGCACCCCTGGTTCCATTACAGTCGCCGTCACTGTGCCTCGCGCCGGTACGTAAAGGGACTCGCTGAACTTCGGGATGTTCAGCGTCAACTGACTACCGACACTTCTGCGAGCATCAGGCAAGTCGAGATACTCCAGCTTCAGGTCGGATTCGGTCATGGTTAACGGGATCAAGGCTGGATCCTTCAGCAGTTGTTCACTTGTAGCCACGCTCAGCGCCTGTCGTCCTGCGCATACCGGAATTCCACAACAGATAATCATCCCAATAAGCCATAGTCGTCGCATCTGCTTACTCCTTTGCCGTACTCAATAGGCCACATCGGTACACTTCAGTTCTTCCATCATCTCATATATATCCGGTTCGAGCCCCATCTTTTTGCATGGAGAGTCTGCTTCCTTCTCCTTCGCCCGCAGCATCGACAATTTCAGCTCTCCCTTAAGATCGACAATCAGTTTGTCCAGTTCCTGCCGTTCGGCATCAGGCAGCATTTTCAACTGCAGATAAAAATTGTAGACTGGGCCTGGCCCTTGGTCATGGTAACGTATGGAATACAGCTTCGACTTGCCGCTGCTATCTATCTTGGAATTCTTATACTGTTCAAGCCAGTTAAGCATAGCATTCATGGCGCTTACGCTCTCAGATGCCTTCGCCACGTCCAGCATTTTCTCGAAGTAGGTTTGCCAAACATTGTTGTAGAGAGGCTCGTCCAGGACTAGCTGCTTCGTCTTGTCCGAAACTATCCAGTAGTTCTTAGATACTCTCACCGGTTCACTGGAGTCGGCATCATACTTCTTCCATTCATTATCCGGGAGCACGGTCATGCTTTCGGGCGTGTTTTCTATGCTCCGCACGACGTAGTCAGCCCAGCGACGGCTTTGTGCCGCGAGCAGCCACAACTGCACCGCATCTGTGGCTTTCTTCCGATCGGCGTAGGTTTGTCCCTGTACATCGCGGCGGACACTGCCCGCCAGGGAATCGGCGCGGTCCGCCAATCGCTGCTGGATGAACGCGCCGCCTTCTTTCCATGCCTCATGCGCAATCACGGGCTTACGAGCCAGCCACTCGTTCATGATCTGGAAAATCTCTTCCTCGACCTGCTTTAATCCTTTGTAGTCTTTGATCGCCCCAAAATCCATCATCTCGAACTTCTGAAGCTGCTCCCGAACTTCTGCCTTTTCTCTTTCGTGCCGTTCCTCGGGGGATTCGGGGTAGACGCCTGCCCCGCTACTGAACAGTACGGCTAACAGCAAGACCAGGAACATTAGAGCGCGTTTCATGGTATGCCTCCTGCTTAGTTAAGCGTGCGAGATTCGCCCGGACCACCGGGTCCGTCGGGCACAGACGCAGTGCCTTATCGTAACAAACCAATGCTGCATCTCTTCGGTCTTGGTGAAAGTAGATTACCCCAAGGTTATTCCAGGCGCTCACAAGTTGGGGATCCAGCGCCACGGCCAACTTGTATTCCTTCACGGCCTCTGACGTCCTCCCCTGCAACTGCAAGCAGGCTCCCAGGCTCTTATGAACCAAACCCCATTCCGGCCGGCGTGTGATGATCCTCCGGTAGATTGTCTCAGCCTGCTGGAAATGACGGCGATCTTTTTCCAGGAGCCCCAGATTGTGCAGCGGGGCGAGATTGTACGGATTAACCCGAATCGCCAACTCGTAGCAGTCCTGCGCCTTCTGAAATCGCTCGGCGCGGTAAAAGAATATCCCGGCCCGATTGAGACCTTTTGAGCAAAGGAAGCTCAGTCCGAGAACTAATCCAAGGGTTGCTATGAAGATAACTGATCTGTTCCTAAAGAGCATGACGGAATTGAGTAACCTTTTCCCTCGTACCGCTACTGGTAATATCGGATCAGAGCGTCCTGAACTTTAACATAGGTGTCGGTCTTGCGAAGGGTGGCAGCGTACGTATGATTAGCATGGCGAATGTTGTGGACGCCGAAGAGGTATATGCGAAGCGTCGGATACGGTAATGCCTGTCTGCCACCTCATAGCCGTTATCGTTCCACAGCGTATCCACAGCCACCGAAAGGCGCCTGACAAGAGACCGCGGAATTTGTAGACGATCGGCGTGGAGAACGTCGACGAATTCGCGGAGAAGGTATCGGGGGCCGGCGGCAAGATCACCATGCCCAAGATACCCATCCCCGGCGTCGGTTGGTTCGTTACGTTTGACGACACGCAAGGCAACAGCCTGGGTCTGATACAGACGGACGAGAAAGCAGGGTAGGGGGCGTCGCCGAATCAATCATCGCGAGCGGCGGACACTCACAAGTCCGCGCCCGACTTGTTTGTGGCTCCGCATAGCTGTTATACTCACTTCAGACAAGTGGTTGAGGTATGACTATGCGCTACACAGTGATTCTGGAACACGAGGACGACGGCGGATACCATGCGTTTGTCCCCGTTCTTAAAGGCTGTCACAGCCAGGGGGATACGGTAGAAGAGGCCATTCAGAACATCACCGAGGCCATCGAGGTCCTTATAGAGAGTCTGAGAGCCGGAGGCGAAACAATCCCGACTGAGGACATCTTGATCAAGCCCGTAGAGGTTGCGGCGTAACAGGGAAGTGAATCCTATCTCATTTTCCATCTTTCCCTCCTTTCCCATTTTCCTCGTGAAAAAGCCCCCGCCACCGTCAACCTGTGAGAGTTCATCTCTGTGCGCATCGTCATTCCGAGCAAGTGATCCCGATGGTTCGGGATTATTTCGGAAAGGAACCACCCCGTTGTTTCGGGATTTGAGGGTTGGGCGCCATACGCGTGCTATAGCGGACAACTTCGGGTCCCAACCCGGAAATCCCGAAATGGGGCGCTTCCTTAGGAGCGGAGTCGAGAAATCCGCTTTTCGTCTGGCGGGCTCTCGGAAAAAGCAGATTCCTCGTTCCTCGGAATGACAGGTCCGGCAGGTTTGTCACATTACGCATTCACGACGAGGGTTGCGAGCGCTTGTAATTCCTCATTCCTTCGAATGCGTTCCCGCGAGACTGAACGCTCACGTCAACCTCCCGAGCAGTCAACCTCCCGAGCAACCTCCCGAGCATTGACATTTCACGCTCAAAAGTGGTATAAACAGGGTGGCGCGCGTCCGCCCGCAACGCCCTCGGAAACATTCTCGGTGAGGAATCGTCTAACAGCATGGAAGCTTGTGCAGGCTGACGATGCGCGAGGAGACGGAGGGACGGTTGAAAAAGGTTCTGTTTTCCAACAGAGCGTCGTTCGCCCGAACGCTTGTTATCGCGTTCGCGGCCTGTCTTTTCGTCACGCCTGCCTCCTGGGCGCAAGAGGCGGCCGTCTCCGCGCCGGCCCTTGCTTCTACCCCGGTTCAGGCCCCGTCCGAACTCACTAACAACGTGATCCTTGGCAAGAACACCAAAGGGCCCTATTTCCTTTCATGGAAGCTGATCGAGCCCGAGTCAGAAACCGTCACGATCGATGGACTATTGGCCCGACGAGGCGTCGATTACAATATAAACTACGAATCCGGCACGATGAGCTTCGACAAGCGTCTACGGGTGGAGTCCATCGTCCAGGTGCAATACCGCTGCCAGGTCGGCAAGTCCGTGCCCAACACGGTCGGCCTCAGTCTTCCAATCGAAATGAGCCTGCTGCAGCGCGATTCCTCGTCACTGCGGTTCACCGGTTTGTACAAGGAGGCGGATAATCGCAAGCCCAACAGCGGGGTTTCGGTCTTCGGTCTAATGGGCAGCAGGAACTGGGGCGCGGGGACCCATCTCTCGTCTCAGTTTCTGACCAGTTCCGGACAAGACACGCCGGGGACAAATGGCATCTGGGACCGGTCGGCCTTCAAGCTCGGCGCCTCCCGGACCGGCGGAAGACTGCAGGTGAAGACCGGGTACGAGCGGTCGGGCGAGAGCTTCGCGGGGAGTAAGGAATACGGACTTACGGGCGGCAACGCGATAATCGATTTGTCCGCCGTTTACTCGGCTTCAAACAGGCTGTCTTTTGCGAGCGCGTACAACAAGGTCGAGGACATCGCCGGGGCCGACAAGGGCGCGGCGAAAACCACGAGCGAGCAGAAGATATCCTACGCGGCGTCGAGTTCCTCTCTTGGTCTGACTCACAAGACGAGCGAAGCAAGCGCCGCGTCGGGGACGCCGCGGACCCAGGATATGAACAAGCTTGAGGCGACGCACGTTTTCGGGAGCGCCTCCGCCGCCGCGTCGGTCACCACTTCGACCGTGAAGGACGCGACGACCGACAACATCTCAAAGGAGACGACGTCGGCCCTGCAAGTACAGGCGGGGGGAAAGGTCCAGGTTCAAGGTTCCCACACCGAGAGCGCTTCCGCGGTCGGCGATGCCGATTCAACGAAAGTCGCCGTTGTCGCCACTCCGACCAGTTCGGTCAAGCTGTCCGCCGACTATCAACAGGCGGCGTCGGACGTCGCGGGCGACCTGCAGTCAACGGGCGTGCGACTGGAGGCGAGCCCCGATAAGCGGGTGAAACTGCAGGCGAACTACCTCAACAAGGATTCGACCCTGCTGGGACCGGAGACGTTCAGCGGCGTGCGAGTGGAGGCGAGCCCCACGGACAAGATCAGCCTGGCGGCGGGGCTGTCCGAAAAGCTGAGTTCGGATGTCGGCGACGTCACGAGAGAGGCCAGACTGCAATTCCAGCCGGGCGATTGGCTGCGATTGAGAGGCGGAATACTGACCCGTGACGCGGGCGGCGAAGTTTCGACCGTTACGGACGTCAACGCTCTGCTCAAGCCGGTGGAGTTCCTGAGTCTTTTCGGCGGGTATAAAAGCCGCGAGATGGCGGACCCGACGGCCTCCGTGGACACGGTGGCGCTGGACTTGTCGCTCAACAGCTCGAAGTACCTCAAACTAAGCGGGAGCTACCAGCGGAATCCGGAGGACGAGAAAACCGGCCAGCCGCTTGCGCTCGACAGCACGACTGTCGGCGCTGAGACAAAGATCGGCAGCCTGAGCCTTTCGGGCGGCTACTCCAGAAAGAGCGATTATGCCGTCGGTTCGCAGATGTGCGAGCGACGTCTTGGACTCGGATTGCCCGTTTTCGGCCACGGCACGTTGACGACCGGGATAAAGAGGGCCGATGCTTACTTGGGCTATCTGTCCCGCACGACGACGTATAGCCTGGGCTACACTCATCGCATCGGATCGAGTTTCAACCTGATGCTGTCCGGGTCGATGATGACCTCCGAGGCCGAGCAGTCGGCCGCGATCAACAAGCCGGAGTACGAGGCCGAGGCGAAGCTGGGAGTGAAGTTCTGAGGGGTGAGCGCTTAGTTCTGAGTGCTGAGTGCTGAGGACTGAGGACTGAGGACTGAGTTGACCTTCCCCTAGCTTTCAGCATTCAACACCCAACGACTCAATACTTAACAAGAAGAGCCCGGGGGGAGGCAAACCCCCGGGCTCTCGGCGTCTGTGTCTTTGACTAACAACTAACAACTAACAACTAACAACCAACAACCAACAACCGGCTACGCCGCCATTAGAGTATCGTCTGAAATCGAAATCTGCTTGATGTGGACGCTTGGGATGTCTTCATCTCCATCGGCCGTGAACAACCGTTCTTCGGTCCCCGCGACGATCCTGTTGCGAACGTCGCCGTGGTCGACAACGCGGTATCCGCTGCCGATCACGCTGTCCTGAACCCTGGACGCTCTGCCTATAAAAGCTCCACTGCCGACTATGCTCCGACTAACCGTCGCGCCTTCATCCACGAGTGTTTCATCGCCGACCACACTCAGCGCGCCCACGGTAACGTTTCTGCGGATTTCGGCGCTGCTTCCGAGGAACACCGGCGCTGACAGGCGGACCGTGGAGTGAACGTCACAGTTGTCGCCGACCCACACGCCTTCTTCGACTTGCGTGCCGCTTATGTTTATGTTGGCTTTCCCGGTCAGCGCATCGAAATGAGCGTTGCGGTACTGGCTGAAGTTACCGATATCGCACCAGTAGCCCTGCAGGTTGCAGCCGAACACAGGCTCCATGTTCCTCAGCAGGCGAGGGAACAGCTCGCGGCTGAAATCGTAAGGCATATTGTAAGGGATGCTGCTGAGGGTTTCCGGCTCCAGCACGTATATGCCGGTACTAACCGTGTGGCTGAACACTTCCTCCGACTTGGGCTTCTCAAAGAACCGCACAACCCGCCCGTCACCGTCCGTGGACACCACGCCGAACTCAGTCGGGTCGTGGACATCGTGAAGCAGGATGGTGGCAATAGCGGACTTGCGGCGGTGGGTTTCGATAGCCTCGGTGAGGTCGAGGTCTGTGACGACGTCACCCGAAACTACGAGGAACGTGTCGCTGATCAACGGCTGCAGTTCCTTAACGCCGCCGGCGGTGCCCATAGGCGTCTCTTCAACGGAATACCGGATATCGACGCCCCACTTGGAGCCGTCACCGAAGTGGTCGAGAATTTCTTTCGCAAGGGAGGAGAGGGTGACGATTATCTCACGAACGCCGTGTTTAGCCAGGAGTTCGAGCGTGTATTCCATCACCGGACGGTTGAACATAGGGGTCATCGGCTTGGGAGTATTCGTCGTCAAGGGGCGCAGCCTCGTCGCCTTGCCTCCAGCCAAAATCACTGCTTGCATCTGCCGTCTCCTCCTTGGGTATCCCTTGAAGCCCACAAATACTGGTATTTCTACGGGGCTTGCCACTCCAATTATCGGCGTTCACGCAGGAAAACTTTACCGTAAATGGGGACAGACCAAGTCTGTCCCCAATACCATCCAGTATTGGAATAGCGTGTTCCATCAGAAACTCCGCCTGACCGTAACGTACAGATTGCTGTCTTTCTCGAACTGCCCGTAGGTCGTCCACGCTCGCCCGCCGAAGAGGTTGATTCCCAGCGCATACCAGACGGTGTCCGAGAGGTCCTGCCTCCACTCGGCATTGATGAAGTAGTCGCGCTGAGACGGGCGGTAGAGAGCGAAGATCGTGCGCTTCACAGTTTCCCCACGAAGCGTATCCCGATAACGCGCTGTGATTACAGTATCCAATCGTGGCTCGCTGGGGAATCCAACGGGAAGCGAAGATTCATAAGCCCCGTAGTCGGTCATCAGCTCTTGGTAGAACTGGAACGAGACGACGCGGTTTCCCGTAAGCGTCCGTTCCAGGCCAAGCAGCCATCTCAGCGACGGGTTGGGAATTGCCGGGTTTGCCCCCGAAGTATCTTCCGTTCGGTAGTACGCGAACTCCCCGCTGAGCAGACTTCCGCGAAACGGCCCCTGAAAACTCAGCCCCGGCATCTTCAAACGATGATGCTCAAGACTAGATGATGCGAAGTTCGGGCTTGGCCGTGGGTCCCAACCTGAGTACAGGTAAAGAGACGTATCATAGTCGTGTATCATCCTGGATACCCGGAGGCCGACTTGGGAATTCCCGAACGTCGTTGGCGGGTCCACCTCCCGAACAGAAGCGTCCGGAGGAAATGGCGAGAAAAACGCCAGCTTGTTGCCGGCCGGCAGAGTATCTCCCTCGAAGACCGGAATCCAGATACCCTCGACAGTCGTCCCCCGGACATAGTAATCCGCTTTTGCCGCGATGGAACCCTTTTTTAGATACTCGATGGGAGCGCCGGTAATGAAAGCCACCCAGTCCTTGGGGAATACGTCGGTCAGGAAAATGAGGTCGCCAACTCCCCAGGTGATGATCTCCTTGCCCAGTGTCAGGTCGAGCCGGGAACTCTTGTTGGTCAGGTAGGCTTCCCTTGCATCGACGCGGCTGAAACGATTGTCCGGGTCCCAGATGAAATCAGTCTTGCTATGCCAGCCCAATTTCGTGCCGGAATGGATTAGTTCCAACTGCGCCCGGTTCTCCAGTTTCAACAGTTCCGCGGGGAACCGGCTGGATGTGTTGATCCTCTGGCTGGAATTGTTCTGAAGGAACCCGTGCACCTCAAAAAACGGGGGCTTCTTCGGTTCCGTAGCTGCCGGTTCCTCAGTCGCCGGCGCATCGGGTTGTCGAGTCGAGCCGCCTGCCGTCTCTGAAACTGCCGAGCCGGAACCATCGGCCGGCGCGCCGGCCCGGCCAACTCCAGACAAGATGATGAACGTCCCAATAATGGCGGGCAGGAGCGTCCATTTCCTACTCCACAGATACATCCCGCGAACTCCTGTTGCGATGAGAATCGGA
This sequence comes from Armatimonadota bacterium, assembly GCA_030649165.1. GTDB lineage: Bacteria > Armatimonadota > UBA5829 > UBA5829 > JAUSEB01 > JAUSGG01. The sequence goes on from JAUSGG010000085.1 coordinate 22,638, forward strand.
CCGCCGCTAACGGCGCAGATATCGCTCGGTGAACACGTCGTCCCCAAGCCCTGTGTTGTACTTCACCTTGTCCCAGGTGACGACCGTGTAGTGTCCGGTCTGCAGGTTACGCATCGTATCTTTGCGCACCGTCCATATCCCCTGGATATTGTCCAGGTTATCTACGGTGAGATGCTTCAAAGGCTTGCCCTGCCGGTCGTAGTATTTCTCCTGCACGACGACGAAGCTGTCTTTCCTGACCCAGGAGACCTTATAATCAAACTCAGCCGACCTCGGGTTTCGCGGCGCGCTTTTGACTACGTAGCAATCCTGCCCCCCAACAGACTCGCTGCCTGTTAGCGTGTGCTTGTCCTGGTCCACATCGCGCCCGGCTACGTCCTCATATACGAAGTCAGAGCCGACGAAGCTCGCTCGCTTGTCCGCCGCCGAAATTCGTCTGACCATGTGCAGAGATGGGAGGTACAGCCAGCGGTCGTCGTCCTTGTCCGGATGCCGCCAGACAAGGAATCCCACTCCCCGCACGTCGGCCGGCTCAAGGAAGCGAATGAGGACCTTCTTTGTGTTCGATTTCCCCTTTTGGAGCATGTTGAGCTTTCGGACGCGCTGCTCGCCGCCTTTGGTGACCAGACGCATCGTCACCTCTGAACTCTCATCTTTTCCGACCTCCCGCTGGTCTACGCGGGTCATGATGTCCGTGCCGGAGAGTTCCGCTCCGGCCGGCATCCGCATGAGCATCGTTGCGGCTGCCAGTAACGCAGCCGAAGCAGCCAATCTGCCAACTGTCATCTGAGCTTCCCCCTTGATATTAGAATAGTGAATCGAACTACAAAATAACGGGTATGCCCAGCGCCTTGCCGCCGAGCAGGATCGCCAGCCCCAAAACCTCCCGCCTCGGCCCGAGCGGAGCCAGCCACCACTGCTCGAACAACACCTTGCCGACGTGCCAGACCCTCCCCATCTGTCGTAGTTCGACCTGCGGCGAAGGCTCCGCGAAGAAGTTGCCGAAAGCAAAACCTGCCGTTCCCCCCCCTGCTTCCAGCATGCAGTAGCCGTCTCCGCGGAACGTGTCTTTCGGCACAGCGCCGGCGACCTCAGCGGCGATGCGGTGAGCCACGACCTTCGCCTGGGCGTGCGCAAACACCCCGGCCTTTGGCAGCGCCAACGGAACCTCAGGCTTCCACCTTCCCGGAATGGAAATGGCCGTAGCATCGCCTATTGCATAGACGTTCTCATGCGCCGTAGCAAGCGTGGCGCGATCAACCGGCGCCCACCCGGCTTCGTTCGCGAGTCCTGCCTGTCGCGGCAGACGATGCCCTCGATGCGGGGGAATAGCGACGAGCATGTCATAGCTGATCGGCTCTTTGCCGTCGAACACAAGCTCGCGGGACTGGGGATTTACAGCGCTGAGCTTGTGCAAAGGGTGAAAACCGATTCCCCTTGCGTCCAGCATCTGTTTCACCGCATCGCCAAGAGCAGGGCCTGCTACCGGCATGGGCTGAGTCTCAGGGGTAAACAAGTGCACATCGACCCGTATACCGCGCCTGTGCAAGAAGTCGGCGATGAGCATCGCGCCCTCGTGGGGCGCGCCCGGGCACTTATACGGTACAGCGCTCACAACCACTGCCAGCTTCCCGCCTTCGAATGCTTGCAGGGCCTCGTGCAGGGTCCGTGCGCCATCGAACGTGTAGAACGTGTGAGACGCCTCGGCCAGGCCGGGAATAGCCTCAGGCGCTAGTTCGGCGCCGAGTGCGATTATGAGGTAGTCGTAGTCTACGGACCGTTCGTTCGTCTCGATCCGGCGAGCAGCAAGGTCAATGCCGGTCGCCTCGGCCACTACTACGTCGATGCCCGGCCTTACCAGCCGCTGTAGAGGGGCGCTGACCTGTTCCGGCCTCCGGTCACCAGTCATCAACCATAGATATGAAGGAGCGAACGTGTGCCGCGAACTCTTCTCCACCAGCACGACGCGATGGTCGCGAGGCAGGCACCGTCTCAGCTCGTTCGCGGCAACAAGACCACCCACGCCGCCACCAAGGACCGCTACGGTTGCGTTACTCATTTCTCTTGTCCCTCCACGCCACGCGCATACCCGTTCGAGGCTAATGTGATATCCTTAGCCAATAACCAGCGCTGCCACAGCTTCACCAACGCCGGCAGGTAAACCAGCGTCGTGAGCGCGCTTAGCAGCATTATCGCGGCCATGAACAGTCCCACGGTTATGTAGGGAGTCAACGCTGCGAACATCATAACAGAAAAACCGAGTGCAAAAAGCAGGGCGTTGCGCACAATCCCTTTACCCGGCCGGGCCACTGTCCAAGTGAGTAATTCATCCAGCGGAGGATTTCCGCCCAGTTCCGCCCGCCGCTGCCGAAAGCGCCAGATGAAGTGAATCGCGAAATCCGTCGCCAGGCCGAGCGAAAGCGTGGAGAGGACGGAGATCGGCATGTCGAAGTCCTTTCCGACAAAACCGACGAAGCCGTAGATGACCACGATGGTGAAAAGCAAAGGCAGAGCGGCCACCAATCCCCAACGAAGAGAACGGAAACACAACGCCATCAGGACGAGCACCAGGATGCAGGACAGGATGAACCCGTAGAGCATACCCCACAGGACCTCATTGTTCCACACAAGGTTGAAGTAAGCGGCGCCGGCCGGCTTGATCCGTATCGGACCGTTAGCAGACTTGCTGTGGGAAATTTGTTTCATAACTGTCTGCATGGCGGCGGCATCCCAGGTCTTCAGTTGCACCCATAGGTTCGCCTGCCGCATCGGATAGTCAACAAAGTTGTTCAGGTCGCGTGGCTTGCCGACCATGCTGAAAAGCAGCAGATACTGAGCCACGACGTTCTCCGAATCAGGGATAACCTCATACTTTGGATCATCCCCATGCATAACCCGGTTGATGCGCTTGACCACATCCACTATGGATGTCGTCTTGCCGACCAAAGGCGACTTTTCCAACTCCCGCTGTATCTGCTCGATGCGCCTCAGCGTATCGGGGCGCTTGACTGCCCCTTCCTTGTCCCCCTGCGCTACCAGGTAGGCCGTCGCTGTCCCGCCCAGCTTTTGGTTGATGATCGTGTCGGCAACTCGGACCTCGCTTTTCGGTTTGAACCATTCGACCATGTTGTTGTTCACTCGAACGCGCTGGATACCCACAAGCGACACCACCAGCAGCAAAATCCCGCCGACCGCTACAAGCCTGTGCCTGAGAATGCTCCAGTTAGCCAGGTAGGCCAGCCGGCGGGACGTGCGGCTTTCCTCCAAGTCCTCATGTGCCGTAAGCGCCCTGAGCCGCTCAGGCTTCAGCAAGGAAAGCAGCGCTGGGGTCAAAGTGAAGCTCATTAGAAGGAGCGCCAATGTGCCAAAGGCCACCAGCAGTCCAAAGACGCGCACCGGGATAATATGCCCCGCCGCCAGACACGCGAAGCCCGCGGCCGTCGTGAGGTCTGTATAGATGAGCGGCCGTCCGACAACGCGCATGGTGTCCATGATGGCGCTCTCCCTGTCGCCAGTCTCCTTGAACCGGAAGTAGAACTCGTTGAAGATGTGCACGGTATCCGTGCTGATAGCCATGAGGAAGACCGGACTCATGGAACTCATGATGTGAACCGGTATTCCCAGTCCTATGGTCCCACCCATTGCCCAGATCACGCATACCATAGCGACGGCCATGTAGGCTATAACCGGAATCAGGCTGCCGAACATTAGCAGCAAAGCGATGAACATGACTATTCCAGCGATGGGGGAGAAGACCGCCATCTGCTTGAACATTTGCGCGCCGAAGGTGTCCCGCGCAACCGGATCGCCGGCCAGGTAGAAACGGTCGCCGTTGCCGTCCTTGGCCTCCTTCTCGAACAACGCGCGAACCCGGTCCGCGATAACCTTGCCGTTCGCCGTCTTTTCGATGGGCACGTATATGGCCGTTGCCTTCCCGTCCTTCGAAATCAGGCGGTCTACAAACATCGGGTTTTCGTAGAGGGACTTTCGCAGGGCAGCCGTCTCACCGCTTGTGGTGGGCACTGTCGACATCACGGGACGAGCGTACAAGTCCTGCCCCTTTGCCGTCACGTTGTCCGCGGTAGTGAAGCTAACAACGTCGTAAGCGATCACGCCGGGGATGCCTGCCACCTCGTCCGTGATGCGCGCTATCTTGGAAAGCGTATTGCGATTCAGAACCCCTGACTCGTTCACTATGCCCAAAACAATCCAGTCAGCGTGCAGCTCGAACCGCTCCTCGACCTTGTCGTTGTTGACTCGCACGGGCGAAGTTGCGGGAAGCATGTGCTTCGGGTCCGTGTCGGTCTTCGCTCTTGGTAACTGGGAACCGAAAAGCAAAGACAAGGCGATGACCGCCCAGATGACCAACTTCGGCCGCTTGATAGAAAACCGCACGATCCGTTCCGTCATTGTCTCACCAACCTCCGTGTATTGCCCCGAATCGTAGTATTCGTGCCAAGGCGGGTTTGCTTGGCCAACCTAAAAGACGAGGACATTATCTGCCTCCAATGTCCAGTCGGCGAGTTCTTCCATCGAGCTTCGATGCGCCCCTTGCGTGATGATATCCTCTTTGATTCCTCGCGCGTCGCAACAGGAACCGCACAGCCCGACTCGGCCGCCCCTTGCGAGCACAGCCTTCACCATCCGCTCCATGTTATAGTAACCGTTCGGGGTAACTTGACCCGTCTGGCCACAGGTGACGGCGTCTCCAATGAGAAACACCTTTACTTCCACGACATCTCGCTTCGACAGAGAGCCGGCAAGCCGGAGCGCATTGTAGCTGCGTTCGCTCCCATAGGGTCCATCGTTCAATATGAACAAGAACTTCACGTGATCTCACCTCATCCAAGATCAGCGATGTCGCAGTCGATCCACGAGCGCTCGACGGTCTCATCAAGTAACAGTTCAGGAATGGCGAGTACCTGCCGGGCAACGTCATTCCGAGCAACCGACCACGCGGGCGTGGTTATCTCCAAAATGAAACGCATGGTCTATCCTGCGGGAACGGCCTTTTCTAGCTGAGGTTTTGGCATCGCTACCTGTAGTTCCCGCAACGCATCCGGCGTTTCATTAGGAGGAACGAGGAATC
>JAUSGG010000099.1 GCA_030649165.1 Armatimonadota bacterium
CATTCCGAGCAACCGACCACGCGGGCGTGGTTATCTCCAAAATGAAACGCATGGCCTATCCTGCGGGAACGGCCTTTTCTAGCTGAGGTTTTGGCATCGCTACCTGTAGTTCCCGCAACGCATCCGGCGTTTCATTAGGAGGAACGAGGAATCTGCTTTTTCCGGCCACTTTACAGAAGCAGATTTCTCGACTACGCTGGCGCTTCCTTAGGAGCGAAGTGAAGAATGACGTGTCTGCGCACTGCCATCAATACAGGCACATCGTGAATAATCCAGGTTAGTGTCTTGGACATCTTGAGTATGGGAAGCGCGCCTGATTGTGCAAATTGTTGCAAAGCGCTCGATCGTGTGCTATACTTCCGCGTAAGGAGCGCAGTGTGGCAAATTCGATGCGTAAAGCGCCGGTTCCGACTCTGGAAAGACTGGCTACTTATCTCACACACCTGACCGAGCTCAATACACGCGGCGTGGATATGATATCCTCGGCGGACATGGAAACTCGCACGGGGATAAACGCGGCGCAGTTCCGTAAAGACCTCTCGTACTTCGGCGAGTTCGGCCGTCCCGGGATCGGTTATAACGTCGAGGATCTGGTGCGGCGAATCGCGAGGATACTGAAAGTCGAACGCGAACAGCGAGTGCTTTTAGTCGGAGCGGGAAATCTTGGCTCGGCCATCGCCGGATACCCGGGGTTGAGGGCGCAGAACTTCCACATCGTAGCTGCCTTCGACAACAACTTCAGCAAGATCGGACGCCGCCTCTGGGACCTCGACATATACGATACCGCGGAGCTTGTATCACGAAACGCGGAACTCCAGGCGAAACTGGCCATTATAGCAGTCCCCGCGAACGCAGCCCAGGGCGTTGCCGATCTGCTGGTAGAGGCGCAGGTGAAGGCGATTCTGAACTTCGCGCCGGCCACGTTGAAGCTGCCGCCGGACGTGGTGGTTCGAAACGTGGATTTCGTGCAGGAGTTGGCCGTGCTGTCTTTCCACCTCGCGGCCGACAATACCGAGCAGGAGACAGCCGGGCGGTAGCGTCCATCGGATAAGGTCCACAGAGGAACAGTCCCGATTCTTCTGCAATCGACGCTCATGCGGCTGCAAAACCAGCGCTCGAGTCGATGTTTCAGCCGAAAAACGGCTTCCAAGACGACCCATCTGAAACTTCGTGAATAATCCGGGTTAGTGTCAATACGGTTCACTTAAGCGGATCCCCCCTCACCCCAACCCTCTCCCGCCCAGGGGGAGAGGGGGACTTGGCGGATGCGCCACGTTAAGTGAACAGTGTTGGGGTTAGTGTCTAGCTCTTCCTTCCCCCGAGGAGATATCCTGCTCCCGAACGAAGGGTCTTGTAGACGACACCACCGGGGGGAGCATAAGTGACACCACGCGAACGCGTTCAGCAAGCCCTGACATTTCAAGATACAGACATCGTGCCCTATCAGGTCGAGTTCACCAATGAGGCGCACGGAAAGCTCGCGAAGTACCTCGGAGATATCGATTTCCACACACGGATCGGCAACCACCTCGCCCTGCTTTCCACTCGGCAGCGCGGTAAGTGGGAGGAGATAACGCCCGGTCACTGGCGGGACGAGTGGGGCGTGGTTTGGAACCGTACCGTGGACAAGGACATCGGCGTCGTGGACGATTATCTTCTGAAGGGCGGCGAGCTGACGGGTTGGGCGCCGCCTGCCATCAACCTGCCCGGCATGGCCGAGATGTACTCCTCTTTTGTCAAAGGCCGCGCCGAGGAGTTTCGCATCGTTACAATCGGCTTCTCGCTCTTTGAAAGGGCGTGGTCGCTGCGCGGAATGGCGGCGCTTCTTGAGGATATGATCGTCTCCCCGGAGTTCGTGCACCAGCTTCTGGACAGGGTTATGGAATGGAACCTGGCTCAGGTCGATCTGGCCGTAAAGTACGATATCGACGCCATCTATTTCGGCGACGACTGGGGCAGCCAGAAAGGGATCATCATGGGTCCGAGGCTGTGGCGGGAGTTCATCAAGCCGCGGGTCGCCAGGCAATACGAGGCCGTACGCCGCGCGGGCAAATACGTCGTGATCCATTCGTGTGGCGACGTGAAGGAAATCCTGCCGGACCTCGTAGAGGTCGGTTTGAACGTGTTCAATCCATTCCAACCCGAGGTGATGGACGTCTTCGAGACGAAGAAGCGCTACTACGGCAAACTGTCGTTCTATGGCGGGATAAGTCTGCAGCATTTGCTGCCGCACGGATCGCCGGATGAGGTCCGCGCCGAGACACGCAAACTGCTGAAGGAGCTTGGCCGGGGTGGGGGATATATCGCCGCGCCGTCGCACTCCGTGCCCCCGGACGTGCCGCCCGAGAACCTCGTCGCCCTGATCGAGACGCTGCAAGGCCAGTAGGCGGAGTCGATGAGAAGGAAGAATCGCCCCAACATCCTTTTTGTGTTCGCCGATCAACTGCGAGGATCATCCCTCGGCCACGTCGGCCAGGAGCCGGTACTGACGCCAAATCTCGACACTTTCGCGGGGCAGGGGATTCGTTTCACGCGGGCTATCGCAAACGCTCCCGTCTGTTCCCCAACGCGGGCGTCGCTGATTACCGGACTGCACCCGCTCTCGCACGGCATCATAGCCAACGATATCCCGCTGAGTCCGGAAGTCCCTTCGATAGCGAAGTCTCTCGAAGCGCACGGCTACGACACGGGCTACATCGGAAAATGGCACCTCGATCTGCCCGATAGGACCTGCTTTATCCCTCCCGGTCCGAGGCGGCAGGGGTTCGATTTCTGGGCGGCGCACAACTGCAACCACAACTATTACGAGTCATACTACTACCGCGACGACCCGGAACCGATATGGAACGAAGGCTACGAGCCGGCGGCGCAGACAGACATTGCTATTGACTACCTGCGCCGCGCTTCCCGGAACGAGAAGCCGTTTTGCCTGTTCCTGTCCTGGGGACCTCCTCACTGTCCATACGACCACGTTCCCTCCCGATTTCGCGAGATGTACGACGCGGACAGTCTGCAGGTCCGTCCGAACGCGGTCGACCCAGACCGGCGGATCATCGCGGGCTACTATGCCCACATCACCGCGCTGGACTGGAGTTTCGGCAGGCTCGTGTCCGCGCTCGATGAGGCCGGACTCGCGGACGACACGCTGGTCATCTTCACGAGCGACCACGGCGACATGCTGTTCAGCCAGGGCAGGGGGTGGAAATGCAAACCATGGGCGGAATCCGTGATAGTACCCTTCCTCGCGCGTTGGCCCGGACGTGTTCCGGCTGGAGCGGTGGAAGGCGCGCCGTTTGGTCTCGTGAACGTGATGCCGACTCTGCTGAGCTTATGCGGCGCGAAAATCCCCGAAGAGGTGGAAGGAACGGCATATCCCTCTCTTCTGACGGGCGAAGACGGGCCGCGCCCGTGCTCGACGCCGATCCACCACTTCATAAAGGTCACTGCTCGGTCGTTCCCTGAATGGCGCGGCGTCGTGACCGAGCGGTATACTTACGCGCGATTTCAGAAGGAGCCCTGGGTTCTTTACGATGACCTGTCAGACCATTACCAGCAACGCAATCTGGCCTCGGACCCTGCTTCAGAGGGGCTGCGGCTGGAAATGGAGGATGAGCTTCGGTATTGGCTCGACCAGTCAAATGACGAATTCGAGTCCGCCGAGCAGCTCATCCGCAGGCTGAAGATCGCCGTTAACGAAACCGGAGTCGTTCCCTACTATTTTCAGCCGGAGATGCAGCAGGAGATGGCACGCCGCGCGATAACCAGGGAACAACGCATACGAGAGCCGTTTCTCTAAGCTGTACCACTCGCGACCTTACCCAGCGCGCTGCCGGGGCAGGATTCTTCGTTCCTCCTGAGGAAGCGCCCGGTTTCGGGACTTCCGGGTTGGGATGTAAAGCTATCCTGTAACCACATAGGTATGACGCCCACCCCTCAAGTCCCGAAACAACGGAAATCAATGATTTGTTGGTTGTTGGTTGTTAGTTGTTGGGGTGGTCGTAGCATACAAGCAGGAATTATCTGCAAGCTCATCTAATTACTACCCTGATCTTGTTCCACATCCCAATTCTAAGAATGGAGTGAGGTATGGAGACATCTAGTACAGAGAGGAATTACAGCTCACCTCGCGCACTGTTCTCGGCTTGCTGCTTTGCACTGGTGGTAAGCGCTGTAGCGTTCGGGATCCGCAGCAACATCACCGGGGATCTGGCGAAGCACTTCAACACGGAGAACCAAGCCGTCGGCTGGGCCATTGGCGGAGCGTTTTTCGGCTTCGGCGTTTCTATCTTCGTCGGCGGCCAACTGTGCGACTGGCTGGGGATGAAGGCCCTGCTCCTGATGGCCTGCGTTTTGCAGTTGGCGGGGATTGCCTGGACGATCTTCGCGCCATCAGTGTTCTACCTGGGTGTTGCGACCTGGCTGATAGGGCTTGGCAATGGATTGGTCGAGGCAGCCATCAATCCTATGGTGGCGTCGCTCTACCCGAATGAGAAGACGCACCGGCTTAACCTGTTGCACGTCTGGTGGCCCGGAGGCATTGTGATCGGCGGGCTGATTGGCTTTATGCTCACGCAGGTGAATGCACCTTGGCAGTTGAAGCAAGCGGTCGTCTTCATACCGGCGGTTATCTATGGCATCCTGTTCATAGGACTTAAGGTGCCGCCCACGGAACGGGTACAGTCCGGCGTGAGCACGAAGGCCATGTACAGGGAACTCTTTCGCCCGCTGTTCCTGGTGTTCCTGTTCTGTATGCTTCTGACTGCCGCGACAGAGCTGGGACCCGGCCAGTGGATGGACGCAATAATGAAGAAGGCCGCGGGGGAGGGTATCCTCGTTCTCGTGTGGATCGCCCTGATCATGGCAATAGGCAGACTGTTTGCCGGACCGGTAGTTCACAAGCTTTCGCCCACGGGCATTCTCTTGGGCTGCGCTGTCGTATCCATTGTGGGGCTACTCCTGGTGAGCCACGCTACCTCTGTGCTGGGGGCTTATCTTGCCTCAGCGGTATTCGCCGTCGGCGTCTGTTACTTCTGGCCGACGATGCTGGGCGTTACATCCGAGCGATTCCCGGCTGGGGGAGCCCTTCTGATGGGGCTGATGGGAACTGCCGGCATGATCTCCGCGGGGTTCGCTCAGCCCTTGATGGGTCGTCTCCTGGACAGTTTCAAGGATAACCCCGTTCTCTCGTTGCGCTACGCGGCTTTCCTTCCCGCCGTGCTTGTGGTGATCTTCTTGATCATATACCTGAGTGACAGAGCTAAAGGCGGTTACAAGGCGGAGAAACTCAGCGAAAAAGCCCTCGAAGCCGCCGCTCTGGCCGACGGCGAGGCGTAAGACGGTTCGGGTATTGCGGTGTACCGCGGGAACTGTCTTTGATGATGTTCGATGGCCTTGTTGCGCAAGGCCGTTCCCGCAGGATAGGGTTCGTTAATCGTATGGCAACAGCCCGGCGCAAACCGCGCCGGGCTGTTGCGTGTGGACGGCTTAAGAATATGGCCGTCACCTTAAGCAATGGTCATTGTCGCGGATGAATTTCGCACAAATTCACGGAAAATAGTGAACTCGACTGTTGACAGCATCTGCCAGCCCGTTTATAGTAGAGTCGGTTTTGCGCGCGGTTCGCCTTGTCCGCTCGCGTACCACGACACAGCCAAAACGGTCGAGAATGGGAGATATGATTGAGCGAACGAACTGACCGGACTACGGAATCCGGTCCTCGTGTTCAAGACGAGTCAAAACGACGGTTCCTTTCCTACGCCGCTGGAGCCCTCTCCTCAATTATTGCGGCCCTCATAGGTATTCCGCTGGTGGCAATGTTCTTCGGACCGCTGATGACGCGGCGCAAGGACCTCTGGATAGACGTCGGCGGAGCCTCCGATGTCAGGTCCGACCGTCCCACCAAGTTCACCTACAGCTACGTGAAAATAGACGGCTGGTTCGAGAAGACCGTGTACGGCACCGCGTATGTCGTCACCGGGGCCAACGGACTTATCGCGCTCTCCAACATCTGCACACATCTCGGCTGCGGCGTCCGCTGGGACTCAGGCCGCGGCGCATTTCTCTGCCCCTGCCATAACGGCGTCTTCGACAAGAACGGTAATGTCGTCAGCGGGCCGCCGCCCAAGCCGCTGGGCCGGCTTGAGACGCGCATTACCAAGGGCCGAATTCTGATCCTGATCCCGGAGGTCTGACAGCGTGCGAGCGATTCTTAAATGGATAGACGAGCAGACGGACCTGATAAGTGGGATCCATCGCTTTATGGACGAGCCGCTGCCGGAGAAGGTGGGGTGGCCCCACATCTTTGGCAGCTTGGTGTCCTTCTTTTTCATACTCCAGGTGACTACCGGAATTCTACTGATGGTGTACTACTCGCCATCGCCCGACCACGCGTACGAGACCGTCCAGTACATCAACTATAAGCTGCCGTTCGGCGGGCTGGTTCGCGGCCTGCACCATTGGGGCGCGAGCGCAATGATACTGGCGCTGGGCGTCCACCTGCTTCAGGTGTTCTTCTGGGGCGCTTATAAGAGGCCGCGGCAGATCATCTGGGTCATCGGAATCGGCCTGATGCTCGTGAGCTTCATGTTCTCGTTCACGGGCTACCTGCTGCCCTGGGACCAGAAGGCATACTGGGCGACAGTCGTCGGCACGAACATCGCCGGCTCGGTCCCGTTCATCGGAGGCTTTATCCGCGAGGCGATGAGGGGAGGGGCCACGGTCGGGGCGGTCACGCTCACGCGGTTCTTCGCCCTGCATGTCTGCATACTGCCTCCGATCATCTCGGTACTGATCATTTTCCACATTCTGCAGGTGCGCAAGAAAGGGATAACTCCTCCGGGACGCGCGGTCGGGGACGAGGAAGGAGTTCCACATCCTCAGGCGTTCTGGCCCGATCAGGTGCTCAAGGACGCGATTGTTGCTCTTTTCGCGCTGTTCATCGTCGGTTTTCTGGCTCTGAAATTCGGCGCTCCCATCGAGCCGCTCGCCAATCCCGCCGACACCGCTTACGTGCCGCGTCCGGAGTGGTATTTCCTCTGGATGTTCGAGATGCTCAAGTACTTCCCGGGTAATCTGGAGTTCGTAGGCGCCGTATTGCTCCCGGGCGTAGCGGTTTTGCTCCTCGCATTGTACCCGTATCTGGATAAGAACCCGGAGCGCGCGCCGCGCAAACGCAAGTTGGCGGCCACGTTTTGCATAGCCGTGTTGGTCGGCATCTCGGCCCTCGGAATTCACGCGCTAGTCACCACGCCAAAGGAGAAAGAACTGACGGCGGTGGAAAAGGAGGGGCAAAAGGTATTCTTCGACCTTCGCTGCAACGCATGTCACGGTATCAACGGTGGAGGCGGCAACGCGGGGCCCGATCTTGCTCAGTCGGGACCGTGGGAGCGCGATGCTTTGAAGGAACTGCTGCGCGATCCCACCAAGTACCGCCCACGTTCGATAATGCCGCCGACAACGGTATCTGAGGACAAACTTGACGCCCTGATCGCGTATATGTTGTCGCTTACGCCGACCTCTCGTCTGCCATTCCAGCCGCAGGCCGGGCCGCGCAAACCCCCGACTCACTTCAGCGAAACGTGGTACATCGACCACAAGTTCGAGGTGCGCAAAGACCCGTCTCAGTGCGGCAAATGTCACCAGCCGGCTTTCTGTCAGACCTGCCACCAGAATAGGCGGCCTGATTCGCATCTTAACCAGTGGCTGAAGTTCCACTTCGGGACGGCCAGAGAAAAGCCGGAGTACTGTCGCGTGTGCCACACGCAGGCGTTCTGCGATTCCTGCCACGAAACACTGCTGCACACGCCCGATTGGCTGCCGTCAAAACATGGAAAGTCCGCGCTTGCCCAGCCTGGCGTCTGCGACAACTGCCATCAACCCAAGCTCTGCATCATGTGCCATGCCGGAACGCCTCCGTCTACTCACGAGAAGGGATGGATACCGAAGCACGGCGCGGTGGCGCTGAAATCGGTCGCCGCCTGCCGGACGTGCCACACGGAACAGAGCTGCCGTTCGTGCCACGGCCTGACCATACCGCACGCAGCCGGTTGGATTGCTGAGCACGGCCGCGTTGCCATCTCGACCCCGGACCTTTGCACAAAGTGCCACACCTCGCAACGTCGAAGCTGTCGTTCGTGTCACGCGAATCTGAAGCCGGCGTTTCACGGTGGGCGTTTCCGCCGGGCGCACAGCGAAATGGGCCGCGACAGGCCCACTCTCTGCGCGCAGTGCCACGGACAGAACAGTTGTCTGAAGTGCCACGGAACGCAGATGCCTCATCCGAAGGACTGGATGCTGACGCACAAGAGCCACGGCGCCACGTTCAAGCGCGACGGGGTCTGTTTCCGCTGTCACGCGAAATCCAAGTGCTCCATGTGCCACACACCCGAGCAGCTTCGGGGTTAGTGGCTAGTCGCTGGCAGGGACCGGGTAAAGTCAAATCGCCAAGCAAGACCTCACCCCAGCCCTCTCCTAAAAGGAGAGGGAGTCCCCCCTCCTCTTAGGAGGGGGTTAGGGGGAGGTTCATCCGTTGGCTGCTAGTCGCTAGTAACCTTAACCGCCAACTGACAACCGAATTCGGTTGACAACCCCACCTCACCGGCATACAATTATATGGCTTGGAACAATGGGCCTTCTAAGGACTTAGAAGGTCTATTTTTTTGGCGGCCCCTCCAGGTAAGGTACCAGGAGGGATAGAAGCCGCAACGTGTATGCCGTTGTTTCGGGACACCCCTGTCCCGAAACCGCGACGCTTATTAGGAGCGCTCATGTTTCTGTCGGAAGTGGACGGAAAACCCGTTGAGGATCGCGAAGGCACGACCATAGGCCGGCTCGCTGATCTTGTCGTGACCCCCCAGGAGGGATTTCCTCCCGTCACGGCCATAATCGTCGATCTGGATCGCGGAGGCCGGGCTGTCATCCCCTGGTCTCAGGTGATGGAGGTCGAGGAGCTGTTCACTCTGTCCGTGCCGGAGGACAAGGTCCGACATTACGAGATACAGGAACACGATCTGCTGCTGAAAAAGGACGTGCTCGATAAGCAGATAGTGGATGTTCACGAATACCGGGTTGTCCGGGTCAATGACGTGCGCCTGGCGCCTCTGCGCGGCCAACTTTTCTTGATGGGAGTCGATACCGGGCTGCGGGGGCTTCTGCGGCGGCTTGGCGTGGACCACATTGCGGACGCTATAGGTCGCCTGTTCAAGTGGCGGCCCCACACCCACATAATAGCGTGGAACGACGTCGAGACGTTCGAGCGCAGCGGGGGCAAAATCAAGCTGAAGGTCCCGGCCGAGCGGCTTTCGAAGCTGCATCCGGCGGATATAGCGAGAATTATAAACGATATGGACCCGGCACAGCGGGCGGAGGTTATCGAGAGCCTCGATGTTGAGACCGCCGCCGACACGCTCGCGGAGACCGATGACGAGGTGCAGGTCTCCATCATCGAAAGCCTTGAGGACGAGCGCGCGGCCGACATTCTCGAAGAGATGGAGCCCGACGAAGCAGCCGACGTTTTGGGCGATTTGCCGGCCGAACGGCGAGAAGACATCCTGGAAGAGATGGAGCCGGATGAGGCTGAAGACGTCAAAGAGCTGTTGGAATATGATGAGGCGACCGCCGGTGGTATGATGACCACCGAGTTCATCGGCGTCCGGAAAGACATAACGGCGCAGCAGGTGATAGACGTCTTGCGCCAGATGTCGCCGGAAGCCGAGACCGTCTATTACGTTTATGTGGTTGACGAGGACGAGCGGCTGGTGGGCGTTATCTCGCTCCGCGACCTGATAGTCGCGCCGCCGGACCGCCGCGTCGAGGAGTTCATGGTCTCGAACGTGATTCATGTGCATCTGGATGCGACCATCGAGAAGATCGCTCAGACGATGGAGCGCTATAATCTGCTCGCGCTCCCGGTTGTGGACGAAGAGAACCGGATACAGGGCATCGTAACCGTTGACGACGCCCTCGAGCAAATCCTGCCCGACGAATGGAGGCAGCGAGTTCCGAAACTGTGGTCGAGGTAGAGTGAGGAGTCGGAAGAGTCGAACGAGTCGAAGGAGCGGAGGAGTCGAACGAGCGGAGGAGTCGAGCAACCATAATCCCCCTCTCCCTGGAAGGGAGAGGGCAGGGGGTGAGGGTTGAACGCATCGGATATAGAGAACGTAACCCCTCTCTCTTGAGGGTTAGGGTGAGGGTGTGGCGCCGGTTTACAAACCGTCAACCGCCAACTGACAACCGACAACCAACGAATGGGCTGACGTAAGACCTACAATTCACACCGAGAGGAGGTGGCGACGTGAGGAAACTCAACCGCCGGGGCATCTTCCTGTTCCTGGCCGTAATGGGTCCGGGTATTATAACGGCTGCGGCGGACAACGATGCCGGCGGTATTACCACCTACTCCCGCGCCGGCGCTCAGTACGGATACCAGTTCCTCTGGATACTGCTGATTACCGTCATCGTGCTCTCGATCGTGCAGGAAATGGGCGCGCGAATGGGCGCGGTCACGCAGAAGGGCCTGGGCGAGCTGATCCGCGAGGAGTATGGCGTCAAGTGGACCATGTTCGCGCTCGGCGCTCTGCTCGTGGCCAATCTTGCCACCACTATCTCTAACTTCGCCGGAATCGCCGCCAGCACGGAGATGTTCCACATCCCGCGCTACTTCTCAGTGCCCACGTCCGCGGTAATGTTATGGTTCCTGGTGGTCAAAGGCAGTTTCCGCACGGTAGAGCGCGTCTTCCTGCTGTTCACGCTCATATACGGCTCATACATAGTGTCCGGAATTCTGGCGAAGCCTGACTGGGGCCATGCGCTCCATTCGGCGATTGTCCCGAGCTTCGTAATGGAACCGGGCTACGTCCTCCTCACAATTGCGGTGATCGGTACTACTATCACGCCGTGGATGCAGTTTCTGACGCAGGCAACGGTGGCCGACAAAGGGGTCAACATACGAGACTATAAGTATCAGAAGTTAGATATTTACCTCGGCGCGGCGTTGACGGGAATCGTGGCGTTCTTCATAATCGTCGCCACAGCCGCTACCCTTCACAGGCAGGGCATACATATCGACACCGCCGCCGACGCCGCCTATGCGCTAAAACCCTTCGCTGGTGACTATGCCAAGATACTGTTCGCGCTGGGCTTGTTCAACGCGTCGCTCCTCGCCTCCGCTGTGGTTCCGCTGTCCACCGCCTACACATACAGCGGCGCCTTCGGGTGGGAGATCGGCATTAACCGCCGCCTCCGCGAAGCGCCGGCGTTTTACGGCATCTACACGTTCTCTATAGCGGTCGGAGCGATCGTTGTGCTCTTCCCAAATCTGCATCTGATCGACACGATGATCCGCGCGCAGAGCATCAGCGGTATCCTGCTCCCCATCGTGCTGGTGTTCATGCTGAAGCTGATTAACAACAAGACGATAATGGGGGATTATACCAACTCGAAGCTTCACAACATCCTCACCTGGGCAATGACCGTAGGGCTGATAGGGCTGACCGTTCTCTGGATCGGCGCGCACCTGCTGGGCCTCGGAGCCTGATCGGGTCGATCGTCCGGGCCAGCCTTGTTCCTTCGGCATTTGCAATGCCGAAGGAGTCTTCGCGGATTTGAAATCCGCGGAAAGATGGCCAGGATTACAAATCCTGGACGAACGGGGCCCGCGTTGACTGTCCTCGGAACAACGCCTCTACCGAGCGGAGGAAGCGCCCGTCCCAGCCGTGAATACCACCTTGGTAGGGGCGATGCTTGTGATCGCCCTGGGCGAATACAAGATTCGCCCCTACAGATGATATTGCAAGGCGCGAGGTAAGCGATGACCCCTGAGGAGAAGTTCAAAGACGCGGGCGTTAACGGCAAGGAGTTTCGCGGCGCGCCGTTCTGGTCGTGGAACGACGACTTGGACCCCGAGGAGCTGCGAAGGCAAATCCGTGGAATGTGCAACGCCGGCATGGGCGGCTTTTTCATGCACACGCGCACCGGCCTGATCACTCCCTATCTTTCTGAGAAGTACATGGAGTGCCACGCGGCTTGCATCGACGAGGCGCGAAAGCTGGGAATGGGCGCATGGCTCTACGACGAGGACTGCTGGCCGAGCGGCTTCGCGGGAGGCATTGTCCCGGGTCACGGTCCGGAGTACGAGGCCAAGATGCTCTCCACCGGAATCCTGCGCGGCGGGGACCCGTCGGGGGAAAACCTCCTTGCCCTGTTCCATATTTGCCGCGACGACGGACACGTTACGGCCTTCGAGCGCTGCGGCGCCGAAAAGCTTTCCGCTGAATCGGAAGAGGAATTCCTGGCGATCAGAGTGAAACACTGCGGCTACGTCGATGTCCTCCGCCCTAAGGCGATTGCGTCGTTCATAGACTCCACCCACGAATTGTTCAAGAAGTACTTCAAGGCCGATTTTGGAGGCGCTATCCCCGGCATATTCACCGACGAGCCAACCTATATGCCGACTCCCTGGACCGAAGACCTTCCGGCCGAGTTCAAACGCCGGCACGGGTATGACATTCTGGACTGTCTTCCTTCCATTTTCCATCAGGCGGGGGATTGGCGCCGCGTGCGTTACGACTACTTCCGCACTTGTATGGAGATGTACGTCGAGGCGTTCAGCAAGCAGATAGGGGAGTGGTGCGAGAAAGAGGGATTGGCGTTCACCGGCCACCAACTGCTCGAAGAGACACTGGAGATGCAGACGACTTCCATCGGGGCCGCAATGCCGCATTACGAGTATATGCAGGTCCCCGGCGTCGATTTCATCGTCCGAATGCTTCGGGATCCCATATACGTGAAGCAGGTGACGAGCGCCGCTCACCAGTTCGACAAGCCTCGCGTTCTGTCCGAAACATTCGGCTGCACGGGCTGGAACGTGACATTCGAGGACCAGAAATGGCTGGGCGAATGGCAGTATGCGTTGGGCATTAACATGATGTGCCAGCACCTGTCTCTCTACTCGCTCCGCGGCTGCCGCAAGCGCGACTTCCCCCCCTCGATCTTCTATCAGCAGCCGTGGTGGCCGGAATACACGGCGGTGGAGGACCATTTCGCCCGGCTCGCCGCCGCGCTGACCTCGGGCAAACACGTCGCCGACGCGCTGATCATCCATCCGATCGAGAGCGAGTGGTGCGTCTACCACACCGACGACACCTGGCTTTCCGGACAGTTCAACTCACCTCTGATCGACGTAAGTGACGCCCTTCTGGAAATGCACATTGGTTGGGACTACGGCGACGAAAGCATAATGGAGCGTCACGCGTCGGTAGTTGGGAACAGGTTCCGCGTCGGCGAGGCGGAGTACAAACTGGTTGTGCTTCCGCCAATGCTTTCGATCCGCAAATCCACTCTTGGTTTGCTTGAGAAGTTCATAGCCGCGGGAGGAAAGGTCACTTGCGTGGCGAACCTCCCGACGCTGGTCGAGGGAATCGAAAGCGACGATCCGGCCAGGGTCCTTGCCGGGCAGCCTGTGGTCGCGAACGAGTTCGATGAGATGAAAGAGGCCGTTTTGTCGGCGATTTCCGCAAGGATCGAGATCACGGACCGTGTGGGAAACGACCTCAGAAAGCTCATCATGCACCAGCGCGATTTGGGCGCAAAGCAGCTCTTCTTCATCGCCAACAGCGATAAGGACAACGGCATCGAAGCCCTCGTGACCATCCCCGGCGAAGCTCTCGTCGAGGAATGGGATCTCGATACTGGAGACATAGCGCCCGTTCCGGTCAGTCTGCGGAACGGCTCCACGACTGTCAGCTTTTTGTTTGCCCCGGCGGGGTCCAGGCTGTTCTCCTTCGACCCGGCGCGGAAGCCTGTTCTCGGCGAGCCGGAAAGATGGCGTATTGTAGACGAAAAGGAGCTTGGCGGGATCTGGGAGATCGAACGAAAAGGTCCCAATTCGATCACGCTGGACTGCTGCCGGTACAGAATCGCGGATGGCGAATGGAGCGAGCCGGTTCAGACGATCTGGCTGCGGGAGCGTCTTGCCGAAATCGCCGACGAGACCCCCTTGACCCTCCGGTTTACTTTCAACACTGCGTTCAAGGAGCGGAAGTCGAGGGGCATCAACCTTATCCAGGAAACGCCGGAGAAGTTCGAGATCACCGTGAACGGGCAGAAGATCGATTACGTCGATAACGGTTGGTGGACCGACATCAGTTTCAAGAAGATACCGATCGACCATCTCGTGCGTCCCGGTGAGAACGTGGTCGAGATCACGGCGCCGTATCTGGGCTGGAACGAGGTCCAGCGGCGGCTGGAGAGAGTGGACCTCGCAAGTTATCAGGGTCGCGCTTATACCAATCCGCCGCCCGATGCGGTCGATCCGATCGTGCTGCCGTTCAGCGGGGAATACGTGGATGTGCGTCAAGCCTGGAACGAGCTGAAATACGGATATGAGCTGGAGTCCTGCTACGTGATCGGCGACTTCAACGTCGTCCGCGACGGCTCCGGTTTCGTCCTGACTGACTCCACTGACACGGCGGAATCCTCCAATCTGGTGGAGCAGGGCTACCCCTTCTTCCGCGGCAGCGTCGTCTGCTCAAAGATGATCGACGTTGCAAAGAAGCCCGGCGAGAGGATCGCGCTGGCGTTCGACGATGTGGGCGCCGTAGTCATCAAAGTCCGCGTCAACGGTAAGCCTGCCGGTCGGCTGGTCTGGCGGCCATTGGAGTTGGACATCACCGACCTCGTCTCGGACGGAGCAAACATGCTGGAGATCGAGCTGATTAACAGTTGCAGGAACCTGCTGGGCCCACACCATTCGAAGGACGCAAATCCGTACGGGGTCGGCGCGAACAACTTCAAGGGCCTGCCTTGTTTCGGCGGAATGAGGTTCGAGAACGGCAGGTTCTTCTGGCGGCTGGACGGCAACGAGCCGCCCTCGGACTGGACCGACGACTATGTGTTCGCGCCGTTCGGATTGTTGTCCGCGCCGAAGATCCGAAAAATGACACGGTAGGGGCGAACCTCGTGTTCGCCCGCACAGGTTCTTGCACAAACAGACCGTGCGAGTGTTATAATCGAACACGATTCCAAACCAGCAACCAAAGAACCATATCGGAGGCCGCATGGGAAAATATAGCTTGGGCATAGACTTCGGCACGCTCTCGGGGCGGGCCGTTTTGGTGGACGTGGAGAATGGCCGTGAGGTAGCCGCCAGCGTCTATAACTATGATAGCGGCGTCATCGACGAGGTCCTTCCGTCCACGGGCGAAAGGCTTCCGCACGACTGGGCGCTGCAGGACCCCGCCGATTATCTGCGTGTGCTGCAGACCACGGTTCCCGCCGCGCTTGCAGAGGCGGGCGTTTCGGCGGACGACGTGATCGGCGTCGGAATCGACTTCACCGCGTGCACGATGATGCCGATCGACAAGGCCGGCGCGCCTTTGTGTTTCGACCCGAAATGGAAGAACAACCCCCACGCGTGGGTGAAGCTCTGGAAGCACCACGCCGCTCAGCCCGAAGCCAATCAGATCAACGAGATCGCCGGGGAGCGGGGCGAGTCGTTCCTGGCGAGATACGGCGGAAAGATTTCCAGCGAGTGGTTTTTCGCCAAAGCCTGGCAAATCCTGGACGAATCCCCGGAGGTTTACGCCGCCGCCGACAAGCTGATCGAGGCCGCCGACTGGATCGTCCTGCAGCTTACCGGCAGGGAGACCCGCAACGCCTGCACCGCCGGTTATAAGGCGATGTGGAGCAAGCGCGAAGGCTTCCCGTCAAACGATTTCTACAAGGCCCTCGATCCCAGGTTGGAGCGCGTCATAGATGAGAAGATGTCGCGGACGATCTCCCCGATGGGTGCGAAGGCCGGAGAGCTTATCCCCGAAATGGCGCGCAAGATCGGGCTCAAGCCCGGCATTGGCGTCGCCGTCGGAAACGTGGACGCGCACGTCGCCGTCCCCGCCACGACGGTCGTCGAACCCGGCAAGATGGTCATCATAATGGGCACGTCCAACTGCCACATGGTCCTCGGTACCGAGCCTAAGATCGTGCCGGGAATGTGCGGCGTGGTCGAGGACGGCATCATCCCCGGCTTCTTCGGATTTGAGGCGGGTCAGTCGTGCGTGGGTGATCACTTCGCCTGGTTCGTCGAGAACTGTGTGCCTGCCGAATACCGGGACGAGGCGAAGGGCAGGGGCATCTCGGTTCACGATCTGCTTACGGAGAAGGCCCAGCGGCTGAAACCCGGCGAGAGCGGACTGCTCGCGCTCGACTGGTGGAACGGCAACAGGTCCGTGCTCGTTGATGCCGACCTGACCGGCGTGATGCTCGGCTGCACGCTGAACACCAAGCCGGAGGAGATGTATCGTGCGCTGATCGAGGCGACGGCGTTCGGCACGAACAAGATCATTAAAGCCTTCACCGACAGCGGTGTCGCCGTTGACGAGATTTACGCCTGCGGCGGCCTCCCCGAGCAGAACAAGATGCTGATGCAGATTTACGCCGACGTAACGGGCCGCGAGATCAAGATCGCCGCTTCGCCGCAGACCGTAGCCCTCGGTTCAGCCATGTTCGGCGCGGTAGCCGGCGGCAAGGCGGCTGGAGGCTACGATTCGATCTTCGACGCCGCCAAAAAGATGGCCCGCGTGAAGGACGAAATGTACAAGCCTATCGCGGCAAATCAGGCGGTCTACGCGAAGCTTTTCGCCGAATACGAGCTAATCCACGACTACTTCGGCCGGGGGGCGAATGACGTGATGAAGAGGCTGAAGGGGATCAAAGCGGAACAGGCGGGGTAGGTTTTCCGGATTCGGAAATCCGGATTTGGTTTTTGGGTGGCGATTCGGAAATCGCCACCCAGCGGGGATCCACGCCTGGTAGTTATTTCGGATCAACGTTTGGTCGACGCGAGAAGGGGGACATAGGTGAAGGACGGCAGATGCATGCATTTGCTCCGGCGTGAGGAGTTGGACAGAGATTCCATGTTTGGTGACAGGGAAGGTATGACACCCATCCCGTCTTGGATGTGCGGCAAGACGAACAGCACCGAGGGCCCCGACGGGCAGATGTGCAACGAGCCTGGGAAGATATGGGGATGCACATCCAGGCGTTCGTGTTACGAGGGTGATCAGGTATCGACGGAGTAGCCTTTACATAGCTTTACTAACGGCATTGATCGCACGCGATTTGCAGTCGCGTGCGAAACAGAATCCGAGGTATTTGGAACCCCCGAAGTGCGAAAGATGGGGAAAACGCGAAAGCCAGAGTGCGAGAAATACCCAAGAGAGGAAACGCCCGCACAAATGGCGAAGATGCGCCTAGAGTGTCTTCGATGGGTGAAACTATAAAACGTATTCTTGTATGCATTGCAGTGCTGGTTGCGCTTAGTTCAGGCACGTTTGCGGCTAAGGCTGCGGCATCGAAGAGCGCAACGAAGATCAACCCGAAGGACGGCTCCGTGATGATCACTATCCCAGCGGGCAAGTTCATCATGGGCAGCAATCATGAACCGGATGAGAAACCGGTTCACACGGTTTATCTCGATACTTACCAGATCGGCAAGTGCGAGGTGACGATTGCCCAATATCGCAAGTTCTGCAAAGCAACCGGTTACGAGATGCCTGATGCTCCCAGTTGGGGTTGGAAGCATGGCCATCCGATAGTGAATGTTACGTGGAATGACGCTGCGGCCTACTGCAAGTGGGCAGGCGGCAGACTTCCCACGGAGGCAGAGTGGGAAAAAGCAGCTGCGGGGACAGACGGCAGAACGTATCCCTGGGGCGACGCGTGGGACAACAACAAGTGTGCAAACGTATACCTTAATCTGACCTCGACGCAGCCGGTTGGAAGCTATCCCGCTGGTGCGAGCGCCTACGGGTGCATGGATATGGCGGGGAACGTATGGGAGTGGTGCGCAGACGTCTATGCGAAGGACTACTACAAGGCGTCTCCTTCTCGAAATCCCAGAGGTCCCTCAAGAGGTGGATATCGTGTGATGCGGGGCGGTAGTTGGGACAGCGACTCCGGAGGCGTAATCGGTGTCAATTGCGGCGGCCGATGCGCCGACCGCAGCTACCTGGACAACCCGGGCGCCTACAGCGGCGGCGTCGTCGGCTTCCGTCTAGCACACTAGTCCATTTGCTCTTTTCTCTATTGATCTCTCATCTTTGCAAGGTCCATGGGGCTTTGCCCTTGGTTGGCTTCCCCGCCGCATCGGGGTTTCCGCTTACCTCAAGACTGTCTTGTTGGCGTTACGTCTGCGGACGGTGTAAGGATCCCAGGTGCATGGTCGCACGGAGATGACGAGGAGTAAACAATGGAAGATGTTGACCACAACAATCAAGATCCCTTTACTGAAGATGCAGAGGAGGAGATTCCCTGGCCTAAGAAGGGAGACACACTGTTTGCTACGGGCGGTGATAGGCGGTTTAGTGCTTACGTAGGGTATCGCTCTGAATGGTTTCCTTATATTGAAGGCTACAAGCTAGCAGCTGATGTTCTAGTAGAATCTCTGGCGGAAGATCGTATCCGCAAGCACAGATCAGATGCTGATTTTGTAGTCTATCCTATCGTATTCCTATATCGTCAGTTCTTGGAACTAAGCTTGAAGCAGATAATCCTCGACGGTGACGAATTGTGTGGTCGCGAACGCAAACTTCCCGGAAGACACGAGCTTGAGCCGCTTTGGACCCGGTGCAAAGATATACTCAAAAAGATAGGTGCAAGAGGTTCCGATAGCGAGATAGCGGCAATTGACAAATGTATTAAGCAATTCAGCAAGAACGACGATGGCTCTTATTCGTTTCGGTATCCTGTGAACACAGGGAACAAACCCTCTCTGCCTAAGAAACTCAACAATATAGATATCAAATGCTTGGCTGATACTATGGATGGAATAGCATTTTGGCTTGATTGTGCACATACAGAAATACACGAACGTATAAGAAACCTATGCTCAGGATTTTGAGCTTGTCCCATCCGTAGTGGGAAGTATGATCGCACGCGATTTGGAATCGCGTGCGGAACAGAGTCTGGGGGATTTGAAATCCTCAGAGTTCTGTTTCGGGCGTCATCGGATATAACGCCCGATCATCGATAACCGATAACTGAGGAACTACTTTGCTTGAAAACCTGAAGAAAACCATCTGCGAAATGAATCGGGAACTCCCGAACCGCCGGCTGGTTTCGTGGACCAGCGGCAATGTCAGCGGCAGGGATCCTGAGACCAACTATGCCGTCGTCAAACCGAGCGGGGTTACGTTTGAGGACCTGACGCCGGAGCAAATGGTGGTCGTGGATTTGAACGGCAACAAGGTCGAGGGCGGCCTCAAGCCCTCAGTCGACTCCCCGACCCACCTCTACATCTACCGTCACCGGCCCGACGTTCACGCCGTGGTCCACACTCACTCCAACTACGCCACCAGCTTCGCGGCCCTCGGCGAGCCGATACCGGCGGTTCTCACAGCAATCGCGGATGAGTTCGGCGGACCCATTCCCTGCGGCCCCTATTGCCAGATCGGCGAAGAAGAAATCGGCCAGGCGGTTGTCGAGCACATCGGCAACAGCATTGCGATTCTCCTCCAGAGCCACGGCGTGTTCACCATCGGCCCAACGCCGATAGCGGCGCTGAAGGCGGCGGTGATGGTTGAGGACGTTGCGAAGACCGTGTATCTGGCAATGCTCCGCGGCAAACCGTTGGAAATACCGCCGGAAGAAGTCGCGCGGGGGCATAGGAGATACGTGGAGAAATACGGGCAGGGGTAGGTCTCTCATTTGTAGATATGGAGGTTGTAAATGCGCTATTACTGGCTCACGATTTGCGTGGTATTGCTCGTGACATGCACTATCTGCGCTGCTTGCTATGGATCAGGTTCGGGTGCAGCTTCGAAGGCCGCACGAATCGATTTCGGTGGAGCTGAGATAGTTGAGTTGGATAACGGAGTCATCCTTGTCCCGGTGAAGCTCTTCGCCGACTGGCTTTGCGCCGCGGCCGCCGGTAGCGAACCCTCTAACGTGACAGCCGAAGGCGGGTCGCAACGGGGAGGGCTGAGTATGGAGGTGGGGGGCAAGACGCACACCCTCAACCTGAGCGTGGGAACGAAGACCGCCACCTTTGACGCGCGCCAAGTGCGACTCGACGCAGCTCCGATCTTCCTCGACAACAAAATATACGCGCCGCTACGTTCACTATCCACTTTGATGGGGGCAAAGACTTCCGGCACGTCTCAGGAAAGGACGGTCACCGTTACACTTAACGCAGTGAGTGGGCGCGTGCGTCTCAACTCCGAGAGAATTCCACAGAAATACGATTACAGGGTCTACAAGGCAGTAATGGCCCGCCAGGAGACGCTAGGCGACCGCGCACGAAAAGCCGGACGTCTTGAGGAAGCCGAGAACCGTTACAGTACCGCCATCAAAGTGGCCAAGAGGATCGTCAGTGAAACGCTGCAGAAGAACCCACTGGTGCTTCTGCACCGAGCACAGAGCAGCTACCTTAGCGGTGATTACCAAGGTGCCACCTCCGCGCTGCAATCCTATAACAACGTAACCAAGACGAGGAGCAAAGGACAGCTCCAGCATGACAAAAAGTGTATGGCAATCGGCCAACAGACCGAAAGGATCAGACAACGCTTGGAGCAGAAAAGAGAGAGCTGCCTTCCTGCCGCTGACATCTAGGCCCTGAAAGCGGCGGTGATGGTCGAGGATGTCGCCAAGACCGTCTATCTGGCCATGCTCCGCGGCAAACCGCTCGAAATCCCGCCTGAGGAAGTCGCTCGTGGTCACAAGCGGTACGTGGAAAAATACGGGCAGAGTAAGAGTGATGAGGTATGAGTCATCCATAGCGCTTTCAACCAGCCAAGGGGATGAAAACGGTTGCGTGCTGCGGGAACTGACTTAGACGGTGTTCGATGACTCGGTTGCACAAGGCCGTTCCCGCGGGATAGAGTATTCCCCCTCCTCTTAGGAGGGGGTTAGGGGGAGGTCACTCAGCACTCAGCACTCAGCACTGGTATGGTCCCCGCCCCGTCCGCCGTCTCACAAACATAGAACGTCGGCTTGACTCCGATTCTCGCCTCATACTCCGCCGCGACGAGACGCTGGAACTCCTTGACCGCCTCGCTCGGCACGAGGCTGACCGCGCATCCGCCGAACCCGGCGCCAGCCATTCGCGCGCTAAGGACGCCTGGGACCTTCCTGGCCGCCCAGACCATCGTCTCAAGCTCCACGCAGCTTACTTCGTAAAGGTCCCTGGCAGAATCGTGCGAAGCGTCCATCAGTCGCCCGAAACCCGCCAAATCTCCTGCCTGCAGCATCTGCCTGCTTTTGAGCACGCGCTCGTTTTCGTAAATCACGTGCTCCGCGCGCTTCCGAATGACCTCCGGCAGCGCGTCGCGATGCTGCTCGAACTGCTCCGCCGTTACGTCGCGCAGCGCCCGGACGCCGGAAATGTGCCGGCCCAACTCCCGCGCTGCCTCCTCGCACTGGCTGCGGCGGCGGTTATACTCGGAGTCGACCAGCCCCCGGCGTTTCATCGTGTCCGCGACGACGATCTTGACCTTCTCCGTAGGCAGGGGGACCAACTCGTACTCCAGCGAGCGGCAGTCGAGGAAAAGCGCGTGGCCGCTCTTGCCCAGACGAGACGCGAACTGGTCCATTATCCCGGTGTTGATCCCGACGAACTCGTTCTCCGCCCGCTTGCCGATCAGGGCCAGTTCGACTGGCGGAACGTCCAGATTGAACAGCGCTTCGAAGAGGGTCGCAACCGCCATTTCGATGGCCGCCGACGAGCTGAGGCCGGAGGCGATAGGGACGCGCCCGTCGATCAGCACGTCGGCTCCCCGAATCCCGTTTCCGCGCTCCCGCAAGAACTTGACCACGCCGCGGGCGTAGTTGCTCCACCTGGCCTCGGTATCGAACGCAATATCTTTCAAGCTGAACCGCGACAGTTCGCCGAAGTTGTTCGACCACAGCCGTATTGTGTCGTCGTTCCTGGCCCGCCCTGCCGCCATTACTTCCAGGTCGATGGCCACCGGCAGCACGAAACCGTCGTTGTAGTCCGTATGGCTTCCCAGCAAATCGACACGTCCCGGCCCCCGAGCCACGACCTCCGCCGGATGCGAAAACACCTGCTCGAACCTCTCTTTTATCGACCGCGCCCTCATTATAAGCGACTCACCCCTCATACCTCATCCTTCAGAACTTAGCGCTCAGAACTGACTCGACGGCTCCGCCCGCCTCAGCTCCTCCGCCTTCTCCTCAGCAAGCGTGTCGTTGATGAACGTTCCGGCGCCCGCTTCGGAACCGGCCAGATACTTCAGCTTGTTCTTAGTCCTGTACGGCGGGTAGAACTCTATGTGGAAGTGGTAGTAATCGTGCGGAAGGCCGTCGGTCGGCGACTGGTGCAGGACCATCACGTACGGAAGCGATTTGCCCCACAGATTGTCGTACTTGAGCAAAACGACCTTCAGCAGGCGCGCCAAGTCGTCTCTCTCCGGCTCCGCAAAGTCCAACAGCGAACCTCGGTGGGGTTTCGACAGTATGTGGACCTCATACGGAAGCCCGGCGTAAAACGGGACAAATGCCGCAAACGCCTCGTTCTCCGCCACCATTCGTCGTCCGTCGCGTCTCTCTTCTTCCATCACGCTGCAAAACAGGCAGCGGCCCGTGCGTTCGTGGAACCGCCTGCTCGAATCCAACTCGCGCTCGATCTTCGGCGGGATGAACGGGTACGCGTATATCTGCCCGTGTGGGTGGGTCAGGGTGACGCCGATCTCCTTCCCCTTGTTCTCAAAGATGAAGACGTACTTTATGTAATCCCGACTGCCCAACTCCTCGTAGCGGTCGGTCCAGACATCGATCAGCCCGCGGATGCCGCGGACGCTCTCATTGGCCAGCGAGTTGTCGTGATTTGGCGAATAGAGGATGACTTCGCACACGCCTTGGCCGGCGTCTACCTTGTACAGTTCGCTGCCCTGCACGGCAGGTTCGGCCGGCTTCGGTGTGAGTCCGGGAAACTTGTTCTCAAAGACGGCGATCTGGTAGGTCTCCGAGGGTACCTCCGTCGGCGCGCCGCCCGGCCTGGTCGGACAGAGCGGGCAGAAATCACGGGGAGGCAGGAACGTGCGGTCCTGACGATGAGTTGCGGTTATGACCCACTGCTCCAGTATGGGATTCCAGCGGAGTTCCGACATCTACTCGCCGCCCTTGCGCGCGTTTACATCGTTGGCGGGCTGCGCAAGGGAGATCAAAGCGCAGGAGCATCGTTTGTAAAAGAGCGTCTGAACCCTACCCCAACCCTCCCCTGAAAGGAGAGGGGGTAAGTCCCCCCTCACGTGGGAGGGGGTTAGGGGGAGGTCCATCTCTGCTAATGGGTACAAACGATGCTCCTGGATCAAAGCGTCTTGAACTCCACCGGCGCGAAATCGCCCTCTACCATCTCCAGGCGAAAGCTGACGTGGCACATTCGGCAGCGCGTTTCCGCGCCAACCGTGGGATCGGGGCCGAAGCTGATCTGCCAGCCGCAGACGGGACAGAAGAAGCTGACGTCGTACTTGCCGCGCTCGATATCGCGGATTAGATAACCGAGCCCGTTGACGTGGCCGTTCTCCGCCCGCGCGAAGTGCGCGAAAAGCTTTTTGACTTCAGGATCGGTCGCCTGCAGCGATAACTCCCCGTAGAGCCGCACTGCCTGGTGTTCGACGGCCAGGTCCTTTCTGAGTATCTCCAGGCTCGTCTTGTAGCCGGGGACCATACCGCCTGCCACGCTGTCGGGCTCCTCGGGAGGAGCGCACTGGATGGTGATCTCCTCGGCTCTTCCCTGCAGCCGCTCGATGTGGCGAAGCAGCTCGCGTTTGTGCTCGTCCTCGTTGCGCTGCAAGCCCTGGAGCAGGGCGTGGATGGCCGGGTCGCGGGTCAGGCGTTGGTGTTCCGCGTACCGGGCGGACGCCATTTCCTCCAGAATGAGCGATCTACCCATTATGCAGAGGTCGGTGTATTCGGGACGTGTATAGTCGATGGACATATCCTATCTCCCCAGCAGCTTCAGCGCTTTGGTTGCGATATGCTCGGCGGTCAGCTCGAACAGCTTCATGAGCTCCCAGGGCTCGCCCGATTCGCCGAACCGGTCCTGTACGCCGATCTGCGCGATGCGCAGCGGCTTTGCGTCATCGGTCCGGGTTGCGGCAATTCCGGCGACGATGTTGCCGAATCCGCCCGCCTGGTGCTCCTCGGCGGTCACGATGATCCCGATCTCGTTCGCCGCCGCGACAATGGCCGCGCCGTCGATCGGCTTGACGGTGTGGATGTTGACGGTCCGGGTCTCTATGCCTTTTTCGGATTTCAGCAGCCAGGCCGCGCGCATGGCCTCGGGAACCATCGGCCCGCAGGCGATAATGCAGAGGTCCTCCTTTTCGGACCTATAGTCCGTGGAAAGCCTGGTCTCGAACGCATCCACGAAATTCGGCTTTTCGCCCCGGAAGCGAATCACGTTGGCCACTCCGAACTTGTATGGGGTTTCCTGGGTCGTGATGATCGGCGTCGCCTCTCTTGCGAATCGGAGATAGGTCGGGCCAACGATCTCCAGGACGCATATTTCGGTCGCCCGGTCGGTCTCGATGGAGTCAGCGGGAACCTCCACGATCATATTCGGCAGAATGCTCATCAACGATATTTCCTCAAGGGCCTGATGGGTCGCTCCGTCGGCGCCGACGGATATGCCGCCATGCGCTCCGGCGATCTTGACGTTAAGGTTGCCGTAACAAATGGTGGTCCTTATCTGGTCCCAGGGACGGCCCGCGGCGAACACGCCGTAAGTCCCGGTGACGGGTATTCGGCCTTCCTTGGCCATTCCCGCGGCGACCTGCATCATATTCTGCTCCGCGATGCCGACGCTGAAGACGCGGTCCTTGCGCAATTCACTCTTCTCTTCAAATCCGGTGATCCTTATAGATGAGCTTATGTCGGCGTGAAGCGTGACGATGCGTTCGTCGTCGCCGATTCTGGACATTGCGCGGCCAAATCCCATGCGGGTGGGGTCCATCTCCACCTTCATATTGTCGCGGCTGTTCCACCAGTAGTTCGCCGAGAACCTGGGCTGGCTCGCGTCAATCTCCGCCGCCACTTCTTTGCTGAATTCCTGAGCGTTCCGCAGCAGATCGTCTACCTTCTCCTTGGTGAGGCTGGGGACATTCAGGTCCGCCAGCGCCTGATCGAGCTGCTCGCGCGTCTTGGTCGCGACGCCGTGCCAGCCGGCCTGGTTTTCCATGAAAGAAACGCCCTTGCCCTTGATGGTATGAGCGATGATTACCGTGGGCTTGTCCTTCGTCCTCCGGGCTTCCTCAAACGCATCATGTATTTTCTGCATATTGTGCCCGTCGATCTCAATCGCGTGCCAGCCAAAGGCCCTGTACTTATCGGCGAGCGGATCGATGTCCATAACATCCTTGACCCAGCCGTCGATTTGGAGCCTGTTCTTGTCGACTATGGCGCACAGGTTGTCGAGCCCGAAGTGGCCCGCGCTCATCGCGGCCTCCCACACACTGCCTTCCTGCTGCTCGCCGTCGCCCATCACGCAGTACACTCGATAGTTCTTGCCGTTCAACCTGGCGGCGAGCGCGTCTCCGACCGAAATGCCCAAGCCCTGGCCAAGCGAGCCGCTCGAGACCTCAACGCAATCGAGCTTCAGGCAGTGCGGGTGGCCTTGGAAGTCGCTCCCGCAGCGTCGCAGCGTCACGGTGTCCTCAATGGGGAAATAGCCCGACTTGGCCAAACCCACATACAGCGCCGGGGCCTTATGTCCCGCCGAATAGAAGAGCCTGTCCCGGTCCTCCCAGCAGGGATTGGACGGGTCGTGGTTCATCTCGTGCAGGAAAAGCATGGCGTTCACGTCCATAATCGAAAGTGATCCGCCGGGATGTCCGGTTCCCGCGGCGTGTATCGCGACGAGCGCGTAGGCGCGCATCACTCGCGCGGCTGCTTCCAGTTCCGGTATGGTAAGCTCCTTTTTGCTGCCGCTCCGGATATCTACAATGGCCACTATCTTTCCTCCTGAACAATCGACCAGCGCCGCGGGACGAAAAGGCGGGTGGTCGGCGAATACCGTGGTTACTGACACGGCTAATATTATCAGGGAACGGCTGGGGTTTAAAGTTTTAGGGTTCTGACGAGCGAGTTCAGTTTCGCGGGAATGTCATTCCGACCG